>MFSB01000014.1 GCA_001784735.1 Candidatus Moranbacteria bacterium RIFCSPLOWO2_12_FULL_48_12
GTAATACCTCGCGGCTTGCCGCGAGGATTATTTATTTTTCTTTCTATGAAGCCACGGAAGTACTGTTTTTATGCATTAAACTAAACGACATTGAGTTAAAAGCCCTTTCCTTGGCTTTCTATGTACAACGAAATGAAGTTTTTAGCCTCCCGTTTTTCCTATTAAGTCCATTTTGCATTGTGATTTTGATTTTTGATATTTTTTACATTCAGACTAAAATGTGCCACGGTGTGCTGAAAAGCAGCACGGCTATCAGGACGAAAAAGAAGAGGATTCTTGCCACCGCTTTTTTGAGCGATAGCTTCTTGCGAAAGCCATCCAGCGCAATGTCCCAGATAACAAAAAAGAAAATAAGAGCTACTGCTCCGGTCGTCAGATAGCCAAACGGCCAGAAACTCATCACCCAAGCCATCTCCCCCATGATAAGACCGAGGAGTACGCTATACAAACGCATGCGCTGACGCTCTTGATTTTCCACACCAAGAAAGGTTTCGTAGCTCGTCAGCGCCGTGCCGAAAAAATAGATGAGCATCAGGCCCCAGAGAGGAAACGAAAAATTGAGATAGAACCCGTATACTCCAGCATAAAAAAAGAACATCGCTGCCATCGCTGCAGAATAGAGAAAAGACTTGGCAGTCTTGTCTTCTGGCGCATGCCGAAGCCGATATATCCCCAGGAGCGCGAAATAATACATGACAGCGCTCAAAACGACGAACATCTGGCGCTGTGCCGGATGATCGATGAGAGAGAGAAGCGTCGGCGCCACGAAGGAAAGCAGTCCCGGTACGAACGCATCTGTATAACGCTTGGTGATCCGCCTGCTCGCAATGAGCGAAATGATAACGAGCGGCAGAATGGAAAAAATATACCAGCTCCACGATGGAAAGATCGGATTGTCTGCGATCACCTCCAACCCCAGACCAAAAATAACACTCCACAAAAAAACGGTAAAATGGAAAATCATACGAAAAAATGGAAAATGGAAATATCAAAATGAAAAATGATCTGTCTCGCCCGCCTAGACGTCGAGGCTGGCTAAGCCTTTGCCAGGACGGACAGATAAGAATTCAAAAATGAACAAATTCTAGAATCGCCTTGAATGAGAGCTTTTACACTTTACATTGTCCGCCTCGGCTTGACCTCGTCGAGACGGGTCATTTTGATTTTTGATTTTTTAATTTTGATTTTCTAAAGACAATTTTCCCCTTCTCAATGACAGCTGCGATACCCTCTCCACTGTGCACTTTTTTCTCCAAAATTTCAAGTGCCAGCGGATCAAGGATGCTATTCTGAATCACTCGCTTGAGCGGACGAGCCCCATACAAATGGTCAAATCCGGTTTTCGCAAGATAGTCCCTGAGAGGAATCGAGAATGCGAGAATGATATCGCGCACCTGGAGACGCGAGGCGACCTTCTCCAACTGCACATCGACGATATGGCGCAACACCTTGGGCGTCAGCGGATGAAAGATGACGATTTCATCGATACGATTCAAGAATTCGGGTCGGAATGTCTCGCGCAGACTGGACAGGATGTGTTCGCGGACTTCCTCTTCGGACAACGCGCTTTCCTCGCGCTCTTTATGTTTGAACCCCAGATCCCGCGCACGCACCAAGATTTCCGAGCCGACATTGGAAGTCATAATGATCACCGCATTCTTGAAATTCGCCACGTGTCCCTTGGCATCCGTCAGCCGGCCATCATCGAGAATCTGCAAAAGAATATTGAACACATCCGGATGAGCTTTCTCGATCTCATCGAACAAGACGACACTGTACGGACGGCGGCGGATGGTTTCCGTCAGCTGGCCTCCTTCTTCATACCCGACATAGCCCGGCGGCGAACCGATCAGCTTGGCTATCGAGTGCGACTCCATATATTCCGACATATCCACTCGCACAAGCGCTTTCTCATCGTCAAAGAGAAACTCCGCCAATGCCTTGGCCAGCTCGGTTTTCCCGACTCCCGTCATACCGAGAAAGATGAACGACCCGATCGGGCGCGTCTCTTCGGCCAGTCCGGCCCGCGAACGGCGGATGGCATTAGACACTGAAACGATTGCCTCATCCTGGCCGATAACGCGCCCTCTCAAGGCCTCTTCCATATGGGCGAGCTTGGCTGCCTCTTTTTCGAGTATTTTCGCGACTGGCACGCCCGTGGAACGCGATACCACGAGCGCGATATCCTCATCCGTGATCTCTTCTTTGAGAATGAAGCCGGTTTTTTGCAGGGCTTCGAGTTTTTTCTCCTCACTCTTGATTTTTTTCTCTAGTGCCGGGATTCTGCCATAACGGATTTCCGCCACGCGATCAAGTCCGCCCTCCCGCTCCGCCACTTCCGCCTCTCCCTTAAGCTTGTCTATCTCCGCCTTGTGTTCACGAGCCGCCATAATGAGACCGCGCTGCGATTTCCATTGGAGCGACAGTTTCTGCGAGCGCTCTTTCAGCTCCGAAAGTTCCCGATTGATGGCTACGATTTTTTTCCCAGTATGGCCATCCCCTTCTTTCCCCAAGGCCCGCTTTTCGATTTCCAAACGACGGATGTTCCGCTCCAACTGGTCGAGATCCGTCGGCATCGAATCGATTTCCATCCGCCTAAGAGACGCCGCCTCATCGATCAGGTCGATCGCCTTATCCGGCAAGAAACGTTCCGTGATATAGCGCCGGGAAAGCTTCACGGCCGCGATGAGCGCATCATCGGTAATCTTCACGCCGTGATGCAATTCATATTTTTCTTTGATGCCACGCAGGATGGCAATCGCATCTTCTTCAGAAGGCTCGCTCACATACACCGGCTGGAAACGCCGTTCCAATGCCGCATCTTTCTCGATATATTTCTGATATTCTTTGAGCGTCGTCGCGCCGATCGCGCGTAACTTGCCTCTCGAGAGCGCCGGTTTCAGCATATTTGATGCGTCGAGGGCTCCTTCCGTCGCGCCTGCTCCGACAAGCGTGTGCAACTCATCAATGAACAGGATGAAACGATCAGCCGCATGTTCCACTTCTTTCAGTATCGCCTTGAGGCGTTCTTCGAATTCGCCGCGGAATTTCGCCCCGGCCAAAAGCGCCCCCAGATCGAGAGAGACGACTTCTTTGTTCTTCAGGTTCTCCGGTACATCGCCGGAAATGATGCGCTGCGCCAATCCCTCGGCAATGGCTGTCTTGCCGGTACCGGCCTCGCCAATGAGCACGGGATTGTTTTTGGTGCGCCGCGAAAGTACCTGCATCACGCGACGAATCTCCTCGTCGCGGCCGATAACCGGATCAAGCTTTTCCTCGCGAGCCAGTTTGGTCAGATTGACTGCATATTTCTCGAGCGCCTGATAGGTCTGTTCCGGTTCCTGGCTTTCCACATGGCTTGCGCCGCGGACTTGCGACAGGATTTTCAGCACGTCATCATACTGTATGCCGGCCGTTTGGAGAAGCGTCTTCGCCTTGCTCCCCACGACGAGCACCGCGAGGAGCAGATGCTCTGTCGAGACAAAACTATCCCCTATTTTTTCCATCTCCTTCTCTGCGCCGGAAAATACCTGCGCCAACCCCGACGAGAGATAGAGCTGGCCGAGGGCTCCCGTTTCCGCCCGCGGAAAATGATCGATTTCATCGAGTATCCGACCCTTGATCTTTTCCGCATCGATCTCGAGCTTCCCGAAAATCACCGGCACGATAGAATCCGTCTGTGCCAAGAGCGCATACAGAAGATGCGCGATATCCAGCTGCGGATTGCCGCGCGACAGGGCGATTTCCTGCGCATTGCGCAGCGCCTCTTGGCTTTTGGTTGTGAATTTGTTGATGTTCATAGTTGAAAAAGAATCAAGAATTACGAATCAGAAATCATGAATGAATACGAGAACAAAAACCGTAATTTTTATAGTACGCCACCTTCGTCTCAAATATACCACCAAATCAAAAAGTTGGCAATCTCACACCGAGAGTGCCAACAAAAGAAATCATGGGTTACGAAAAGAGGCTTGATGAAGCCTCTTTTACATGATACATGATACGCAATACCTGATACTTTTTCATTTGCGCTCTTCCAGTTTCACCTTCACATCCTTCGTTACCCCCTTGTGCGATACCTTGAGAGTAATCTCATCACCCACATTGTACTGGCTGATGAGGTTGCTCAGCGGATGGGCATCATCGATCTTCGTCCCGTTGATTTCGAGGATGATGTCGTTTTCCACCAGTCCCGCTTTATCAGCCGGTGATCCGGGAATGACGGCGAAATCTGTCATCCTCTGGCCGCGCAGGATGAGGGCGCCGTAATTATAAGGCAGATTGTTTTCTTTCTGAGCCGTATCATCCAAGATGATATAGCGGACGCCTATGTAAGGAACGGAAATTTTCCCCGTCGTCCGCACTTGCTCCACGATGCGCTTGACCTGGTTGATAGGAAGCGCGAAACCGATGTTTTCCGCGCCCTGAGCCATCGCCACATTCACACCGATGACAGCGCCGGAAAGATTGAACAGCGGGCCGCCGGAATTGCCCGGATTGATGGCGGCGTCCATTTGGATGACATCCGTCAGTTGCTCTTCTCTCTCACCCATGCCCGAACCGGCAGAGACGCTCCGTTTCAAGCCGGAAACGATGCCTTGCGTCACTGAATTCGCGAATTCGCCCAAAGGATTGCCGATGGCAATGACGGTTTGCCCAACTTTGATCTGATCGGAATCGCCGATGGTCAATGCAGGGAAGGAATCACCCGCTTCGCCCGAGACTCCACGAGGCGAGCCCTCTATCTTCAAAACAGCGATATCGTTGCTCGGATCGCGAGCCAGCACTTTGGCCGGATATTCCTTGCCGCCGCTCAATATGACCGTGTAGTCCGCCTGCTCGTCCGCCACCACATGCTTATTGGTAACGATCAGTCCGTCTTCGGATATGAAGAACCCGGAACCGCTCCCGATTTTCTGTTTTTCCGTCTTGCCCGAGTCTGCGCTCCCGCTCCCCTGATCCTCTGCATTGAACGGGTCGAAGAAAAACGGGAAGCTGCCGCCAAACGGATTGCCATAAAAATTACGCACTTTCGGCACATCACGGCTTATGACGATACTCACCACGCCAGGAGAATTCTTTTCTACCAGATCAGTCACGGTCTTGTCTTCCGTCACTACGGCTGATTCTGCGGACTCTCGTGGAGCAATATTTTTCTCCCCCACCGGCGTCTGCTTGAAATATTTATTGACAACGACTGGCGACAGCAAACCGCCAGCAAAACCAAAAACAGCGGCTACGATAAACAGAGCGACGAAACGCCCGCACCCGGATGCGCATACCCGTATTTTTTTTCCAGCCTCTCGAGAACTGGATTCCATAGATGATGGAGCTTGTATAATTTCCATAAAACAAATATTTCACAATTTATATATTTTCAAGAAACGGGCTCTCTTCTGTATGTCGGGATTCTTGCCCTTACCTTACCTTTGAATGCGATCGTGTCGGCTAAAAGAAGAAGGCGGCATCACCGTCTGTCTTCTCAAAAAGATTTTTTTCAAAATCGCGAAGCTCCTGCTTGCGGAATTCCGCGCGCGCTTCCGCCGCATTCCACTCATATTCCGGAGACAAAATGAGTATCGACAATCCGCGCATCTTTTCTGACAGGAAATCAGCAAAAGTCATTTTGCGCGCGAAAATCTGCCTCAAACGATAGAGTTGTTTGGTGTCCTCTTTCTTGATCTCCTCTACTAAGAGAATATGAAAGCCCAAACCGCTCTCTACCACGTCTCCCGGCACTCCGACTTTCTGCAGCATCACGCTCTGGCGGAGTTCCGGCGCGAGATCTGCTGGCGCAAACCAGCCCAAATCTCCTCCGTCTTCTGCTGTCCGCCCCGCCGAATACTGTTTGGCAGCATCGGCAAAGGCCTGGCCGGAGAGCAGCGCGTCCTGAGCCAGGCGGATCTTCTCCAACGCCTTTGATGCGGCATCTACCTCTTTGGCAAAACTGGCTTGCAGTTTTTCCTGATAGAGGCTCGGCATCACTACTTTTTCTTCAAAATCCGCAAGTGTCCAGCCATACAGACGCTCCAGGTCTTTTTTCACTTCTTCGCCGCTGCCGTATTCCTCCAATTTTCGCGAAACACCCTGCGCCGCCTCGTTTTGACTCACCTGGATCCCCCTCTCTTTCGCCAAACGCTCGATGGCTTCATCCTCAATCATCTTATTCAATACTTCTTTCTCGCGCACCTTGAAGCGCTGCTGCCCCTCTGCCGTAGAAAAATCCACGCGCAAGCCGATTTTCCCGAAATCTTGCGCTTCATAAAAACGCCTGACGGAGGCCATATTCTGGGAGAGCGTCCGATAGGTGATGCCACCTTTATAACTCACGATCGCTATCGGATACGGCAGGGCGCTCTTCAGACGATCGACAAAAGCGTTCGGCTGGGAAACGGCGTACACTGCTACGAGGCTGGCCGCAAAAATGAGAACAAAAACGATGAGCGCCCCGTACACGAGCGTACTCACACGCACCTTTTTCAAAAAGTTTTGTACTTTATTAGGCATACCCGGTAGTGAAACTTTGAATAATTACAATGAAACTTGTTGTCTTATTAACAATCCTTTAAATTATGTATATATTCCCCGATACATACAGCCTTGTTTTCTGCTTTCGAAGTTCTACTACCGGGCATAGACTCATTCAATTAAACCAAAAAATACTTTCCACCATTTTTTATAATTCGCCATATTCTCATTCTCAGTATTGTTGCCAGATAAAATCGATTGTTCATCTTGAGCAGCGCCTGTTACCTCTTCATATCCTGGCGCCAGCCTCGCCGCCCGCTCCACCGAATCGAGGCGAGAGTCTAGGCGGGTCGGTTTCACTCCCACGACGATTTCCTCTGTTTTTTTCAGCCCAAGCTTTTTCTTGGCCTCCTGCTCACGAAAATCGTCCGTAGCGAAATAACGGATCCTTTCGGAAAGCGTCTCATTTTCACGACTTATCTTGGCAGCCTCGGTTTGGAGCGTATTGATTTCCTCCTGAATGCGGCGGTTTCTCTCGATCTGCTTGGAAGAAACGTAGAGCACCCAGCCGATGAGGATGAGCACTGCCGCAATCACTGCCCTGAGCCACCATTTGCGTTGCGCCATACCCGGTGGTACTACTTCAAATGAATTAAGATAACTTTGTTTGTTTTCTATACCTTATTAAATTCTCAAATCTTAGTTACCAAATAATACCGTAGAAGAACTTTTTTGAAGTTGTCCCACCGGACATAGGTTAGTAAAGAAAAAGCGGAGCCAAGAGAAACGCTACCATCGATATCGCCACGAAAATCGATACGATCACCCACATCCGATAGATTCTCTTGTGCCGTTTCTTGAAACTCATAGTGTATCGTTAGTAGTTTTTTCATCATACCAAAAATGCGTTCCCAAAACAAGAGAAAGGTCAGATTTTTGCCTTTTTAAGTATAGTGACCACTCCATTATCCGCATCCACCTCCACTATATCCCCGTCTTTCAACACTTGAGTGGCGATTTTGGTGCCGATGATGCAGGGTTTCTTGAGTTCGCGCGAAATAATTGCGGCATGACACAATATGCCTCCTTCGTCTGTTATGATAGCAGAAATCCTGTGAAGAAAAGTGACCATATCTGGATGAGTCATGGGAGTGATAAGAATATCGCCGTCTTGAATTTTCTTATAATCTTCCTTTAATATAACAATGGTAACTCTGCCAGTAATTTTTCCTTGAAAAGCGACTACGCCAGTGAGCTCTGACCTTTCAGTGATAGCATCTGCCTCTAGAACGAGCGCATCTTTTACAGAACGCGCTTTCCTACCAAAAAAAATTTCATATTCATAATTTTCAAGCTTAAAGATAGAGAGTTCTTCTCTCTCAGCAAGCTCCCGTCCGTCAACTTTCTTGCCATTTTTCAAAAGATCTGATAACTCATTATCACTATAAGAGTACAGCTTTTCATCAAGATTATTTATTTTAATTAAATATTAAAAAAAGGGTTTAAATGAAGTCCAAACGTTGGTGCTATTGGCTTCAGCATTATCATAGTATTTTTGCAATATATCGATCTGATCCTGCCCCGCTGCCTTTTCTTTTAGAAACTTTGCAAGATTGAAAGTATAAAGGATGATTGCTCGAGATTGTTTGTAGCACGTTTCAAAATGCTTCCAGGCCTCATATGTTTTTAAAGTACTAAGATTTTTGGATGAAGATTTTAGTTTATCAAAAACTAAA
>MFSB01000015.1 GCA_001784735.1 Candidatus Moranbacteria bacterium RIFCSPLOWO2_12_FULL_48_12
TGACGAATCTCTTTTTTACCGGAGGAGTGGATGATGTGTGGGTGGATCCCAAGGGGGAGCTCATCATCGTCGATTACAAGGCCACGGCCAAAGATGGCGAAGTAAATCTGGATGCCGAGTGGCAGGGCGGCTACAAGCGTCAGATGGAAATGTACCAGTGGCTGTTTCGCAAGAACGGTTTCCCGGTTTCCGATACCGGGTACTTCGTCTACTGCAACGGACAGACGGATCGCAAGGCTTTCGACGGCAAGCTGGAGTTCGATGTGAAACTGCTTCCTTATACGGGAAATGACGACTGGGTGGAAGGGACGCTCATCGCCGCCCACAATTGTCTGATGGGGGATGAAATTCCCGCGCCAAACGCCGCTTGCGATTACTGCGCCTATCGCCAAGCCGCTGGGGAATTGGAGAGGTAAAGAGTATGGTACACAGAATCCGTGTTGCAACAATAATTACCGATAATGACAAGATATTATTGGTCAAGCATGTTCATCCTGAAACGAAATACGAATGGTGGGTTCCGCCAGGCGGCGGCGTTGAAGAAAGCGATAATTCCCTCTTCGATTGTGCGAAAAGAGAAGTGTTTGAAGAAACAAATCTTACCGTTGAGGTTTCGAGAATAGTATATATTCGTGAATTTTTAGATAAAGAAAACCAGAAGTTGAATATAGAGCTCTTTGTTTTGGCGGATAGTTACCATGGAGATATAGGGATAGAAAATATATACGGCAACGGTCTCGACGAGCAGTATATTAAAGATGTAAGATGGCTGTCAAAGGAAGATTTGCAAGGCATGATTGTTTTTCCGGAAATCCTTAAGGATGAATTTTGGGATGACCAGGCCATGAATTTCCCGTCTACCAAATATTTAGGCAGACACGCCGGATAAATATGAAATTTTACCTTTCATCCTACAAACTGGGGAATGAGATTGATAAACTGAAAGAACTCATTCCCGTAAATAATAAAAAAACGGCGTTTATTTCCAACGCGCTTGATTTTTCAAATGATCTCGAGCGGCGAAAGAAGAGTGAGCAATCAGATATTGATGAACTTTCTGCTGTAGGGCTCGATGTAGAGTTGGTTGACCTGAAAGATTATTTTGGTCGGCAAGATGAGCTCGAGAAAAAATTGAGCGAATTCGGTGTCATCTGGGTGCGAGGAGGTAATGTTTTTGTTCTTCGAGAAGCGATGAGAAGGAGCGGATTGGATGTGATACTCAAAAGTCTCGTTCAAAAAGAGGAAATCCTTTATGGTGGATATAGCGCCGGTGTCTGTGTCTTGGCACCTACACTGCGAGGCATTGAGCTTGTGGATGATCCTCATATGAAACCATACGGAGATGACTCTGAAACTATCTTTGAGGGTCTGGATATCATCGACTATTCTATCGTTCCTCATTATCGATCGGATCATCCGGAATCAGAGAAAATGAAAGCAGTGGTTGAATATATGGAACAAAATAAGATTCCGTACAAAACGCTCAGAGGCGGAGAAGTGATAATTATATGAAACACTAAGCTGATGCTGGATGAAGGGACAAGGGGTAATTTTAGGGTAAGAAGAAGCGATTTGACTGGAATTTGGTTGAGATATATAATGGGAGCGTTATGAAAAAGAACACTCAAAAAACTGCAGAAAAAACGTACAAAGCCGGAGAGGTGATGTCAATGCTCGAGCATATCAATGAGGGTATCGAAGTAATTGGTGAACAGCACAAGGGAGTTGTTAGTCGCTTGGATGGTATTGACGGACGTTTGGATGGTATTGATAACCGTTTGGATGTAATGCAAGGGGATATAACCGAGATTAAGTTCAAGCTCTCGGAAAAAGTTGATCGGGACGAATTCAACAAACTTGAGAAGCGCATGGTGAAGCTGGAAAGACTGGTATTTGCTAAACTTGCGTAACGCATCTTATTTTTAGAAAGAGGCGCCTTGATTAAGGTGTTTTTTTCTTTCCCTGAGGGGGTTTTTGTGGTATTCTTGGGGTGAAAACAACCGATTATTTATGGATACTAAGGCAAAAATAGGCGTTGTAGTTGTGGGAAAAGATGGGAGAGTGCTTCTCATCAAGGAAAAGCTGGAGAAAAAACCGGTAGCTCTCTGGAATATCATCAAGGGATCGTATGATGGTGGCGAGACGGTATTCGAGGCCGCAAGAAGAGAATGCAAAGAAGAAGCTTCTCTCGATGTTGTTCTTACCCATACGCTCGGGGCGTATATCTCCGAAGAGCCAGAAAAAATACGCATCCAATTCAATTTTCTTGCAGAGGCGAACGATATGAATGTCGAGGTAGCCTCAAGAGAGGATCAGAAATCAAGGAATGAAGTCATCGAGGAAGTGTGGTGGTTCACCAAAGAAGAAGTCGTAAAAATGAATCCTGAGGATTTCGTTTCTGCGAGAACATTCGAGCTCCTGCAAGACTGGATTGCGGGGAAGACGTTTCCTCTCGAGGCATACAAGCAAGTTGAGATGTAGTAAAAAGAAAAAGAGCTAAATTGTTGCGGAACTGGAGGGGTAAAGAGAACAGCAAGTTTTTTCTTGCATAGATACTATAGATAAATATCTAGTTTTTCGGGCTAGGAGGGTTTCACTCGTACGCAAGAATAGAAGTAGTTGATTACTTGTTATGGGATGAGGATACTTTTTCAAGCATGAGGGTGACGTATCCTTTTCGAATGATATTAGATTTTTGAATTCCTAGATCAATAAGAAACTTGGTTATTTTTTCTTCTACTGCCGTCCGGTCGCTGTCTGTTCCACGGCCTTCGATCTCAATAAAACTGCCGAGGTTATCTATCTCATCAAGATTGATTTCAAAGTCCTGTTCCCGGTATGTTGAACGATGTTTGTTTATCCTAACAACTTCGATATAGTCGCTTCCTAAGAGAAGGTTTTCAAGATCATCAGGATGAGATAATGGAAGATCGACGTCCGGCCATGCCGTATCATCACCTTTAGACTTCCCTTTGAACGTCAAAAATGACCCATTTTCTTTTCTTCGGATACGCAAAACGAGCGATCGCCCAACGTCGCTTTCATGACGAAGATAAAGATCGTTCTCGTTTGAGGATTCCACAAACTCTGCTTTAGTTTGTAAGAGATCCTTTATCTTTGATGCATCGTTGATTCTTGCTCGTACTTCTATTTCCATATGATGATTCTAACATAGTTAACATACCGCATACTTTCCAAAAAGAAAAGGCTGGCGCGTTGCGTCAGCCTGTTTGCACGAAGTCTCATCATCTCATAGCTCCTCTTGCAGCTGCTCGGCAATGGGATGGGAGAAATATGCATTAATGGGAAGGGAAAACGGGGGCCCGTTACGATGGACGCAATTTCGAACCATGAGCATACCGCGTTCCATCTCCAGTCTCGGTCCGTAGGCAAATTCGTAGCATCCGCCATAAGACCGCAACTCACAACCCGAGCACATTCCTTCGAGGAAATGCGGACGGATAAGCTTCAGTTTGAAAGCGAAGCCGTCGTCGCACCGCATGTCCACAGAACAGCTCGAGCTGCCTTCAATAATTGAGGCTCGCACTGCTGTTGCCCCAAGCAGATTACAGGCCCTTTTGAGTGCGGCATATGAAAGGTCAGGGATCTCCAATACATTCATAAGCCGCCAAGAGACATTCCTTTGTTTCACGAAGCTTGCAAGGGCAATTGCTGAGACTTCCGTCTCTCCAACGCATGTGTTGATCTTCGTGCCAACTTTTCCGTTTATTGCATCGATGAGCTTGATTTGTTTCTCGAGGGCCTTCTTCCCCCAATCGGCGTTTCTGGGCGGCGCCATGAGCTTGCCCAACTCTGCCGGGTCGAGAGTGTGAATGCTCATATTGAGCTCATCGAGTCCTGCCTGGATGCAATCGAAGTACCGTTGGTGTCCCGCCTGCCCGTTAGTAGTCATTTTCACTTTAAACCCCAAGTTCTTCGCTTTCGTAATGAACTCAACGATTTCACGGTGAATTGATGGTTCGCCGCCAGTGAAATGCACCTCGCTTAACCCGAAGCGGTCTCGAAAGCTTATGAGTGCTTCGGAAAACTGGATATCATTTCGAATCGGCTGCGATGTTGGGTTTCCTTCCATGTGGCAGAAGTTGCATGTCCATTGGCATGGCACATGGAGTTTCACTCGGATGCTGAGAAGACGGGTCCTCTCAACTTTTCCTTGCGAAACTAATTTCTCGAATACGTCATACATGGTTTTTCTCCTGTAGCAGAGCCGTCACTTGCTGTTCGACTTGTTCCTGCGAAAGATTGTCGGTTTCAAGAACGAGCGACCAGTGATGCGCAGCCCGGAAGACTTCTTGGGCTTTGTCGAGCAATCCAACGGATTGTTCGATGTGTTGATCGTATTCTTGCACACCGTCTCGGCCGTTTCTTCTTGTAGTTCTGGTTTCCGATTTCGCTGTAAGAAGCACAGAAACTGTTGGCCACAGAATCGGAAGCTTTTCCATATCCACGCACTGAGTATTCACGCCAAGCACTTGGTGCATGACGATGGTGGAATGGATGTATCTGTCAATCACGAGGCTTCTCCCTGCGTCGAGATCTGCCCGAATCATCCTCTGGACAGCGATAACCGAAGTCAGGTAGTAGAAAAACCTTGTATTTGGATCTTTCAGTGATTCCAATTCTTTGCGAATCTTCGACAATGGGGGTTGTGGGGTGTAGAGGTAGCGGAAACCATGCTTTGCGGCAATGGTTTCGGCAAGCGTTGTTTTACCAACGCAGTCCACGCCTTCCACGACGAGTATTACTGAGTTGGCAGTATTCACGGCAGCTCTCCTCTATTATTGAATTTCCACTATTTCCCATGTTCCATCGAGATTGGTACACTCGACTTCTTCACCGGCTGTCTTCTTGAAAAGTGCCTTACCAATTGGAGAAGACGGACTGACCGCTGAAATTTTTTCGTTCTCGTCACTAGGAGATGTGAAAATACCACCGCCAGCGCCATCGAAGACGAGAAGAAACTTCATCGTTTTGGAGGTATCAGTGTTTTCGATTGTTACCAGAGAGCCGATAGATGCTTGGACAGAAACGTCGGCATCCCTTTGGAGAAAGCTTTCGAGTAGTAACAATACTGACTTTGCTTCGAGCAACCTTTTGTTTTGCCCTCCAGCGAGGTATTGGGCCTCTTCGAGGAAGGTATCATAACGTGAGATCATTGCCCCTTCGGCCTCCTTGGCATCCTTGAGCGAAACCTGTCTTGCCTGATCCGTCCTCTCAATTTCAGCTTTCTTATCTGCAATGACCTGTGCGATCAATGCTTTTGCTATGGTATGCATGATGTTTTCCTTTCCTATTCAGTTTGAAAGGTACGCGCCTTAAGATTAAGACTTTATACTATAGCATATATGTCAGATAAATCAAGGATGATGTCTTAAATTCTAATCTGAAGTGCAATAATTACACACTATTAAGATAGAAGTTTTCGATTGTAGTTATCCTGTATTTAGAGATGATTACGAGAAGCTTCAAAATAGGGTACTAAAAATGTGGTATAATAATAAAAACAACCTATTATTTATGGACAAAAAATCTCAAATCTTTTTTCTGGTCATGGGGTTGCTGATTCTCGGATCAGTGGCTGTTTCGTACTATAAGTACATGGTGAAGCGCGATTATATCGTTCAGGCGGAAGCGGAGTGCGACCCGTATACGGAAGAGTGTTTCGTGTATGTCTGTGATCCGGAAGCGGGAGAAGAGTGCACGGGCGACCTGGTAGAGGATACTTCGTATTACAAACTCATCAATCGCAATGCCAAAAACATCCCGCTTTGCGATCCGAGTGATGAGACCTGCGATGCGCTAGTATGTCCCGAAGGTGAAGCGGATTGCTCATTTATGCTCTGCGATCCGGCGACAGCAGATGAAGGTGCAGAATGTAATGACCCAGTTGCCTATACGCTCGAAAATCCGATAGAAGAAGAGACAGAGGAAGAAGGAATCGAGGAAGAATCAGATGAAGAAGGTGCAGTGGATGAAGCGGAAGGTGACGTGACCGATACTGTGGAAAGTGATGCTTCGGAAGAGGCAGCGTCGCAAGACGGAACAGATGTTAAAAATACCAAGGGGAGCAACACCGGTGCGAGCCCGACAGGGGGAATAACCCCGCTGTAAAGATATTTTACTGACCGCTAGTGTGGCAATTTTTTTCTTGACTACTGTTAAATGAGAATGGAACGCATATGAATATTTTGGTGGTATCGGGGGACTTGTCTGCGGGAGACTTGTGTGTACGGTTGAGCCGTGAGGGGCATAAGGTACGTGTCTATATTCATGACGAAAGTCAGCGTTGTCATTTGCGCTGGATAATACACCAGACGAAAAATTGGCGTAAAAATCTGAAATGGGCCGGCAAGGAAGGCCTTATTCTTTTTGATACGACTGGATTTGGGAAAATTCAGGACAAATTGCGAAAAGACGGGTATTCTGTCGTTGGTGGAAGCGAAGTGGGGGATCGTTGCGAAGATGATCGAGCATATGCTCAGAAGATACTGTGGGCTTGCGAAGTGAAAATTGTTCCTTCCAAAAGCTTCCATTCTCTCGATGAGGCGATACATTTTGTGAAGAAACATCCTGACGAGTGGGTTATCAAACAGAACGCCCATGCATCCAAGATTTTCAATTATGTCGGACAGCTACCGAACGGAGATGATGTCATCAGTACACTTCAGAGTTACAAGAAAGATAGAAACAAGAAAGATGTCAGTTATATAGAGCTTCAGAAGCGTATCAAAGGGATAGAGATCGGCGTGGGTCGTTACTTCAACGGGGAGGATTGGGTAGGGCCGATTGAGATAAATCTTGAGCATAAAGATCTTTGCAATGGAAATTTGGGTCCCAAAACATACGAGATGGGAACGCTTATGTGGTTCGATGATGACGAAAAGAATAAACTTTTCAAGGAGACACTGGGCAAGTTAAAGGAATATTTGTGTCATATCCACTTTCATGGTGATGTCGATATCAATTGCATAGTGAACGAGAAGGGAGTTTTTCCGCTTGAACTTACG
>MFSB01000016.1 GCA_001784735.1 Candidatus Moranbacteria bacterium RIFCSPLOWO2_12_FULL_48_12
CTCCTGAGTCTCGGGCAAAACAAATTGGGAGAAGGGATGATTGATCAAGAAACCCCCGAGCAAACAATGAATGAACAGGTTATCGGAAACGTGCTTCCAGAGCTCGGCCACTATCTCGAAGGGAAGGACACCGGGCTTTTTTCCGATTTTGATCAGGAGAAGATCGCGGAGCAGCTATTTCTTGAATCGGGGCGAGAGCAGGTAGCGACGCTCGTGGGGCGGCCGGTTGCGGGGGACGAAAAAATATCCGATATACTTTCTCTGGCTGTGCAGAATAAGCTCATCGCTCTGCTCAGCGGTGGAAAAGCGACTGAGCGTATTCCTTCGTCGGGAGTGCCGTTTTTTCTTTCCCTCCTCATATTTTTGACCATTCTTTCATTTTCTTCAATTGTCGCTCCTGTATGCATCCTGGGCGCGGAATTCCTTTTTCTGTTTGCAGTTTGGATAAAATGGCTTAAAATAGGCACTTTTTCCGTGGAACAGGAAAAATTAGAGGAGTAAACGAAAGAGTTTAGATTTGGCACTCTGGTGTGGAGATTGCTAATTTTTTTGTTTTGCGTTAGGATAGCATAGTACTATTTTTGGATAGCTGAATGACAAATGTGGTCAAGTCCCAGCCCCAATTCCAAATTTAGAAAGAGCAGGTATAGAGTTGGGTGGCACGGAAACGCCTGACGGCTCCGTTATGTGAAAAATATTTATTTGATGACTGAATTGAGGCGGGACGCTCATATTTGTAGCGTTTCGAAGACTCAACGACAAATATGGCGAATTATTACGATCTATTGGGAGTTTCCAAAGGCGCTTCGGAAGATGAGATCAAGCGAGCTTTTCGCAAGCTCGCGCATAAGCACCATCCGGATAAGGGCGGCGGCGACGAAAAAAAATTCAAAGAGATCAACGAGGCGTACCAGGTGCTTTCCAACAAGGAAAAGCGCCGAGAGTATGATCAATTCGGTCAGACGTTCAGCGGGAATGGAGGAGGCGGAAGACAAGGACAGCGCCCCCGGGGATTCGATTTCAGCGGGTTTTCTTCCCAGGGCGGACAGGGATTCGATTTTTCCGGGACAGGTTTCGAGGATATTTTTTCCGATATGTTCGGCGGGGGCGGACGCTCACGCGGTCGGGCGCGAGCCGGTGCGGATATTGAGGTAGATGTGGAGATTTCGTTTGAAGAAATGGTGCGGGGAGTGAAAAAAGATATTCATTTGCGCAAGCTCTCACAGTGCAGTATCTGTCATGGCACGGGCGGAAAGCCTGGAGTGCCAGAAGAGACATGCGGAGACTGCCAGGGCCGAGGACAGATACAGCGCGCGGTGCAGACTATTTTCGGGGCGTTTGCCCAGATGACGACCTGCGAGCGCTGTCATGGCCGGGGCAAGATATACAGGGAAGAATGCACCGAGTGCCACGGCGCGGGGCGTTTGCAGAAGGAAGAACGGTCTTCTCTTGAGATTCCGGCTGGCATAAACGACGGGCAGACGCTCTCCGTGCGGGGCGGCGGCGCGGCGGGAGAGGACGGCGCGCCGACTGGCGACCTTTTCGTAAATATCCATATTCGGTCACATCCATCGTTCAAGCGGCGCGGAGATGATATCGTTTCGCAGCTTCAAGTGACGTTCGCACAAGCGGCTCTCGGCGACAAAGTAGCCGTGAAGACGATCGAGGGAGATGTCATGATGAAAATTCCTCAGGGGACTCAGCCGGGAGAAGTTTTCCGCGTGCGCGGCAAAGGCATTCCGCATCTCGGGCATTTCGGCCGCGGCGATCATCTGGTCACGGTCGTCTTGGCTGTTCCGAAGAAACTTTCCCGTGAGGAGAAAGAGCTTATTGAGAGACTTGGCAAGCTCAAGCCGTAGCTTAGAGGAAAGGAAAAGGAAAAGATGCTTTTGCCGTTTGGTCTTTTTTCCTATACAATGAAGGAACAACGGGAGGGTTTTTTTGAATATCCTTTTATGGAAAATAAGACAAAAATTATCGTTATCGATGATGATGCGGATACGCGCGGACTCTATGCCGATGCGTTTCGGGCGGTGAATTTCAATGTGCGCGAGGGGGAGGATGGGCTGGATGGGCTCAAGCTGGTCAATGAAGACATTCCGGACATCATTATTACAGGCATCATTATGCCGCGGATGGATGGATTCGGTTTCGTGGCGGAGCTTCAGAAAAACACAGCGACTGCCCATATTCCGGTCATATTTATTTCCCACTTGGGACGGGAGGTAGATGAGAAGCGTGCCAAAGAGCTTGGTGTGAAAGCCTTTTTGGTGCGCGATATGACATCGCCCCATGATATGATTGAGTGCGTCAATACCCTGCTCACATCCAAAGAATATGTTCTTGCCCTTGATCCATTCGGTTTTGATGCGGCCAAATTCGCGCAGGATTTCAAACTGAATCCGGACTTGATCTGTCCCGAAGAGAAGGCTGGCGGCCGGGTGGTGCTCAAGTTGCGCAAGCGTGATGGGGATAACAAACATTTTGACGCGGAGCTTACGTGCGTTTAATGTACTGTGTGCCTGTTTCGAAAAAAACCCTTCCGGGAGCCATTCGTCCGTCCAGCGACGGACTTCTCTTATGAACTTTTTTTGATCCGTCCCGCAGTAGCGGGACGGCACCATGCTCACCAGCCTCGCCGCCCGCTTCGCCGAATCGAGGCGAGGCTAGGCGGGAAAAAACTTCAACTCTCCCAGGAAGATTTTTTTAGAACAGGCTTTGCAATTTTAATCGTTTCATATTTTCCTATTATGGCAGTATGGAAGTTTAGGGCGGAGACTCTTTCGGGAGAGGCGATGGATAAGAAATATCATCCGGTGGTTCAGGTACTTCTTGCTTTGCGCGGCTATGCGGATGAAGAGGCCTCTGAGCGCTTTCTTTTTCCGAACTTTGATCGTGATATCCACGATCCTTTTTTGTTTAGAGAAATGGAGCGTGTCGTAGAGCGTATCGGTATTGCTAAGCAGAAGAATGAGCGTATTGGTATATTCGGGGATTATGATGCCGATGGCGTGACTTCTTCCATCGTTATCCGCGAGGCGCTCACGGCGCTCGGCCTTTCCGTCTCCGTGTATATTCCGGAAAAACTGAGCGAAGGGCACGGACTGAATATGCAGGCCGTCGATTTTTTCGAGCAAGAGGGCATCCAACTCGTCCTGACGCTTGACTGCGGCATGACGAATCATGCCGAGATCACGGAGGCCAAACGCCGCGGGATTGATATCATCGTGATCGATCATCATCATGTGCCGAAGGTTTTGCCGGAAGCCTTCGCTATCATCAATCCGAAATTGCCGAGCGAAAAGTATCCTTTCCGAGAATTGTGCGGCGCGGGAACGAGCTTCAAGGTGGCACAGGCTCTGTATCTCCGCTATCTGCCGGAAGAGATCGACCAGCTGAAATGGCTTTTGGATGTCGTGGCGGTCGGGACGGTGGCGGATGTGATGCCGCTTGTCGGCGAGAATCGCGTCATTGTGAAATACGGCCTCATCGTCTTGGCCAAGACGCGCCGGGTGGGCTTTCAAGAGATGTTCTCTGTGGGCGGCATCAAGTTGGGCGAAGAGACCAAACCGGACGCCCGCACTATCGGATTCCGCATCGCGCCGCGTATCAATGCGGCTTCCCGCATGGCTCACGCGATGTTGGCTCATGAACTTCTCATGGAAAAGGATCAGGCGCATGCGCGGGTGCTGGCGCTCGAGCTGGATGCTCACAACGTGGCAAGGCAGAAAGTGAGTGCCGTGACGACTGATGAGGTTCGGACTATCGCTCTGGCGAAGTATCATGATAAGAAGTTCATTTTCGCCGTGGAGGAGCATTTTCCGTTCGGTATCGTCGGCTTGGTGGCGGGGAGGATCGCGAACGAATTTCACAAACCCACCTGTGTCCTGACGCGGGGTAAGGAAACGAGCCAGGGGTCATTCCGCAGCATTCCGGAATTGAATATTATCGAGACTCTCGAGCAGTGTGGAGAGTTATTGGTGAAATTCGGCGGGCATGCTCAGGCGGCGGGGATGACTATCCGCAATGAAAATTTGGAAAAATTCTATGAAAAATTCAATGCGCTGGTGGAAAAACAATTGGCCAGTATCGTCACTGAGCCGGAACTGTGGATCGATGTGCGTCTCAAGCCGGAACATATCACGGCGAAACTCTGTCGCGATATTATGCTTTTCTCTCCCTTTGGCGAGGGCAATCCGGAGCCGGTGTTTCTCCTCGAGAATATGCAGGTCGTTGATGTCCGCCTGGTGGGCAACGGGAGCAAACATCTGAAGCTTAGGCTGGTGCCGGAAGACGCCAGTACAAAAAGTTTCGATGCTATCGGTTTTTCTTTGGGGGAAGCACTAGTTGATTTGAAAAAAGGCGAGCTCCTTGACGTGGTCTTCCAATTGAGCGAGAATACCTGGAACGGTTCGACCGCCATTCAGCTGAAACTCGTTGATATCCGGCGCAAGAACCTTTGATGAGCAGTTCTTTTACTAACGGAGGTGGGCGATGAATGTGAACATACGACGCGAAAACCAGCCGACGTTTCGGGTGGGGCAGATTGTGTGTTTCCAATTGCCGGAAAAAAAGGAATCTTGGAAACAGTATTGGAATCTTGGGAAAGTTATTTCCATTCCAGCCAGAAAGAACAACGAGGGACAGCTGGTTGAGGTGCAGCCTTACGAGATTCCGGAGTCATTCCGTCTGCGTCAAGCGGAAGCACAGTGGGCTTGCCATGATCCTTTGCGGCTCGATTCGACCCGCGAAACGTTCATACTCAATTATTTGGACGCTCAAACACGAGTGGAACTGAGGAAAAGCTCAACAACCATCCTGGTGCCGGTTACGGATCTTTGTCCGGCGATATTCGATCGTTTTCGCCGGGCTCTGACGGAAGGCAAGACGCTTTCACTTGATGGGAAAAAATCCTTTTGGTAAACGGCTGTAAGCGTGTTGTCTGCCAGCCGTTTTTTGTATAAAAATCAGGAAATGTGGTATCTTTGAAAAGAGTTCGAACTCATTTAACATTAATCCTGTTCTGTCATTCCGGGCTTGACCCGGAATCCAGTAGATGAGCCATAAGCATTAAGCTGGATTCCCGCCTGCGCGGGAATGACAAGCGGCTAAAGTTTTCGTGATATAAAGGCTTATAATAGAGACAAAAGAGAGATTAATTTAAATCACCTCTTCGATATGATATCGCTGTTATGGAAAAGATCATCATGTATAGCGATGGGGGGTCGCGGGGCAATCCGGGTCCGGCGGCTTTGGGCGTCTTTATCGAGACGCTCCATAAGAGCTATGGCGAGTACCTGGGAGAAAAGACGAACAATGAGGCGGAATACGCGGCTATCATCTTCGGTCTGAGGAAGATCAAGGTGCTTGTCGGCAAGGCCAAAGCGAAGAAAACGGCCGTGGAATGCCGGATGGATAGCGAGCTCGCTTGCAAACATCTCAATCATGAATATAAGATAGAGAACGAGAAGCTCCAGCCGCTCTTTCTGGAAGTCTGGAACTTGATGTTGGATTTTGGAGCGGTGAAATTCGTCCACGTGCGGCGGGAGTTGAATACGGTGGCGGACGCCTGTGTCAACAGGGCGCTGGACAATCACAAAAAACAAGATCAGATGTTCTAGAGAAGTACAGAACCCAGTATACAAAATGCCAAACAAAACACAATTTTCAAAACACAAATTAAATTTATCGTTTCATGTTTTTGTCTGTGGTTTGTGTTTTAGGCTTTGTCTGGTTTCTGTGTTTTGAGAATTGTGTTTTAATAAATTTATGTTTACCAAGAAAAAAATTATTATCGGTCTTATCTTCATCGCAGCAGTGAGCGGACTGTACTACTACTTTGGTCGCAGTACGGGAGAGGTAATACAGACGGAAACCGTCAAGCTTGGCGATGTAGTGGAAACGGTGAGCGTGACGGGGGAATTGGTGCCGACGGAATATGCCGACCTTGCTTTTCAGGGCGTGGGAGTGGTGGACCAGGTAGCTGTGAAAGAAGGAGATACGGTGGTTCTAGGCGACAGGATCGCTTCCCTTGATCAGTCGGTCTTGGGGTCGCAATGGAAAGAATCCCGCATCGCGCTCTCGATTGTCGAGCAGAGCGAGCTAGAGGCGCGCTCGCGACGCAACACGCAAGATAAAGGCTGGAACAGTCTCAGGCCCGAAGAACGCGCGACGATAAAATTGGAGACAGAGCAGGCCAGAGAAAGCGTGCGCACCCTCGAGGCGCAGATGAAAGAGAATGCGATCTATGCTCCGTTCGATGGGCAAGTGACAAAGCTTGATCTGCGTATCGGCGAAACCGCCACTCTCGGAAAAATTGTCGGTCGCATAGCCAAGCCCGGAGATTTTGTCATTGAGGCGCGGGTGCCGGAATCAGATATCGCCAAAGTGATGATCGGTATGCGATCGAAGGTCACGTTCGACGCTTTTCGTTCCGATGAGGTTTTTGATGCCGAGGTAGTTGAGATCGACCCCGCTTCGACGGTAGTGCAAGATGTGGTTTCTTACACCGTGAAATTCCGTCTGGGGAATACGGACAGCCGTTTGAAAGAAGGGATGACAGCCAATATCGATATCGAGACGGCCAAGCAAGAGCGGGTGCTCACCGTGCCGTTCCGCGCGCTGACGAAAGAGGGAGGAAAGATGTACGCGGAAGTGAAGCAGGGCGATGGGACATTCCTCAAAACGGAAGTGATGACTGGTCTCGAAGGAGACGACGGCACGATTGAGATCAAATCCGGACTGAAAAGCGGTGACGCAGTCACTCTTGGCACTACGCAAAAGAAATGAAATTAATCGCTGTCCAAAATTTGGAGAAAATCTACGATAATGAAGGCGTCAAGACTGTCGCGCTCAGCAATGCCACTTTTGCCATAGAAAGAGGGGAATTTATCTCTATTATGGGGCCGTCGGGATCAGGGAAGTCGACCCTCATGCAGATTCTTGGTCTCTTGGATCGTGCGACGGATGGGACGTATTTCCTCGATGGCAAAGACGTGACGCAATTTTCTGATGATGAGCTGGCGCTTCTGCGCAATAAGAAGATCGGTTTCGTCTTTCAGGCGTTCAATCTTCTGCCGAAAACATCCGTCTTCGAGAATGTGGAGTTGCCGCTTCTCTACGATGAGCACCCGGTCGAGAACAATGAAGGGAAGGTCAAAGCCGCTCTCGAGGCGGTGGGTATGACGCATCGGACGCAGTATCTGTCGAGTCAGCTTTCCGGCGGCGAGAAACAGCGCGTGGCGATCGCACGCGCTCTCGTGAATGATCCGGAAATCATTTTCGCCGATGAACCGACAGGCAATCTGGATTCCAAGTCCGGACTGCAAGTAATGGCCATTTTGCAGAAACTGAACCATGCCGGGCACACGATTGTCTTGGTGACGCACGAGACATACACCGCCGAGCATGCCAAACGCGTTCTTCTCATGAAGGACGGGCGGATCGTCGGCGATCAGCCGGTCTCCAAACGCCGCACGGCGGAAGGAGAAAACTTTTTGAAGTAGCCAAAAACTCTATTTTTGTATTGGACCTATGTTACTTTTTCTGTTGAATGTGTTTGCAATTTCCATTCCGGTAGCTTTGTTTGAGATATGGATGGAAAAAGATAAGGGTTGGGGATCGGGACTTCCGAAAGACAAATGGTATGGCGCTATCATAGGGAAAGAAAATTTATTTATGAGGAATTTGGCACACATTATCGGCGTGCCTTATTTTTTTGGCTATGCTGTTTTTATGTATTTTTTACTTATCCCTGTGGTTCTGGTATTAGAATATTTTTTTTACATTCCACAAATACTCTTTCTTTTTGCGGTATATATTGCGATCTTGGCTGTTGAGGATTTTTCTTGGTTTGCTTTGAATCCATACTTTCCTTCACTGAGGGAATTATTGAAAGGGCCGCAGGGAAGTATTTGGTGGCATAAACGCTGGATACGGATTGCTCCTTTGAGGTATTTGCCATTTTCATATTTTTTTTCTGCACTCTGTGTGAGTGTTCTCTTATTTTTTCTTTTACTTAGAAATGAGTAATTTAATTTCATCACATGAAATTGTCTGATCCTCTGAAAATTTCGTATCGGACGCTCACGGCCTCGAAACTGCGGTTTTTTTTGACGGTGCTCGGCGTGGTGATCGGGGTAGCGGCAGTGATTATGGTGATGGCTATCGGAGCCAGCGCTCAGAAGCTGGTCTTGTCGCAAGTGGAGAAAGTGGGATCTAATTTGATTGGTATCTTGCCGGGGGCTTCTGAGGAAAAGGGTCCACCGGCTTCAGCTTTCGGTATCATTACGACAACATTTACAAATGATGATCTGAAAGCGCTCCGTGAACGCCGCAATGTGCCGCACCTGGTAGCTGTGTCGGGATACGTGACGGGGTCGGGTACGGCCGAATCGCAGGAAGCATCTCTCGAGGCGAATTTTCAGGGTGTTTCGCCGGATGTGCTGGAGATAGAAAATATGAATATCGCTTCCGGGAGGTTCTTTTTTGCTGAGGAAGAGAACGACTTGTCGCGCGTGATGGTGCTGGGGGTGACGCGAGCCAAGGAACTTTTTTCTGATCGCGATCCGATCGGTGAAACTGTGACGCTCAAGGAGATTCCTTTCAAGGTCGTGGGTGTCTTGGAAGAGCGGGGTTCTACGGTATTCTCCAATTCGGATACGATGATCTATGTGCCGCTCGGAACAGCGCAGAAGCTCCTTTTGGGTATCGACTATCTTAATTTCGCGCGCGGCAAGGTGGATAGCCCGCTGAATATCGAGCGCAGTATCGCTGATGTGGGTATCCTGCTTCGTGAACGTCACGATATCGAAGAAAATGAAGAAGCGGATTTTTCTGTCCGCAGTACGGCCGCGGCGCTCGAGATACTGACGACGGTCACCAATGTTCTTAAATATTTTCTCATTATGATCGCCTCGGTATCGCTTTTGGTCGGGGGTATCGGCATCATGAATTCCATGCTCATTTCCGTATCACAGCGGGTACGGGAAATCGGCCTGCGCAAGGCGGTCGGGGCGCGCCCGGTACACATCATTACCCAGTTTCTCATCGAGGCTTCATTCATTACGGTTATCGGAGGCATCATCGGCATCTTGTTTGGCATCGCGGCCACATCTCTGGCGGCTGTTATCATCCAGCGGCTCGGCTATGAGTGGCAGTTTCTTGTTCCCTTGTCGTCCGTTATCATCGGTTTTACGGTTTCTTTTATCATCGGCATCGTTTTCGGTTTGTATCCGGCCGTCAAAGCTTCCCGGGTCAGTCCGATGGAAGCCCTGCGTTATGAATAGCCAAATGAAAAAATTGTTTATCCCGCTCTCGTTCGCGGTAAAGACCATCCGGACGCACAAGGTGCGTACGTTTTTGGCTCTCTTGGGCGTAGTGATCGGCGTCTTCGCGGTGGTGGTGGTGACTGCGCTCGGCGAAGGCGTGAAAGGATTCATCTTGGGCCAAGTAGAAAGTTTCGGCACCGATCTGATCCAGGTAGAAGTGAAAATCCCCAGTGCTGGCACGATGTCGAGCGAAAATGCCACTTCGCGTGCGATGGGGACGCAAATCACAACGCTCACTATCAAAGATAGTTTCGCCATAAGCAAAGTATCTAATGTAGAGGCCGTGTATGCTGGCACCATCGGTCAAGAGCGGGCGACCTATGGTTCTGTCGGAAAGCGCATTATGCTGTTCGGCACCGGAGCAGATGTGATGCGAGTAGACGAAAATTCCAAGATCGCGAGCGGCCGCTTCTTTACCGCGGAAGAAGACGCCAATTTGGCGCGGGTCGTAGTTTTGGGTTCGGAAACCAAAGAGACTTTTTTCGGGGAGAGCGAGGCAGTAGGGGAACTCATTACGCTCAAGGGAGAGAAATATCGCGTCATCGGAGTACTTATGCCGCGCGGAACAGCGGGTTTTATCAATCTGGATACTTTTACATACGTTCCTGTCCAGACGCTTCAGAAGAAGATCCTGGGTGTCGATTACGTCCAATTTGTTTCGGTCAAGCTGGCCGATCCGAGCCGTGAGGTAGAAACCGTCGCGGATATCGTGGCACTTCTCCGCAAGCGCCATGATATCGCGGATCCTGACAAAGATGATTTTTCCGTGACATCCACGAAAGAAGCACAAAAGACTCTGGAGAGCGTGTTGGGATCCATCACTATTTTGCTTCTGGCACTGACTTCTATCTCACTCGTTGTGGGCGGCGTGGGGATTATGAATGTGATGTATGTTTCGGTATCCGAACGGACAAACGAAATCGGCCTGCGCAAAGCGGTGGGCGCCACATCGCGGATTATTTTACAGCAATTTTTGGCGGAAGCAATCATTATCACGGGACTGGGCGGATTGATAGGCATTCTTTTCGGAGTGCTGGTGGTATCCGGACTGACGTTCCTTTTTGCCGCGCTGGGCTTCAATCTGAAACTTATTTTTACCGCACAGTCGCTTTTCTTAGGCGCCGGTTTTTCCATGGCAGTAGGACTTCTCTTTGGCGTCGCTCCGGCCATGAAGGCAGCTTCGCTATCCCCGATGGAAGCCCTGCGGAGAGAATAATATTTGTTGTATCGCCAATCAAAAGAATTTTTTGTCTTAATTTCACCTCTCATCAGGAGCTCTCGGCTGACAAAAAAAGCAGCCCCCCATCGACGGCGGAGAAGCTCCTTTTTTTGAGCCGAGAGCCCTTCTTCAGTCAGTGTGAAACAAGAGCCAAAAAATTCTTTTGATTGGTGTGGTGTTTAGTACTTAGAAATTTTGCGCCCCCTCTTTTTTGGTGTACTCTACACAAGGAGGGTACATATACTTACTGTTTTTGGTTATGCTGTCTATCCCTGTTTTCAAACCGCTGTATTTTCTGCTGAAGATATTGGGATTTCCTGTCGTCTGGGAAATTTCCGTCGGTGCGGTCGTGTTCCGCATGGAAGATGACAAACGCCAGTATCTCCTTCTCCACTATCCGAGCGGGCATTTCGACTTTGCCAAGGGGCATATCGAACCCGGAGAAACAGAGACGATGACCCTCATGCGCGAAACGGAAGAAGAAGCCGGTATCGGTGATTTGAAAGTGTTTCCCAAGCGAACGAACATCCGTTATTTCTATGTTGCCAAGGGAAATGAACGCGAGAAACGGTTGAAAGACAATAAGGCCATCTGGATTTTCAAACAAGTACATTTTTATCCGGCCCAAACAGAGATGCGAGATATCCGCATTTCTCATGAGCACATCGGTTCGGTCTGGCTTCCCTATGAAGAAGCGCTGGCCAAGGTGACATTCGATAACGCCAAGCGCGTCCTTACGGAAGCGGAGATGTATCTTCGTTCCCAGGGAAAATGAGGCGTGTTTTTGCTTTACGGAAAGGGGTATGCGGAGTAAAGTAGAATTACGTAACAAGTTACATAACAACAAGGATGTGCGATTCGGTATTTATTCCATTACGCTCAATAAGAAACGTGTTTTTGAGCGTCTGGCGAAAGATAAATCGCGAGTCTATAACTATATCGCCCGCCAGGTACTTGACCAGATTCCATTCGAAAAAAACAATGGTGATCGAGTAGAGCTTATCATCGATAGGTCGATGGCAAAACCGGAAATCGAGGAATTTAATTCCTATATCAGGAGACAGCTTGAGGGACGACTCTCGCCAAATGTGCCGTTGGATATCTACCATTGGCTTTCGCATGAAAACTCCGGTCTGCAGGTAGCGGATTTGTTTTGTTGGGGGATATTCCAAAAGTATGAGCGTCAAAATACGAAATGGTATGATGTCTTTGCGAGAGAGAAAGTGCGATTTGATGAGCAATTCCTCTAAAAACAAAAAATCCCCTTACGGGGAAGCCGCCTGAAAAATTTGTAGTGTCTAGACTTTAGCCAACCGATGGATGGGAACATCTAGAACAATCTCCCAAGGACTTATGCTTAACTAGAGTATACTAAACATTAGTAAACTTGGCAAGGGAAAAGACGAAAAATGGCTTATTAAGGGGAAGAATAAATAAAGCAAGAAATTGTCGAAGATAGCGAAAAAATTGAAGAGGAAGTATGATGATTATAGCATGCCATTCCGTAGCCTTCTT
>MFSB01000017.1 GCA_001784735.1 Candidatus Moranbacteria bacterium RIFCSPLOWO2_12_FULL_48_12
TCCCTTTTATGAAAATCCGGAGCAGATCATCGATGACATCGAAAAGGGAGTGACGAAGAAAAAGCTTGCCCGCCCAGCAGGATGGGACAAAGACTATTTCCGCATTTTTGATCGTCGCCAAGCGATACGCAAAGCCCTAATGCTCGCAGAAATCGGCGACATCGTTCTCATCACCGGCAAAGGAGCTGAAACATCCATGGCTATCGGCAACCAGCGTCTTTCCTGGAGCGAACGGGCGGTTGTCGAGGAGGAGTTGGCCAAGCTTGCCTCAGGGGGCGCGAGCCATTGACCCCGCACTAACTTTTGTTATTTTTTACTTCCACTTTTTAACTCAGTACTTTTTGATGAAGGTTTCATTATCTAAATATTATGTCGGGTATTGAAGACTAAACGAAAGTTAGTGCGGGGTTGACTTTATCGTTGTATTTTCATAGAATGTTTCTTCTAGCCCCTTACCAACTGAATCGCTCCAAGGCGATTTATTTTTTCATTTTCCTCGATTTGGAGGATCAACCTCAGGAGGCACAGCATGAATCAAACAATGGCAAACGCCGTCGAAACTGTTTTCGAAACAAATCTCACCAGGCTCAAGTTTCTGCACCGCGGAAAGGCACGCGATATCTACGCCGTCGGCAACGACAAACTGCTCGTCGTACAGACCGACCGCCTGTCTGCGTTTGATGTGGTACTGCCTGATCCGATTCCGGGCAAAGGCGAAGTACTGACCAGGCTGTCATATTTTTGGTTCCGCAGGCTTGAACATATCGTGCAACATCACCTGACCGGCATCGATCCTTTTGATGTTGTCACCGATTGGGAAGAGCGAGCCCAGATAGCTGGCCGGTCGATGGTGGTGCGCAAATTCTGCCCATTGATGATCGAAGCGGTGGTGCGCGGCTACATCATCGGTTCGGGCTGGAAGGATTATCAGAAAACAGGTATGGTCTGCGGAATCAAGCTGCCGGTCGGGCTGAAAGAAGCAGAAAAGCTTCCGGAAGTGATTTTCACGCCGGCTACCAAAGCGCCGGCAGGCCAGCACGATGAAAATATTTCTTACGCCGAAGCGGAAAAAATCGTCGGGGCGCGGCATGCGGCCCGCGTGAGAAATGTTTCGATTCAGCTCTACACCGAGGCAGCTGCGTACGCGAAAACCAAGGGCATCATCATCGCCGATACCAAATTCGAATTCGGTGTTGACGCGGACGACAGGCTGTACTTGATCGATGAAATCATGACACCCGACTCTTCGCGTTTTTGGCCAGTCGATCAGTATCAGATTGGCAGCAGTCCTCCGTCGTACGATAAACAGATCGTGCGCAACTGGCTGGAAACTCAGCCATGGAACAAAAGGCACCCGGCACCGAGATTGCCGGCGGACGTACTCGCCAAGACCAGCGAGAAGTATCGCGAGGTGCTGCGCATACTGACCGTCTGATCGAACGCCGTTGCAACAGTAACAAAACCCCTATCGGAAATTCCGATAGGGGGAGTTTTTTTTATTCATTTTTGAAAGACGGGATCTAAGCGAAAAGGTAAATGAAGAGGACGGTGAGCAGAAGTCCAACAAGCGCTCCGACGACCACCTCGCTCACGCGGTGACCGATGCGTTCTTTCAGGCGGGGGAATTGGCTTTCATCGATTTCTCCCTTGAGCTGGTCAATGAGCATATTGAGGTAGCGGCCTTGATCGCCGAGCACCATGCGGATACGGACAGCGTCATCGATGATGAGGAATGCCAGCACGACGGAAACAGCGAAAGAACCGGATGCCAACCCTTCGAAGTAGCCGATGGAAACGAGGAGCGACGTCGCGAATGCGGTATGCATGCTCGGCATATGGCCATGCGTCAGAGCATACTCTATGTTGAAACCGTGCTTCCAGGTGTAGAGCGCGAACTTGATGACTTGAGCGAGGAAACCGACCGCGATCGGGATGAGAAAGACGAGATAAGGCTGGATAAAATCCATAAAAATATGAGATTAAGGCCTTGCAGGATCATTATAACACCTTTTTCCTATTTTCTTGAAAGTCTGCTATAATAAGCGGAGCCGAATAATCAATAATAAGCAAAAAGCGTATGAGTCCGACCATCATAATTCTTATCGTCATCGGGGTTTTTGTGCTCTACATAATTTTCATATTCAACGGTCTGGTACAGCTGCGCAACCGCGTGGGCGAAGCCTGGAGCGATATCGATGTCCAGCTCAAGCGCCGCTATGACCTCATCCCGAACCTCATCAATACGGTGAAGGGGTATGCCGCCCACGAAACAGGCGTGTTTGAAAAAGTGACCGCCGCGCGTTCGGCCGCCATGCAGGCCGGTACGCCCGCCGGCAAGGCGGAGGCGGAGAACATGCTCTCGGGAGCGCTCAAATCATTGTTTGCCGTTTCCGAGGCCTACCCGGATCTCAAGGCTAACCAGAATTTCCTCGAACTCCAGCGTGAACTTTCCGATACGGAGAACAAGATCCAAGCGGCGCGTCGTTTCTACAACGGCAACGTGCTCGACCTCAACAACAAGATCGATATGTTCCCGTCCAACATCATCGCGGGAATGTTCGCTTTCGCCAAGCGCGAATTCTTCGAAGTGGCCGACGGCGAGAAGGAACCGGTGAAGGTTTCTTTTTAAGAAACTTGAATCATGAATCAAGAATTGTGAATCATGGAATGGGGAAAAGAGGAAACGCCGATTTTCTTTCTTGATTCCTGATTCGTTATTCCTGATTCTTTTCATATATGGCAACACTGTACAATCAGTACGACAAGAATATCCGGCTGACGTGGTTCTATATCACGCTTTTTTTGGTGTTTGTCATCGGGGCGGGGTATGTGTTTGCGGGGGCGATGCAGTCGAGCGCCATCCTCTATATCGCCGTCGCTTTTTCCGTCTTGACGAGCGTCGCCTCCTACTGGTGGAGCGACAAGATCGTGCTTTCCATGAGCGGCGCGAAGCTGGTAAACTTCGCGGATAACAAAGAGCTGTACCGCGTCATAGAAAATCTGGCGATCACAGCTGGATTGCCCACGCCGAAAATTTATACCATCGAAGATACCGCTCTCAACGCTTTTGCCACGGGGCGCGATCCAGAGCACGGCGTGATCTGTTTTACCACCGGCATACTCCAGACGCTCGATCGGGCGGAGTTGGAAGGCGTGGCCGCCCATGAGCTCTCCCATATCGGCAATCGCGACACGCTCCTCTCGACGGTGGTGGTGATTTTGGTCGGCTTCGTGGCGCTCTTGGCGGACTGGTTCCGGCACTGGGCGTGGTTCGGAGGGAGTCGGAACGGTGATAGCAAGAACCAGTTGCAGGTGGTCCTCATGATAGCGGCTGTCATTCTTTCTATCCTGGCGCCGCTCTTTGCTATGCTCATCCAGTTGGCCATTTCTCGCAAGCGCGAGTTTCTGGCCGATGCATCGGGGGCGCTCTTGACGCGTTATCCGGAAGGACTGGCCAGCGCGCTCCAAAAAATTTCTGGCGACACCGAACCGCTGGAAGCCGCCAATCGCGCCACCGCTCATTTGTATATCGCCAATCCGTTCAAAGGGAAACATGTGGCGAGATTGTTTGCTACGCATCCACCCATCGAAGAGAGAATAGCCGCTCTAAGAGGTATGGAAATAAAGTAATGTCAAAATCCAAATGACAAATATCAAAACAATTTCAAATATCAAATTTGTAAATTTATAGCATTAAGACTTTGGATTTGATCTGGCATTTGAAATTTGGATTTTGACATTTATTCTTATGCCATCTCCCTATCAGGATTTCGTCCGCAAGGCCAAGGAGCGTTTTGCAGAGAGACAGAAAAACAAAGCTTCCGGTACGGGAGCATACCAATTCACCCTTCATGCGCAGTACAAGATGCGGCAGTATGGCCTCTCCGAACAGCGGGTACGGAGCGTCATCCGCCACCCCAAGCGTCGCGAAGAGGGGATCGTGCCGAAGACCGTCGCGGTGATGCAGCCCACCTCCGTCAAGACTTCGGCGGGCAAGCCGGTCTGGAAGCAGGAAATCTGGGTGATGTTTGTTGTGAAGAATCAAGAACCAGGAATCAAGAATCAGGAATGGAGGCAGAAACAAAAGGAGGCGGGGATTCATAATTCGCAATTCATGATTCATAATTCTGCGAATCAAAAGATTCGCATCATCAGCGCCTGGAGGTATCCCGGAGTCAGTCCCAAGCGCAATCCGATCCCGGAAGAGATTTTGCGGGAATTGGAAGAGGGGAGTATACTGGAACTAGCTTCTTGTCCGCCGGCTGGCGGATTGGGTAGCTTTTAGAAAATTAATTAATGAAAAATAATATGGAAGGCAATATGCCGCAAGGCGAAATGGGAGGCTCCTCCAATCAGGGGCAACAGAATAATCAGGGACAGGGAGCAAACCCGGGCGCGAATACCGGCGGAAGCGACCCGAAGGCCGAAGTCAAAGGTCTCGTCAATCAGCTCGAAGCGCTACTCGACCTGTATATGGTGAAGAAGGCTCCGTTCGCATTGCCTCTGGGACTGAAGGAATTTATCGTAAAAGTGGCGCCGTACCTGGTGATTATTGCTGCTGTTTTTGCAGTACCGGCTATTTTGCTGGCGCTCGGTCTTTCGACTGCCTTCGCTCCGGTCGCCATGATGGGCGCATACGGATGGGGATTCGGCGCGATCGTAGCGCTTATTGCTAGCGCCATTACGCTGGTAATAGAAGTGATGGCCGTGCCGGGACTTTTCAAGCGCACGCAAAAAGGTTGGCGTCTGGTTTTCTACGCGACTATCGTCAGTCTCATCGGAAGCATCCTTTCCGTGAGCGGCATCATCGGGGGAATCATCGGCGCGATCATCGGCTGGTATATCCTTTTCCAAGTCAAGGAATTGTACAAGAACTGACATTTTCCAAAATGTCATCCCGGACTTTTTATCCGCCTTGGGAGGAGATCCGGGATCCAAAAAACAGGCTTTTCGGAGCCTGTTTTGTTATATAAAAATGCTTTACCCCGTTTAGAGAGCGCCTCGTATTTCACTATAAAGGCAAGCGCTTCTTTTTGTACTTTGAATTACGGAAACTCAATCCTCAGTTGTCATTCCCGCGAAGGCGGGAATCTAGGTTCTCGAAAACAAGCCATATTCTGGATCCCCGCTTTCGCGAGGATGACAGAAAAAGGGAGTTTCGTAATTCAAAGTTTTGTAGGTATAAAACGTATATTTATCGTTCGTCAAGGTTCTCTAACGGGGCTTATATAAGCCATTATTAGTGGAATACCATTGACATTTACCGCTTTTGGGTGTATAATGAAACGTTACAAAGTATCTTTACAATTTGACTCGCTTTCCGGGTGGAACGAGGGGTCTCGGATGATTTCGGGACTTTCTGCCTATCGGTAGACAAGCTCGCTCCATTCGGAATTCGAATGGCCCATTAACGGCACATCCCGTGCCACAACTGTCCAGGAGGACATCATGAAAGTTGAAAAAATTTCTGTAGCACGCGTTAGCCGCATGATCATGGTGGGATCGTTCATCCTCGTCATCGGCATGATCGGCCTTTCGGGCAAGGCTCATGCCCAAGGCATTGCGAATGCAGTCGAACGGATTGTCGTGACGGTCGGAAGCGGTGTCGCCAGCAGTTTTATCGTTTCTGGCATGGACGGCGTAAGTTGCGGAGCCACGGCCGCCATCAATACTGCCATCCGCAAGAACAACTACGGAGGGTATCAGCACGACGCAGATTACAACACCTGCATCACTATGCAGCAAAGCCAGCGTCTGCAGGCATATTATATGAGGGTGGCAGAAGAACAACGGGCTCGCGCTATTGCGGAGCAAAATGCGGCACGCTGCCAGTACCAGGAGCAGAATAGGGAGGAATCCCGGGTCTGCACCGAAACGGTAGTTGGCAGCTGGCGCCGGTAAAGGGTTGGTTAGCGGGGATTCCCCGCGACGAACGGCCGAGAGGTTTTTGATAAGGAGCAATCCTTAGAAAAAATCTTTCGGTCGGTTTTATTTTGTCCAAAAAATTCAAACCTTACCCACCCCGTGAAATAATCTGCTGAAGCAGATTCCTGCAACTTGCCCAGTGAAGTTGTGGGATTACCGCACCGCTTCGCGGATTTCACAGGGTAAACTTTTCCCAGCCAGTGTTATTTGGGGTATAATAGAGGTAATGGAAAATGTAAAAATCAAAGTGGAGAATGACAATGCAAAATGAAAAAATTTAGAAAGTCATTTTTGAGTTTTATTCACTTTTAATTTTTATCTGTCATTTTGATATTTACATTTTAATTTTTGCATTTACTATGAAGCAGACAAAAATCGTCGCGACGATCGGGCCGGCGTCGGAGGCCAAGGACACTTTGCGGAAAATGATAGAGGCGGGTATGAATGTCGTGCGTCTCAATTTTTCTCACGGCGAGCACGCCTGGCACAAGAGTGTCATCAATCGGGTACGCGAGCTTTCGGAAGAACTGCATACGCCGATCGGGATTCTCGCGGATCTGCAGGGGCCGCGCATCCGCACCGAAGTCGAGGAGACAATCGAGGTGAAAAAAGGCACGCGCATCCGTGTGAGCGATATTTCTCATCGCTCAGACCTCCTCCTCCCCGCTTCTCCCACCCCTCACTCTCGCAGACTCGAGAGCTCCCCTCAGGCCCGCTTCGCCGGAGCTTTAGCGAGGCGAGCAGGGGAGCAAGGCGGAGATGATGAAACCATTCTTCTCGATATGGC
>MFSB01000018.1 GCA_001784735.1 Candidatus Moranbacteria bacterium RIFCSPLOWO2_12_FULL_48_12
GCGCCGTTCGAAATTCCTTTGGCAAAAACGATGATATCCGGAACGACATTTTCGTGTTCTATCGCGAAAAGTTTGCCTGTGCGAGAAAAGCCAGAACCCACTTCATCGACGATAAGCAATGTGCCGTATTTCTTCGTTATTTCCCTGATTTTCGTGAGAAAGCCTGGATAGGCAATCAACGTGGAGCCCCAGCCCGTGATTATCCCTGGTTCAGTGACCACTGCGGCGATATCTTCTTTTAAAAGCAAAGTCTCAAACTCTGACAGGAACTTTTCAAAACCTTCTTGGCCGATATCTTCATGCGGAAATTCAATCGGGGTTATTTCGGGAACCAGCGGTGTAAGTTTCTGCCGTGATTCACCAGGAGCACCGAGTGCCAGTGATGCAAAGAGCTGGCCATGGTAAAGGCCATTGAAACCGATGATTTTTTTCCTCTCAGTATAAGCACGGGCTATCTTCAGAGAAACTTCTATCGCTTCGGTACCGCTGGTAGCTTTTATGCACGCATCGAGTCCTCTCGGAAGGGCGGCTGTGAGAGCTGCGGCATACTCTTCCTGAATCGGATCAGAACCCCAGAGAAGGCCTTGGACATTCTTTTTTGCTTGAGTGATGAGTGCCTCAGTGACTTCAGGATGATTCCAGCCTAAGTTGGTAACATTCCAAGCGGAAGTAAAATCGATATAGCGTTTTCCACTTCTATCCCAGATCAAAGAACCTTCCGCCCGCGCAAGAGGCAGATACTCATACTTACCTTTGAAATCTCGATAAACGATGCTGTTTTCGATCATATTTTTCTAAGATTTTCACTTGGACATCTAGCTGAGAGCTTGGGACGAAGTTAGGATATGACTATATTGGGCGCTTAATTTTGTGTCAGAGCAGTGTCTTTAAAAGAGTAATTATTAATTTTTGTGAGAGATTGAATTTTTTCTAAAACTCCATCATCAAACTTTGCTTTTTCAAAATCGAAAGCCTGACTAATTGACCAGAGAGACAGTTCATCAAAAGACGCCCCCCTAAAATCTGCTTCTGAAAGAAACGCCCCCATGAACATTGCCCCTTCCAATTTAGCTTCTTGTATGCCTGTGTTTTCAAAATAGGCTCCCATAACACTAGCACCTCGTAAGTCAGATCCTCTAAGATTAGCGCCATTAAAATTTGTTCCCATAGCACTTACTCTGCGCATATCTGAATTTGATAAAATTGCTTTCTCAAAATTTGCGCCCATTAAAACTGCTCCTCGTAGGCTTTGTTTTTTGAAATTGTATCCTGCAAAAGAATAGCCCATTGCGATTATCCGACCTTGTCTTAGAAAATTTTCTATGTGAGCCGTTTTATTTTGATGCTCGTGAATGGCTTGTACGGCAATCTCATTGTATTTATAAACAGTTCGTTTTATATCTTCAATAGAACGGTTATCTAACTCTTCAATAAATTCTATTAGGATGTTTTCTTGTTGTAATTTCTCAGGGTTAATACGAGACAGAGTGTCGTAGTAATCATGGAAGTTAAGAAAATAAATCTTATTTTCTGATTTATTCCAGAAAAATAGAAAAAATGGTGACCCACTCATTCTCCACATATCTAAATGTTCCCTATCAATACTAACTTCATGTGTAGCAGTCCCTGTTGACTTTAGTTGAAAATCTAGCTTTTGTTGATTGTAACTTCCATTTTCAAAAATAAGAATTTGCCCGTCAGTACCAAAATCATCCTCTTGTGGTATGGTACTCACAATCCACTCATAGCCAACCTCAAAAAAATACTTCAATGCAGTTACTGAGTCTCGAGAAATCTGTTGTTGTAAAGTTTTTTTAGTACTCATACTTAAAGCTTTTCTGGCGGAAAGGGAGAGATTCGAACTCTCGATACCGTTACCGGTATGCCGCTTTTCGAGAGCGGTGCCTTCAACCACTCGGCCACCTTTCCTTACTAAACCAAACTTTTTGTTAATCGCTTTCTCAAGTCTTTTTTGCCATCGCTACTTTTCAAATACTTTTCTCTTCTCTCAGCTTCCTCCTTGTGATTATAGGCTTCGTAGCAGAGAAGTTCCAGCGGCCGCCGCGTTTTTGTAGATTCGGCACTGCCCCCATTATGCTCTGATATTCTTCTTTTTAAGTCCTGCGTAAAACCAACGTACAATTTGGTGTCTTTTTTGCTTCTCAAAATATATACGTAGAACATAATTGTAAGTGGGATTCGTCCAGCATACGCTGGACGCCCCGCGAATGCCGGGGCGAACCTCCGATACCGTTTCCGGTATGCCGCTTTTCGAGAGCGGTGCCTTCAACCACTCGGCCACTTCTCCATTTTCTTGTTGTACACGAAAAAAGGTTTCAGGGCAAGGATGATACTTTCGTTTTGGACTTTTTTGTTGTACAATAGAGGTGTCTTCAGGGTGGAATTAAGATAAAATTATTCTCTCGTATTTTATGAGTACACCACTTTCACTGACCTTTGCTGACCCGTCCGCTATCGTGAATCAGCTTGAGATAAAGCCGGGGAGCAAAGTGGCGGATTTCGGCTGCGGCTCGGGATTTTTCTCCTTTGAATTCGCGAAACAGGTCGGCTCCGAGGGGGCGGTGCATGCTCTCGATATTTTGCCTTCAGCCTTGGAGGCAGTAGCCAGTCGCGCCAAGATTCTCAACCTTTCGAATATTGTTACCAAGCAGGTCAACCTCGAAAAAGAAAACGGTTCCGGCCTGGCTCCGCAAAGCATGGACTGGGTGGTGATCAAAGACATCCTTTTTCAGAATAAAAGCAAGGATGTGATCTTGCGCGAGGTGGCGCGCGTCTTGAAGACAGGCGGGCACGCCATTCTGATGGAGTGGGATCCCGAGGAAACGCTTGTCGGACCGGATAAGGAGCTCCGTATCAGCCCGGAGGAGTTGCGGACATTGGTGGAGGCGGCTCGTTTGGTCGTGGAGAAGGAGCTCAATGTGGGCGGATTTCACTATGCTTTCTTGGTGAAGAAGTAATGTATAGCTTTATTTAAGTCGTTTTCACAATGTCATTCCGGGCTTGACCCGGAATCCAGCCAGTAAACCAAAAATATAAGACTAGATTCCCGCCGGACGTTTATCCGCCGACTGGAGGACGGGAATGACAAGCACTGAAAGTTTCAGTGATATAAAATCTTATCGCAGAGGAAAGACGGAAATTAATTTTAAACAGCTATGCGATTTTTTTCGAAAAAGAAAGTTTTTTCTTTGGTGGTGGTCGCGCTCGGCGGACTGCTTTTTTCCGGTTGCGGTTTCAAGAGTGCTGCGCCTGAAACATACCAAGTCAAGCTGGAAGCGTGGGGTATCTTAGACAGCGATGCCTATACGGAGATATTCAGCGAATACCGGATGATCAATCCTTATGTGGCCGAGATCAATTATCGCAAACTCCCGATAGAAACATACAAAGAGGATCTTTTGAACGCTCTGGCGGCAGGCAATGGGCCAGACATCTTTATGATCCGCAATGCCTGGCGTGGCGCCTTCGAGGACAAGGTCGTCCCGGCGCCAGACTATCTGCTTACCGAGAAACAGTATCGGGATGCTTTCGTCGATGTCGTAGCAGCGGACTTCGTCAAAGACGGCAAGATATATGCCGCGCCCCTTTCCGTTGATTCGCTGGCGCTGTACTACAATAAGGACCTTTTCAATGCGGCGGGGATCGCGCGTCCGCCGGCGACGTGGGAAGAGCTTCTCGGGGATGTCCGCAAGCTGAGCCGCATCAATCAGTTTGGAGTGATTGATCAATCCGCTATCGCCCTGGGGACGGCTCAAAATATCAATCGATCCACGGATGTTCTCCAGGCGCTCATGCTGCAGATGGGTTCTGATATCGGTCAGACAAAGGAGGGGCGAGTCGAATTTTCCGATGAGAAGAGCCGCCAGGCTTTGGAGTTTTATACGCAGTTCGCGAATATCAGTTCCAGCTTCTATTCTTGGAATCCACGGCTGCATTATTCTATCGATGCGTTCTATGAGAATACGCTCGCGATGATGATAAATTATTCTTGGAAGTACGCGGAAATCAAGCAGAAAAACGCCAAACTCAATTTTGCCACGGCGCCGCTCCCGCAATTTTCCGGAACCATGGCGGTCAACTTTCCCAATTACTTCGGGTTTGCGGTAGCCAAGAATAAAACGGCGGATGAGGCGCAGGCGCAAGCAGGAGCGGTAAAACCGGATCCGGAAAAACAGAATTATCTGCGCATTCATGAAGCCTGGCAGCTCATCAACTATATGACGCTGCCGCATCCGGATAGTACGGTGACTTTGCAGAATGGCATCGCCGGTACGACCAAGAGTTTTCCATTGAGCTTCGACCCGACGAAGCGGTATCTGGAAAAGGCAAATCAGCCGGCTGCCCGGCGGGATCTCATCGAGTGGCAGAAGCAAGACATAGTGCTCTCGCCTTTCGCGACGGGCAATCTTATCGCGAGAAATTGGTATCAGGGCAATCCGGAAGCGGTGGAGACCATCTTCGCTGAAATGATCGATTCCGTGAATAATAAAGAACAAAACGCCTACGGAGCCCTCACGGCCGCGGTCAAGCGCGTCAATCTGTTGAGCCGCTGATCCCGTTAGAAGTCTGACTGGGATTATGTAAAGACAAGCGACTAAAGATGTTTAGGAAAGGAATTTTTGTGGTTTGTTTTGACAGACTTCTAACGGGACTGATCAGATTTTCAACAGGGCTGAACCACGGTTACAAATAATACCGTTGGTTGGTGACGGTCTGTATGTAAAACATAGTCGCCTAGCGGCTTATAGCTACGGATAAACATTTTTTTGTCTAAAATTTGTAACGGGGCTGGACAGAAGGCTAGGAATAGGTTACAATTTCCTAACGTTTCCTAAGGCTCTCGAGCCTTTTTTCAATGGATTGTGAATCGAATATGAATCCCGTTAGAAGCCGCGGTCACGGGAGCCATAAATCCTACAGTCGAATAAATAGAAAAATATTCAATCAATTTTTAACCAATGCAGTTTGTCCGACCGCGACCTGCTTCTAACGGGATGGAAATCAGAAACATCGCTATCATTGCTCATGTCGACCACGGCAAAACGACTTTGACCGATGCTTTGATGCGCCAGACGGGGATGGTGACGGATGCGAGCGTGTCGATGGATTCCAACGCGCTGGAGCAGGAGCGGGGGATCACGATCTATGCCAAAAATGCCGCCATTTTCTACCCGCCTAGACTCGGCGAGGCTGGCCCTCCTACGTCAGAGACTTCGGAAGGGCGAAGGAAAACTACGAAAATCAATATCGTCGATACGCCGGGTCATGCTGATTTCGGCTCCGAAGTGGAGCGGGTATTGCGTTCGATCGACAGCGTCGTGCTGGTGGTGGATGCCCAGGAAGGGCCGATGCCGCAGACGCGCTTCGTGCTGAAGAAATCCCTCGAACTGGGTCTCCGGCCGATTGTTGTCTTGAACAAGATCGATAAGCCGGCCGCCCGTCCGGAAGAGGTGAAAGAAATGGTATATGAATTATTCCTTGATCTGGGCGCCAGCGATGAGCAGCTCGATTTCAAAGTAGTCTACACTATCGCTCGGGAAGGTATCGCCAAGCTGACGCTTGCGGAGGAGGGAGTGAATCTGTTCCCGCTTTTGGATACGATCTTGGCCGAAGTGCCGGCCGCCAAAACCGACACGGAGAGCCCGCTCCGTGTTCAGCCGTTCAATCTGGGCTACGATAATTTTGTTGGGCGCCTCGCTGTCGCCCGCGTGTACGAAGGGAAATTGAAAGTGAATGATGCCATACTTATGAGAAACAAGGAAGGCAAGAATGAGGCGGGGCGCGTCGTGAAGCTTTTTACTTTCCGCGGATTGGAACGGGTGGAGACGAATGAGGTGGAGGCGGGCGACATCGTGATGATCGCCGGGCTGGCGAATGTCGAGATCGGCGACACCATCTGTTTTTCTTCCGAACAGGAGCTGCTGCCGGCGATTGCCATCGACGAACCGACGATTTCTCTCAACTTTGTCGTGAATGATTCTCCTTTCGCCGGGAGGGAGGGGAAATATGTCACCAACAAACAGCTTCGGGAGCGGCTGAAGAAAGAGTTGGAAATCAACGTCGGTCTCCGCATCGATTTTTCCGATGATCATTATAAGGTATATGGACGCGGTGAACTGCACGTGGCGATTTTGCTTGAAAATATGCGCCGGGAAGGCTACGAGGTGCAGGTGTCCCAGCCCCAAGTCATCATCAAGGAGGTAGGGGGTGTAAAATCGGAGCCGTTCGAGGAAGTGACGGTGGAATGTCCACTGGAAGTCTCCGGTACGGTGATCGAAAAAATGGGCAAGCGCAAGGGGATTATGATGGAGATGAAAGAGGGGAGCGGCGGGTATACGCGCCTCATTTTCGAGGTGCCGACGCGCGGCCTTTTGGGCTATCGCGGGGAGTTTATGATAGACACGCGCGGCGAGGGAACCCTCTACACCCGTGTTTTAGACTTCCGACCATTCGTGGGTGTCATCAAGAAACGCGATGAGGGATCGATGGTATCGATGGCGACCGGTAAGGCGCTGGCTTTCTCCCTCAATAACCTCCAAGCGCGGGGCACGCTCTATATCGGTCCCTCTACGGAAGTGTACGAAGGAATGGTGGTTGGCAACGTGACCAAGGGCACCGATATGGCTGTCAACCCGATCAAGGGCAAGGCGATGAGCAATATGCGCTCTTCCGGCGCCGATGAAGCCATCAAGCTCACGCCGCCCATCGAAGTATCCATCGAGCGCGGTCTGGAAATCATGCTCGGGGATGAATATTTGGAAATCACGCCGCACAATGTGCGCTTGCGCAAGCAGTTTCTGACGGAGACGGAAAGAACGCGGGCCGGAAGAAAAAAGTAATCTGGACTAAAAAATCACTCTATCAGTAGAGTGATTTTTGTTTTGTGGTATAATGAGAATGAATCAAAGGAGGGGGTCTTTGAAAAAAACAAAACCATTCTTATTTTATGATTTCTCGCTCTGCGCATCTTTTCTTTCTGGGACTTTTTCTTTTTTCTTTCGTGCTGACAGCCTTGCCGTTACCCGTTACTGCCGCTGGGGTTATTCCTTGCGGACGTTCAGTTGACGATTCCTCTACTCCAACGGTCAATGAAACGGATCGCTGCACCATCTGCCATATTATTGTTGGCGGCCAATGGATTATTAAGTGGGGCCTTCAAGTGATGACGTACGCGGCTATCGCGGTGATTGTCGCCATGGCCATCTTTTACATCGTCTCCACCGGCAACGAGGGGATGATGACGATCGCCAAGGGCGGCATCACGGCCTCTCTCGTCGGTTTCGCGATTATGCTGGGAGCCTGGCTTATCATCAATACGGTGCTGAATATCATGGTGGTCAACGACACCGACTCAGAGAACCCACTGTTCGGATTGCGCAGAAATGGCACATTCAGTTTTACCTGCGATACGTCTTCTTTGGCCGGTTCGGCACAGAGTACAGGAGCTGCTCCGAGTACGGGCGGGAGGAGCGTAACTAGTGGAGGGGCTGCACCGACTGAAAGCGCTGCACCTGGAGGAAGTCCGGCGCCTGGCGGAGCGGTGTGTACTGATCCGGGAGCTTTCAAAGCCAGCCTAACTTCCGGAGGAAAAGTATGCGATGGCATTCCTTGTGGGAAATCAAAGTGCTCTTTCAATTCTCAGGTGGAAAGCGCAATCCTAGAAAACAGCGGCGCGTTTGATTCGCGTTTTATCAAAGCTCTCATTTGTCAGGAGTCGAACGGAAATGCTACCGCTACCAATCCGGTCGGGTCTTCTCCCAGCTGCGGCCTGATGCAGGTGAACGTGAATGAAGTGTCCGGCAATACGAGCTGTAGAGGACCAGTCAAAAATCTTTTTGATCCGGCAACCAATATCCAAGAAGGAGTGAGAGTATTTCAGAGAAAAATAGGGCAAGTCAATCCTGCGAGTTTTGGTAATCTTATGACGCAGGAACAGATGGCTTTGGCGGCTTACAATTGTTGCGATAACGGGGACAATCCCAACGCTCAGAGCGTGAGTTGTTCTCCTAATCCTCCTGACAGTTGGCCGAATGTTACCAAATGGGCTTGCCCGATCGCTCCTGGATCCGGAGCGTCCAATATGTGTACGGTAAAAAGTTATGCCTGCAGTATCACCGCGTGTATTTCTCAGTATTAATCCGCGTTGAATTTTCTCCTATGTTTTCTTTCTCTCCTATTTCTAGCGTGTACGCCGCCGGTGTAATTACCAACGCGCCGAGTCTCTCGCACAGTCTCTCCAATATCTTGCAATTTTTATTGTCAATCGCCGGGATTCTTGGTATAATCGGGTTGGTAGTTTCTGGGATATTGTATTTTTTTGCGGCAGGAAACGAAGAGCGCATCGCGCTCGCCAAGCGCGGAGCGCTTGCATCAGTCACCGGCATTATCATCGCGCTCGGAGCGCTGGTATTGGTAAGCCAGCTGGCAACATTTTTTTCATGAGGAAGAAAAATAAAAAAGAGAAATAAAAAATAAAAAAGCGTTCATCGATGATTTTTCGTCAGATGAACACACTGAAAGGAGGTGAGAAGTATGAAACAAATTAGACAAGCTCTGTATGCCGCTTTTTCGGTGGCTCTCGCGGCGGCTCCGGCAGTAGCGGGCGCCCAATGGGGGGTAGGCAAAGGAAATGCCGGCGCTTCAGGGCTTCCATCAGATTCTATTTACGGTATTATCGGCCGTTTTATGAACTGGCTGCTGGCTATTCTCGGCTTTATCGGCGTTATCGGTTTCGTGATCGCCGGCATCCTCTATCTCACCTCGGCTGGCAATGAGGATCAGATTGAGACGGCCAAGAAAGCGATGCTTTGGTCCATCGTCGGGGTCATCGTCGCTCTCATCGGTTTTGTCATCATCAAGGCCGTAGAGGGATTGCTCTCTTCTGGACAAACTCAATTCTAGTTTCTCTAGGATGTGTTGAAACAATCCTGTTCATTTTGGTAGGTACGCCCCGTTTCTTGCGAGAGACGGGGATTGTTTTTTTATCTCAAAAAGGGTATTATTGGAGTAGAAGAATGCCCAACTAAAACAAAAATATGAAGCGGCTGTTTTTTGTAAGTATTTTCTCTTTTGGAATGTTATTTTTCGTCCAGCCTCAGATAGTATCGGCGAGCGCCTGTACGGATAATAGGGGGAGCTGTGTATATAATGCCGCTGGCTGTCCTTCCGGAACAAGCCAGAATAATAACTATGCCTGTGACGCTGGATTTGAAGGTCTCTGCTGTGTACCAACCACAGGCGATAGTTCAGACTCTGACTCAAGCAGTGGTGGCGTAGATACTCCTTGTGTGGGAGATAATAAAGTGGGATTTTCCGGTACTTGCCAGACATTTGAAGCGTGTGGCGGTAATCCAGCAAATTTTGATTCTTCAGAGGAGGACTGTTCTCCTGGGTTTCTTTGTTGCAACGGTGCTACGGGCGCTCCAGCGGGAGCAACTCCGCAGAGCGTTTGCGTCGGTAAAAGCCAGAACGATCCTTGTATCGGGCCGACTTTCAACGAACCAGGCACCTGTAGAGCCGTGCCAACCGCAAGCTCTCCGCTCAGTTGTGTCGTGAATACAGGAGTACCAAGTACTGGAGGAGGGCCAAGCACCGGCAGTCGCGGCGGGGCGATTATTACCTGCAATGGTATTATAAAGGCGGGAGTATGCTTTCCTGTCGGTACCGGTCTTTCTGATACTCCTGTATGGCTTCTTCTCATGCGCCTTATGTGGTGGCTCTTGGCTGTTTTCGGGATGATCGCCATCATCGCCTTCGTCATTTCCGGTATCCAGTATCTCATTTCGGCCGGCAATGAAGCTATGATAGAGACCGCCAAGCGCAATATGATGTACTCCATGCTCGGCGTCCTCGTAGGCCTCTCTGGCTGGGTTATCATTCGGGCTATCGATGCCGCTCTCAACGGTTGGAGCTTCTGGTATTTCTGATGTTTCTAAAAATAATTTTTTGTTTCTGCTCGGGGGAACAACTTTGAAAATAAAATTATGGTTATTGTGAATATCATAAAAATATCCAAAAGTTTAGAAAAGTTGGTAAATTTTTCAAAATTATTCAAAGTAGTACCACCGGGTATGGCGTTTTCTAAAAAAAGCATCTTTTTGGGAACGAATATTTTTATAGTTGCTCTTGTTATCGGGTTTTCTTTCTTTTCATTTACCCTTGTGGCGAAAGCTGCTACTTGTGCCGATACTGCCAATGATGCAGGACTTTCTTTTTTGTGTAAGGCTCTATCTAATTGTGTCAGACCGGAAAGTCCTGAGCCAAACGCTACCGGGTGCGGAGCAGGAACTGTATGTTGTCTAGGTTCTAGTCGTACCCCTGTGCCCGAAATCGCAGCTTGTGGTAATAATGGTACCTGCGTATTGCCGAACACTTGTGGGGGACAAATATTGGCCGGTAATAACACTTGTCAAACGAATACTACTTCAGGAAAAACAGTTTGTTGTGTTGCGACTGCGGCAGTCAATTATACTTGTTCTGGACAGTGTGATGATGTGGCCTGTAGGACAACAGGGAAAGTTTCTGATACCGGAACTTGCCCTCCTGCCAAATTTTGTTGCCAGCCTGCGCTTGCTGCCCTCTGTGTCCCACAGGGGGGTGCCTGTCAAAGTTCCTGTGCAGGCACTCCTATATCAGCCACAGACTGCACCGGTACAAATAATATATGTTGTCCTCAGGGCAATACTTGTGTTCAGCAAGGCGGAACCGGATGTGCAGCCACGTGTCCTGGTGAAGCTGTATCGGCCAATGATTGTACGGGTGCGACGCCAAAATGCTGTGTCGGTGGTGGTACGCCGCCAGGAGGTCCTGGTACCGGTACGCCGCCAGGAGGTTCTGGTACCGGTACGCCGCCAGCATCTCAAAATATAATAAAATTTGAAAATCCACTTGCATTCGATACCGTGGAAGCGGTGCTGACCAGCATTCTCATGACACTACGAGGTATCATTGTTATCCTGGCCCTCGTCTTTCTGATTATCGGTGCCGTGCTCTATATCCTTTCGGCTGGCAATGAGGAGCGTATGAAGACTGCCAAGAATTGTATTCTCGCGGCTATGATCGGGCTGGCCATCGGTATTGCGGCTCCGTCTTTCCTTAAGGAAATCGGCAACGTGCTTGGTTGGAACGGTGTAGCTGTCGGGCCAGCGGCAAATGCCCTGACACTCTCACAAATCGCGCGCAATGTACTCAACTTCCTGCTCTCCATTGTAGGAATTTTAGGTATCATTATGCTGGTCATTGGCGGGATTATGTACCTGACTGCCGCCGGCAGTGAAGACCGCGTCGAAACCGGCAAGAAAATCGTGATATATGCGATTATCGGCATCCTGGTGGCGCTCGCTTCTCTTGTCATCGTCAGCCAGATCGCCGCATTCTTCGTATAAAAAAATTTAGCAAAAAGAAAACGGACAGCATACGTGTTACGTGCTGTCCGTTGTTGTTGCGTCCCTGTCAGTCTTGGCGTTGTACCTCGACCGGGATTGCCCCCTTGTTGTGCTGGTAGAAATTCGCCAAGGGGGTGAGGTTGACCGTGACGGCCAGTTCGGTGCCATCTTTGGTGACCTCGAATTCCCGTGGTGCTCTCGATGAATTGAGAGCCTCGATGACTTCCATATTCCCTACTCGGACTAATAAGGTGCCATAATTGTTACTGCCCTTTTTGTGGGTTGTCCGGTGGAACTCATCGATGAATTCCCCGTGTTCTTTCCAGTGGGCATACAGATCGAGCCCGTATGGAGGAACAGTGATGAAGCTCCCGTCGTTCTGCCACAGCTGCCAGGACGTATAACGGGGAATGACCCGGTACGTTCCTTTAGCCGCATCAGTGACAACCGGACACCAGCCACGTGCCTGGTTCCACGTGGGTGAACATGTAACCCGCGCCACGGTTACCCAATCGCCATTGCTTCCGCTAGAAGTGGATTTACCGCGGAAGATGTTGATAATGACAGAGATGACGATGATGATGCCCGCCGCCACCCCAAGGCGTATCAGCCATTTATTCGTTTTTACCTGAAGGCCCCCGGATGATACTTGAGAAGAAGAGTCGCTCATTACCTGATCCTTTCCTAAGAATTGTTTCTTCTGCGCTTCCTTTTGGAATTAGCATTGGGATCCGCAGAAGGTGGTTGAGATTGTGATGGATTTGCATTATTGAGAAGTCCACCAGCCAGAGCTCCAGCTTGTTCGATCGGTTTGGCATTGCCGTCAATTACGACGCGTGTGGCCTTGCCGCGTTCGGACTGGGCCATGACTGCCGCTTGAGCCGGAAGGACGCCAGCCTTGATATAAACCTCCATCTGGGTGGCGACATTTTTTGCTTCCGTCAATTCAGCGATACCCTCTGCGGTTTCCCGCTGTTGGCTCGCTTCCGCAACCTTTACGCGGGTTCTTGCTTCTTCAAGTTCTTTTGGAATCCGGATGCGCTGAACGCGAACTTTGGTTACTGTAATACCCCATTCATCTGGGGACCCGATTATTGCTTGAAGAAGGATTCTCTCAAGTGGTGATCCATCAGCCCCTTTGCCATTTTTCAAAGCATCAGAGATAGCTTCTTTTTCCTGGGCGACTGTGTCAGATTGGTAGTGCGAAATGCTGGCGCGAATATCGCTGATAATCGCATTCGTGAGCGACTCCTCGGGATTTTTCGCATTGAAGTATTTATTTACATCGGAAATCTGTGTTTGAAGAGCCGTGTCTACATCCACTGGAACATTATCAGCCGTGAGAACTTCCGTGAGAGGGATCTCAAGCGGCTTGTCTCGCGTGTCGGCGATGACTATACCTCCAAACGGCTTGGGCCAGTTCCATATCCAGCCTTCCAGAAAGATCAACCCATCGACCCTTTCGCCGAGCCACAGTCCGATAGCCCTGAGGCCGACAGGAATTTGCCAGAAACCATTTACCCCGAAATAGAGAATCCAGGCTAAGAATGTGATGAATGCAAGCAGTTTTCCTGCGAGCGGGTTCAATAACCACACGCCTAACCATTTTACGAGATACATCGTCAGCAGTCCGCCGCCGAGTGTGACCACGGTCCCTTTAACATAACCACGTGAATCTATCATGCCGATCTCCTTGATCAGTGATGTTGTTAAGGTGCTTGTTACAGCACCAAAGTTTGAAATACAAACCAGATTTTGTAACCGTTTATTATAGCATAAAAAAAGAGGGAAGTCAATGGTTTTTGGCCGATGATAATAGGTGAGGGAAGAAGGCTTATTTAAGGGAAAAAGATGGTAGATAAGTGATGTAGGATATATAACATGTGATGGGGATAGGCTATTATCCTTAAAACTAAAAAACAGTACTTTTTCCGCAATTGCGGAAAAAGTACTACTGTGTAATAATAGTAATGCAAGTAAAAGCAAAGAGTTTGGTGGTTATGCATAAAAGAAGAAAAGAAAATTTCATAGACGAAGTAAGAAAAAAGGCGGAAAGCTTTCTTGTCTCTCACAGTCCAGCGGCGACAGCGACAAAATTTCTCCTTATGTTTACCGCTATCGGGGGGATTTCTATCGTTGGCGCTACACTCCCTGGCCTGGTAAAGGCGATAGGTTTTTTTGCAAATGAAGCGAAGAAAAAGAATAGATATCCAAAAGTAAAAATCAAAAATTCATTTGAGTATCTGAAGAAAAAACAGTTCATTGAAATAGTAAAAGAAAAAAACGGCAAGATACAGGTGAGACTGACAAATAAAGGAAAGAAACGGTTAGCGGAATATTCTCTCGATATGTTAGAGATTAAAAAGCCAGAAAAATGGGATGGGAAGTGGAGAGTTTTGATGTTCGATATTCCTGCGCATCCAAAAAAATATGATTATGCTCGAGATGCACTGCGAGATAAGGTAAAAGAATTAGGGTTCTATCAAATTCAGAAAAGCGTATGGGTGTATCCCTATGAGTGTGAGGATGAGTTACTCTTTATTGCGGAAGTATTTAAGGTACAGCAGTATATAGAAATTTTAACAGTAGAGAAACTATTACATGAAAATCTTGTGCGAAAAAAATTCACATTTCTCTAGAAAAATAAGAAGCAGTACTTTTTCCGCAATTGCGGAAAAAGTACTGTTCTGTGGCTGGAGGTTGTTATAGAGATAATTGTTTAAAAACTCGGCTTATTCTTGGGATTTGACAATTAGCCGTTAGATAACTATACTGGATGGTGAAAGTAGGATTGGGTATGGGAGTTCGCTGTGATGCGGGCTTTTTTTATCGCCCGATGTGAATACTACGAATCGCATCCGAATGTAACGAATATATAAGTGAGGGGAATAGCGTGGAAGAAAATATTCTTAAATCTTGAATCATAAATCATAAATCTCTAAGTAAATATATGGCGACCCCGCACAATTTCTGGAGCGTATAACCGGTGAGGAACAACTGTTTCTCGGAAACGCCTACGGCTCTGTGTGTGGTAATGTAAATCGTTAACAGAGAAAGTATGTGGGATGCTCCCTCCCAAGGCGGGCAGGCATAGTTAAGTAGCTCCTCGCAGACTCAGAGACAACTATGGCAAAGAAGAAAAAAATCGTAGAGGAAGCTGAAGAAGAAAAGGGTGCCGCTGAAGAGGGCAGTCTTTCCGGACGCTTGGGCGAATTCGGAAGCGCGGTGATGCAGATTGCCGAGGAGAAGGGCATTTCCAAAGAGCGCGTGCTCGAAGTCGTGGAAGCCGCATTGGCGGCCGCCTACAAGAAAGACTATGGCAAGCGGGGGCAAGTCATCCGCGCTGAGTTCGATGAGGT
>MFSB01000019.1 GCA_001784735.1 Candidatus Moranbacteria bacterium RIFCSPLOWO2_12_FULL_48_12
ATCGACTTCACATCTCTTGAATTCGGCGCTGGTCTTCTTGGTGCGTTGCTTCTTTTTTTCCTCTTCATCATCTCTTTCAAAAAAGCTATCGACCTCATAGGTGCGAGCCGCTGGTGGTTCCTGCAGCGATGGGGGCTTCGCCTCGTGATAGCGTTCACACTCGTGCACATATACGCCCTGAAATGGAATGGCTGGGTGAAGTGGCTCACGCATGGTGCCGTACCCTCGAAAGAACTCGTGGCTCCATGGCTACCGGGAGCGAGTCTGCTCGCAACGCTTTTCATCACCTGGGTCGTCATCGTGCGGCTCTATGAATCTATTTTTGTCTTCAAGAATTTCGGATTGTCTACCAAAGAAATTTCTATGGATACAATACTCAAAGCTCGCGGCCGCCGCTTTTTCATCGGAAGCTTCTGGACACTTATCATACTCTACGTTTTCGTTATCACCCGCTGGATGTGGTAAAGGATACATTCTCATATATCCTTTATCGACGGCCGTCGATAAGTGAATAAGCGTACAAATGAAAAAAATCTTCATTCTCAAATGGGGATTTTTTAGAACTAAACAGGAAATATTACTTTTCTTGCAATTGCAAGAAAAATAATATTATATGTATTTCATAAAATTGTTTACAGCCGTTTCTCGCGGATATAAGCGGTAATCGCCGGTAAGAAAGAGAGGAAGACAATGACGAGAATGATCGGCAGGAGATATTTGTCGACATCCATCACGCTCCCCAAGAAATATCCCAAAAGAACCAGCCCGATGACCCACACAAGAGCGCCAATCAGATTGTACAGAAAAAACACCGGATACCGCATATTGGCTACCCCTGCCACAATCGGCGCGAATGTCCGCACAATAGGCATAAAGCGCGCCAAAAGGATGGTCTTCGGCCCGTGTTTATCATAAAAACTCTGTGCTTTGAGCGCGTGCGCCTTTTTGAAAATAAGCGAGTCTTCCCTGCTGAAAAGTTTCGGTCCGATCCGCCGTCCGAACTCATACCCGAACAGATTCCCCAAAACGGCAGAAACGAACAATCCAAAAACAAGCACCGACAAAGAGAAAAAACCCTGCTTTGCCAATAATCCCGCTATAAAAAGAAGGCTATCCCCCGGCAAAAAAAATCCCAAAAATAACCCGGTTTCCGCAAACACGATAAAAAATATCCCGACGTACCCGACTGTTTTGATCAAGGACACTAAATCAATCCCAAAAAATTCCATAGTACATTCTTACCGGCTTAACTTCTTTATCCAGCACCTTCAGCATACCCCGAGGTCCTATCACAAAGATAAATAGGATACAAAGTCAACTTACTGCGATAAAGGTGCTGGGTCTATTATACCCGAGAAACGGCAATAAAAGAACCCTGTCACCTATTTTAGCAAAACTTCTTAAATAATTGTTTGCTTAATCTGCTCTGTGACTACGTCTTACGATTTCCGTAATGAACGCTTCTTCTTGAATAGGTGACAGGGTAAACCCCGATCCACCATCCGGCAAATCGGGATTTTTCAGAGTAATCTTTGAAACGGTATTTACTTCAAGGTCACAGTCGCGCCGGCTTCTTCGAGCTTCTTTTTGAAATTCTCGGCATCCGCCTTGGATACTTTCTCTTTGATGACCTTCGGAGCAGCGTCTACCATATCCTTGGCCTCTTTCAATCCCAAACCGGTAATTTCCCGCACCGCTTTGATGGCATTGATCTTTTGCTGACCGGCAGCAGTCAGTTCGACATCGAATTCCGTCTTCTCTTCAACAGCCTCGGCAGCGCCTGCGGCAGCTGGCAGCGCCCCCATCATCATCGGAGCGGCGGCTGACACGCCAAACTTATCCTCAAGAACTTTCACGAGCTCGGAAAGATCAAGCACACTCATTTTCTCAATCTCTGCCACGAGCTTCGCAAATTTCTCCGGCACCTTTACTTCTTTGCTTTCTCCTGCTTCAACTTTTTTATCCTCAGCCATATGGTTGAATGATTATTATTTACGTTAATTAAAAATGTAAATATCAAAGATTAAAATGACAAATCAAAATTAAAAAATGCAGAAATTAATTTTGAATCTTTCGTTGCTATTTTGCATTTTGACTTTTTCATTTTCCATTGACCGCTACGCCGTTTTCTTGTCCTGTATCGCCTTCAGAGCCTGAACCAACCCGCGGAGATTGCCACTCAAAACCCGGACAAAGCTGGAAATCGGAGCCTGGAGAGTGCCCACCAATTGCGCCCGCAGTTCGTCTTGGCTCGGCAGTTTGGCCAGAGCCTTGACTTCGTCTATGGAAAGCTCTTTGACGCCGAGAGCTCCGCCTGCGATGGTAAACGGCACATCCTTGTTCATTTTCGCGAACTGAGCGAGCACTTTGGCGGCCGTCACCTCGTCGTGAGAGAACGCTACGCCGATCTGGCCTTCCAGCTTTCTCGCATCGATTGCGATACCGGCATCTTTGAGAGCGATATTCAAAAGCGTTTTCTTGAGCACCTGCCAACTAGAACCGCTCTGCGTTAGCTCTTTACGGACCGTCGTCACATCTTTCACCGATACGCCCTTGAAATTGGCGAATACCAGGGCTTTGGAAGTCTTGATTTTCTTGGCTACTTCCGCGACGAGGGTTTTCTTCTGCTGTTTATTCTGCATATTTACCCCGTTACAAAAAATTACATTTATTCAACTATGATAAATAGTCATTTTATCTCTTGAACCTTATTTTGTATCTACTGCCCCGCATTTTTTGTAATGGGGAGAATTGTGGATAAACAAAAATCTGCAGCTGTAAACCGCAGACTCGTCACGTCGCTCGCGAGCGACGGTAACTAGAGAAATCTCTTTATAAACAGCTCCCGAGTGCTATCTTTTGGAGCACACTCTGAGCCATTCCTCGTGAGGACGTGTTCTCCACCAGCTGGCGGATGCCTCATGTCTACGGATATTTTGTTGTGTTTTGATGATACTGGAGAACTGTATTGATGTCAAGGCACCGTCGCTCGCGAGCGACGTGCCAGGGTCTATTTAAACCTTGGGCGCAATTTCAGCTGGTGCAGAAACTTCTTCAACAGCCACTGGCGGAGGAACGCTCCCCACTGAAGCCTCCACGACAGGAGCTACCTCTTCTACTTTTTCCTCTGGGATTTCAGATTGAACATCAGCTGATACAGAGGTTTCTTCCTTTTTTGCTTCCTCTGCAACTGGAGCAGATACCTCTTCCGTTTTTACTCCCTCGCCCGCCAAAGCTTCAGCGACGGTGGGTTCTTCTGCGGCCGGAGCAACGGATTCCTCTGTTTTCGCCTCCTCTTTTGCGACTGGACGCGGCATTTTCTTGGCAATCTTTTTCCCTTGAATGACACCTTCGCGGACGAGCAGGTTCGTCACGACCGGTGAAGCTTGCGCTCCCTGACTGATCCAATACAAAATTCTCTCTTTCTTCAAAATAGTGGTCTTTTTGTGCGGATCATAACTCCCCAAAATCTCCACATGGCGTTTGCCCGGAGCTTTGGTATGCTCCTGAAGCACCACACGGAAAGACGCGTGGTTTCTCTTGCCTGTTCGATTGAAACGGATTGCCAACATAATTCAGATAAATAGCCTTAATAACAATACAGGTTCCATTCTATCCCGTTTTTTAAAATGAGTCAACCCCATTAGAAGTCTATCAAAACTTCTCTTATCCGAACCTTAATTTCAAGGTTACCATAAATATATTCATTACAAGAGCAATACTACTCATAACTACCAGCGAGGTGCTACTAATATAAACACCATAAACAATCCATAATATCTGACCAGAAAGGTTTATTATGCTCCAAGATAAAGCAACGTCTTTTGTTGATCTCGTTTTCCAGGATTTTATAACTTGAGGTAGCAAAGAAATCGCCACAAGAATACCGGCAACAAAACCAATCAATTCTATTTTATCCATATATTAATATACCTTGTAATAATTATTTTTTACGCCTTCAATTTCCCATTCTCACCCACGATTCGATCGAACTCATTGTTTCCAACCTGATCCAAGCGGACGGAGAGTAACTGAGAAACACCATCGGCACCCATGGTGACACCATAGAGAAGACTGGCCTGAGCCATCGTTTCGCGGTTGTGGGTGATAGCGATGAATTGCGTATGCAAAGAGAGCTCGCGGAGCATCGTGCCGAAACGCTTGGAATTGGCTTCATCGAGAGCCGCCTCCACCTCATCGAGGACCGCAAACGGCGGCGGATTATGCGAAATGATGGCGAAGAGAAGCGCCAAGGACGTCAGGGAGCGCTCGCCGCCGGAAAGCATGGAAAGACTGGCAATTTTCTTCCCCGGAGGGCAGGCAAAAATCTCGATTCCGATCTCATCCGCCAAAGCTTCAGCGTCGGCGGACTCGTCACTTTCCTCAATTTCCTCGCCTCCATCCGCTAATCGGCGGACGCGCAGACGGATTTTCACAATTTCGACGTTTGCCTTGCCTCCCCCGAAAATAATCTTGAAATAGGCAGCGAATTTTTTCTTGATTTCCTGAAATGCCTCATGAAATACCTTGTCGATTTTCTGGTCCATTTCTTTGATGACCGTCCGCAGTGATTCGGTCGCCTGTTTGAGATCAGTCGACTCGCGGGTCAAAAATGTGAAGCGCTCTTCCGTTTCCTGATATTCTTCCATGACCATTGGATCAATGGTGCCGATATGCTCCACCTCCACCTTGAGCCGAGCGATCTCCCGTTCCAATTTTTCGCGCTCGACAGGAGTGCCGTCGTATCTGAGATCCTCCACGCCCTGCGAGAGCTCTCCCCGGACCAAAGCCACGAGATCTTCTTCACGCACTTCTACGCGCGCCAACCGTACTTTCACCTCGTTCAGCTGATCTTTCAAATGCGTCAGTTTATATTCTTTTTCACGCCAATCTTTCTCCTTGCTGAAGAAAGTTTCTCGGCTGGTGCGCCCGGCCACGCGCAAAGCTTGCAATGCTCGTTCTTTTTCTCCGAGAATCTTCTGCAAAACTTCCAAACGCTTACTGCAGATATCTTTTTCTTTCATCAAGGATGCCAAGCGCTCATCACTCAACTTTTTCTCCGCATCGGGCAAAGCAACGATCTGCTTTTTTTTGACATTCCCCTCACCGGCCTTCTCATGCAAATCGTAGAGTTTTTGCTTGATCACTTCGGCAAACTCACGAATATCCTGCAAATCTTCCAGTTTTTCGGCATTTTGAATGCGCTTGATGAGCTCACTTTGATTGACACGAATCTCTTCGAGCGCCCTCTGCACATACTTGAGATCAACGGGTATGACTCGGATGACCTCTTCTATTTTCTGCTTTTCTTTCTCGATCTCGATCTTTCCCTCGATGATACTCCTATCGCGTAAAAGCGTATTCGCCTCATCACGCGCGCTATCCAAAGCGCGACCGATTTCCTCTTCCTGGCTTTGATCTTCCATTGCTCCCGAGGCTTCCGTCACTTCGCGCTTCAGAGTGTTGGTCTCTACTTCCAAATCAAACACCTGTTTCTGCGCCACATCGCGCTCCTTGAGAAGGCCCCCTCGTTCGCCCTGGAAATTATCCCAAAGAAAACTGTAGAGGAGCACTTGTTTGACACGCAATTTCTCCGCGACCTCTTTACCGGCACCGGCTTTTTCCGCCTGGCGGCGCAGATTCTTCAGATGCGGTTCAATTTCCTGAAGCAGGCTATCCACACGCACCAGGTTCTCGCGCGTACTTTCCAATTTTCTCAAGGCGCGCTCTTTTTCAATTTGGTACTGCTTCACCCCGGCCGCATCCTCGAAAATCGCCCGGCGTTCAATCGGCGATGCATTCAATACCGCATCGCTCATCCCCTGCGTGATGACGCAATAGCTGTCCTTGCCGATACCCGCTTTCGCCAAAAGATCGACGATATCGAGCAAGCGCACGCGGGCGCCATTGATCATATATTCGCTCTCGCCGCTCCTATAGACCTTCCTCGTGATGGATACTTCCGCGAATTCGATTGGGAGACGTTTGTCGGAGTTATCGAAATACAAAGTCACCGAAGCCGTGCCGAGGCGGGCTTTCTTGTCCGTCCCCGCGAAAATGACGTCTTCGGATTTTTTGCCGCGCAAATTTTTAAGCGATTGTTCGCCGATCGCCCAGCGTATCGCATCTGCCACGTTGGATTTACCGGAACCATTGGGCCCGACGATAACCGTAATACCATTTTTTCCGCTACCGGCAACGTCCCCGCCTGCTCGCCTCGATGAGACATCGTCGAAGCGGGCCGGCGAGGCAGGAAAGTCCGGAAGAAAATCCAAAACCGTCCTCTTGGCGAAGGACTTGAAACCGTTGATTTCTAGTTTCTTTAAATACATGTTCCGTAAATTTCAAAATCCAAATGACAAATTTCAAGTTAACACCAAAACACAAAATGCCACAACCTCGCCCAGGCTGTTTTGACATTTGTCATTTGAGCTTTGTCATTGCTTAAAGTATATCCTATTCTGAGCCAAAAGAAAAAGGCGCAAAGCACCTTGCCAAATACTAGCTACTAAATACTAACTGCCAAGATTACTGCCAGCCTTTGACAATCAATCCTTGGCGGGCGGCTTCGCGCTGAGCGTCTTGTTTGGATATGCCTTCGCCTTCCGCTACCAATTCTTCGCCCAAGAATACTCCCGCGATAAAATGCCGATCATGATCCGGTCCCCATTCTTTCAAGACGCGATAGCCTGGCGTCACTCCGGTTTTTTCCTGGGCCAATTCCTGAAAGCGGCTCTTGGGATCGGTGTAGAGCCCTTGCGCAAGCACCTCATCCAAATGTGAGATAATCCGTTTCTCGATAAAGTCTTTGGCCGCATCATATCCCTGATCGATATAGAGCGCACCGATGACGGATTCCACCGCATTGGCGACCAGGTAGTTGCGCGCCCGCCCGGTGTCCTTGGCCTCGCCGCGGCTCATCAGAAGGAACTCCTGCACGCCGAGGTCGTAGCCGATTTTTCCCAGCATATCGCCATTCACGAGCGCTGCCCGAAAACTCGTCAATTCGCCTTCCGGATTATCGAAATGATCGAATAAATATTTGGTCACGACCAATTCCAACACCGCATCCCCCAAAAATTCCAAACGCTCATTGTGCGGATGCCGGTAGTCCTTGTGCTCATTGAGATAGGAACGGTGTGTCAAGGCTTCCTGAAACAGATCGGGATTGTGTATCTCGATAGCGAACTTTTTCTTCAGTTGTTCGAGGTCGATAGGGATTTCCATAATATTTCTTAAAAAAGGCACTCACGAGAGGCCTTTTTTGGTTACTTTTTTCGGAGCAACCTTGGCGACTTTTTTTGTTTTTTTCTTTTCTTCTTTCGCTGACGCTTCAAGGTTGCGTTTGTGATTCTCAGAAATATCGTCCTTCATCGGTTCGCCCATTTCGCGATAGATGGTTCCCAGCACCCCGTTGACGAAACGCGGGCTGCTGTCGCTCCCGAATGTCTTGGCCAGTTCGATAGCCTCATTGATGGCGACTTTCGGCGGCACTTCGTCGTAATTCCCGAACATCAGCTCATAAATTCCCAGGCGCAGAATATTCCTATCAATGACCGTCACCTGCTCGAGCGGCCATTCCGGAGCGCATTTCTCGATCAGTTTGTCGATAGTTTTTCGCTCACGGAGCGTCCCTTCCAAGAGATGCTCGGCAAAAGCCGTCTCCTCCAACCCTGGCGCAAATTCGCCGATATTGCGCCGCAAAACATCACGGGATTTTTCATCGTGCTTGCCCTGAAAATCCCACTCGAAGAGAGATTGCATCGCTACTGATCTTTGAAGGTGCCGGTTTGCCATGTGTTTTGAACTGACTAACGACTGACCTGCCTCGCCGACTCATCAAGACGGGCAACTCACAACTAACAACAAGAACAAACCCAATCGTCGTTGGTCGCAAGTCGTGAGTTATTTCTTTGCCTTCTTTATCTTTGGAGCGGTATTGACCATTTCCTTACCCTTGTATGTTCCACATTTCGGACACACGCGGTGTGAAAGGATGCGTGCCTGACACTTGGGACACTCCTGGGTATTCTTGAGAGTAGTATCGTACTGCTTGCGCGCGCGATCGCGGCGATGACGGGTGTGTCGTTGCTTCGGATTTGCCATAACGATGTAAAATGAATAACATTTTTACTCTAACATCCCTCTTCTATTTTGGCAAGAAAACCTAGAAATTACAAAACCCAATACACAAAGACCAAACAAAGCACAGACCTTAAACCAAAAACACAAACAGCCACTGAAGAATGTTTTTCCCTAATTTTGAGAATTGTGTTTTGTTTGGATTTTGTGCCTTGAAATTATGTGCTTTTAACTTTTTCTACGTTTCAAAACATTGGCAAAACGCTTGTTGACATTTTCTGGAAGCGCCAAGGGCACAGGCCTGAACGACATCCGATGAATGGGCGAGGGACCCAGGCGACGGAGCGCGTCCATATGCATCTTCGTACCGTAGCCCTTGTGCTGGGCAAAACCATAGCCGGGATATTGTTTGTCGTACTCCACGACCATCCGATCGCGCGTGACTTTGGCGATGATGGATGCCGCGGCGATTGATTTCACTATGCCATCTCCCCCGATTACTGCCTCCTGCTGATATGAACAATTGGGTATTTTCTGATTCCCATCCACAAGAATATATACATCATTCAGACGGCCGTTAGTTTCATGTATACTTTTATATTTACGCAAAAGTTCGGAAAGCGCGGATTTCATGGCGAGAAATGTCGCTTGCAGAATATTCACCCGATCGATCGTTTCCGCATTGATAATTCCGACACCCACATAAAAATGTTCCTGGATAAAATCAAACATTTTCTCTCGCTGTTTCTCCGAAAGTTTCTTGGAATCCCGAACCAGACTCCACGTCTTCGTATCATCTTGATTCCCAAATTTGGAAGCCTTGCTTCCAAAACTTCCAAAATTTTGGTTTTTCAAAGTGACGGCCGCGGCCACCACGGATCCGGCTAAAGGTCCCCTCCCCGCCTCATCGATACCAATGACGAACGTATGCCCCAAAAGGCTCCGTTCTCGCTCTTTTTCAAAAGTAGTTTCTTGCATACTCTGAGTATACATCATAGTCGCATTATTGACTTTTCTGAGGTTTTCATTTTTTCTAAATAAAGAGTACAATAAAAACACAATAATTTCTCTGCAAAACCCGAGGAGCAATCCGGGCTATGGGAGAAGCAAAACAATGCCAAATTTCAAATGCCAAATTTCAAATTCCGCTTCGCCATTTTCGGCGCGGTTTTTTTATTTGATATTTTGAACATTAGGATTTGATTTGACATTTAATATTTGAATTTTGACATTATGAGCTTCACCCATCTCCATGTCCATTCCCACTATAGCCTCTTGACCGCTCTCCCCAAGATCGAGGAACTCTTGGCGCAAGCCAAAGAGTTCGGTATGACGTCTCTCGCCCTCACCGATACGTCGGCTCTCTATGGCGCCGTGGAATTTCAGAGCAAGGCCAAAGAGTATGGCATCCGGCCGATCATCGGCGCCGAAATATATGTCTGCAAAGACTTGCACAGCAAAACCAACACGGCTGAAGATCGCCGCCGCAATCAGCTCGTCCTCCTCGTCAAAAACGAAACCGGCTACAAAAATCTGATGAAAATTATTTCCATCGCCCAGCTGGAGGGCTTTTATTACAAAGCCCGCGCTGATAAGAATCTCCTGCGGCAATATCATGAAGGATTGATCGCGCTCTCCGGATCGCTCCAGGGCGAAGTACCCTCGGAAATCATCTACGGCAACTACGAACGCGCCAAAATCGCCGCTCTCGAATATCAGGATATCTTCGGCCAGAAAAACTTCTATCTCGAGTTGGGACCCAATTTCGAATATGAGAACCAGGTGATCGCCAACCAAGGCCTCGCGCAGATCAGTCGCGAAACCGGCATCCCGGTAGTGGCCGCATCGGACGTACACTATGTCAAACGAGAACACGCGGAAATCCAAGATATTCTCCTCTGTATCCGCGACAACAAAAAAGTGACCGACAAAGAACGTTTCAGCATGATGTCTCTCGATCTGTCGCTGCGGTCAGGAGAAGAGATGGCGGAAATCTTCAAGGACTTCCCGGCCGCCACCCTGAACACGGAGAAAATCGCCGCTCTCTGCGATTTCAAAATCCGCATGGATGAGAGCCATTTGCCGGAATTCCCCCTGCCGGAAGGCAAGCTGGCTGACGAGTTCCTGCGCGAACTCTGCGAACTGGGACTGAAGAAACGCTACGCCAGAAAAGAAATCACATCTGAACAACGCACCCGCATGGAATATGAGCTGGGGGTGATCAAGAGTACTGGCTTCGCCTCATACTTCTTAATCGTGCAGGATTTCGTCAACTGGGCGAAAAATAACGGCGTCGTCGTCGGCCCGGGGCGCGGTTCGGCGGCGGGCAGTTTCATCGCCTATCTCACCGGCATCACCAATATCGACCCCATCGAATACAACCTCCTCTTCGAACGCTTCCTTAACCCCGAACGCATATCGATGCCCGACGTGGATATGGATTTCGCCGATGACCGCCGGGATGACGTGCTCAATTATGTGCGGGAAAAATACGGCAATGACCATGTCGCGCAGATCATCACCTTCGGAACAATGGCTGCCCGCGCTGCTGTCCGAGACGTCGGCCGCGCACTCGGCTTTCCCTATGATCTCTGCGACAAGACATCCAAGATGATTCCCATGTTTGCCTCGATCCACAAAGCCCTCAAGGAAGTGCCAGAGTTCACGCAGTGGTACGGAGGAAATGCTGATGTGAAAAGACTGATCGATGCCGCGATGAAAGTCGAGGGACTGGTTCGCCATGCTTCAATGCACGCTTGCGGCGTCGTCATCACCAAAGACCCCGTTACTGAATACACGCCGCTCCAGCGCGTTTCGGGAAGCCGCGAGGGCGTTGTGACCCAGTATTCCGCCTCTACCAAATCGAATGCCGTCGAGAAAATCGGCTTGCTTAAGATGGACTTTCTGGGCCTCAAAAACCTCACTATCATTCAGAACACCCTGCGCATCGTTCGCAAGATCAAACAACCAGACATCGACATCGAAAAAATACCGCTTGATGATGAGCTGACATTTCAACTTCTTCAAGAAGCGCGGACCACCGGTGTCTTCCAGCTGGAAAGCTCCGGTATGAAGCGCTACTTGAAACAGTTGAAACCGACTATTTTCGAAGATATCGTCGCTATGGTAGCCCTTTATCGGCCGGGGCCGATGGAATATATCCCAGATTTCATCGCCGGCAAGCATGGCACGAAAAAAATCGAATATCTCCACCCCACCCTCGAGCCGATCCTTCAAAACACTTATGGCGTCGCCGTCTACCAGGAACAGCTGATGCAGATCGCGCGCGATCTGGCAGGCTTCACTTATGGAGAGGCGGACGTTCTGCGCAAAGCGGTCGGCAAAAAAATCAAAGAGTTGGTCGCGAAACAACGCGAAAAATTCATCGAGGGCTGTATTAAAAACGGCATCAGGAAAAATATCGGTGAAAAGGTATTTTCCTTCATCGAACCGTTCGCCGGCTACGGCTTCAACCGCTCGCACGCCGCCTGCTATGCGCTCATCGGCTATCAGACCGCCTACCTCAAAGCTCATTATCCGGCGGAGTTTATGGCGGCGCTCCTCACCTCCGACCAAGACAACATCGACCGCATCGCTATCGAAGTACACGAGGCCAAAGAGATGGGTATCGAAGTCCTCCCGCCGCATATCAATGAAAGCTTCGGGGAGTTCGCCGTCATCATCGGAGCAGACCCAGCCTCAACTCGTCTCGGCTCGCTTCGCCAAGCCGACAGCGAGGCGAGCGGGACTGGTAAGATAGAGCGGGTGCGTTTCGGATTGAACGCCATCAAAAATGTCGGGCATATCGTCGTCGAAGAAATCGTCGAAGAGCGCAAGCGCGAAGGGAAATATGAAAGCCTCGAACAATTCATCGAACGCGTGAAAACCAAGGACTTGAATAAAAAATCCGTTGAAGCGCTGATCAAGGTGGGTGCTTTGGAAGGCTTCGGCGAACGCAACCAGCTCCTCGAAAGCATCGACGCCATCCAGAAGCATGGAAAAAATTTGAAATCTATCGCCGATACGCACCAAAACAGCTTATTCGGCGATATGGCCATTATGACCAGCGCCATCCAACTTTCTCCAGCCATTCCGGCTACAAAAAAAATGAAATTGGGATGGGAAAAGGAGCTCTTGGGCCTTTATGTCAGCGACCATCCAGTCAAAGAGTATCAAACTTATTTTGACAAAGCTACCGTGGCGCTCTGTGAACTGGAAAAGAAACCGGATCAAGCCCGAGTCCGTATCGGCGGCGTCATCACGGGCGTCCGGAAAATTCTCACCAAGAACCAAAATACCATGTACTTCATCGGCCTCGAAGATCTGACCGGCCGCATCGAGCTCCTGGTCTTTGGCAAAACCGCCCTCCAGACGGGAGAGTCGTGGATCGAAGACGAGGTCGTCATCGTCGATGCCCGCGTCTCGCACAAAGACGGGACACAGAGATATATCGCTGAAAGCGTCGAACGCATTTCCCAAAATAGCGTGCACCAGTTCGCCCGCGCCGAAGCGACGCGTGCCAAGAATAATTTCCACACACCCCCAAAAGAAGCTCTCGGGGAGCGCCTCATTATCGCCATCAAAAATGACGCCCCGCCAAAAATCATCGAGCATCTTTCTCAACTCCTAAAAACTA
>MFSB01000020.1:0-1555 GCA_001784735.1 Candidatus Moranbacteria bacterium RIFCSPLOWO2_12_FULL_48_12
CGAGAGGAGTCCGCATTTCAGCCGGTTGGGGGAGAGAGTGATCCCCAAGAGTGTGAGGACATCCTTTGGTTCCAGAACCAGTGCTTTTCTGATAGATTTTTTCTTGACTGCCTCAGTAAAGAGCGAGGCGGAAGCCTGTGAGATAGCGCAGCCGGAACCGGAAAACTTCACATCCTCTATGATATCATTTTTGACGATTATGTCCATTTGAAGCGTATCTCCGCAGATCGGATTGTCCGCTTCGCCGTGATGGGTAGCTTTTTTCAGCACCCCGTGATTGCGGGGATTGCGGTAGTGGTCGAGGATGAGGTTTTGGTAGAGAGACATATATAAAATTTCTAATTCCTAATATCTAATTTCTAATAATTAAGCAACAGAAAATATCTTTTGGATTTCCTTGAGAGCAGTAATAAGTTTCTCAATATCTTCTTCGGAGTTATAGATAGACAAAGAAAGGCGGGTCGTAGCGCTGAGGCCGAATCTCCGATGGAGCGGAGCGGCGCAGTGCTCGCCAGCCCGGACGCAGATGTTCTGTTCGCCTAAGAGCTGCGCGATATCGTGGGGATGGATGTTTTTCAGTGAAAACGCGATAATGCCGCCTCGGTCTTTTGTGTCCTTCGGTCCGATAATCCGAATAGCGTCGTCGAATGTTTCTTGTAAGCGTTTCTGGGCGTAAGCCGTCAAGGCCGTTTCATAGGCGCGGATGTTTGTGAAGCCGATGTTTTCGATATAATCGAGCGCCGCACCCAGGGCGATCACTCCGCCGATATTGGGTGTGCCTGCCTCGAAACGATAGGGGATTTCCCTGTAGCGTGTATCCTCCGCACACGCATCGAACACCATCCCACCGCCGAAAACGATTGGGGGGAATGTTTCAAGGAGGGCGGCTTTTCCATACAGCACCCCGACGCCGGTGGGGCCGAACATCTTGTGTCCTGAAAACGCGACGAAATCAGCTCTCCAAAGAGAGACATCGATCCGCATATGCGGGGCGGCTTGCGCGGCATCGACGAGCACAAGCGTTTGTGGATTGATACCTTTGATAGCCGCCACAAATTTTTCTACCGGATTGATAGTCCCTAAAACATTGGAAACGGCGGAAAAAGCCGCTATCTTGGTGCGTTCATCAATGGAATTTTTCAATGTTGCAATATCGATAGCGCCTTCTCCGGTAATGGGGATAACATGGAAAGAGGCGCCGCATTTCTTTGCCAATTCTTTCCAGGGAAGGTAATTGGAGTGGTGTTCCATCTCCGTAACGACGATATTGTCAGCAGGATGCACACTCTCGGCAAGTAGCCCTGCAGCGAGATTGATCGATGCGGTCGTTCCGGAGGTGAAAATGATCTCTTGAGTATCTGCGGCTCCGATGAAGCGCGCTATTTTCTCACGGACGGCTTCGAATTTTTCCGTGGCTGTTTCCGCCAGCGGATAGAGGCCGCGCCCGACATTGGAGGAATACTGTTCCAGATATTTTTTTTCAGCATCGATGACCGTCTGCGGCTTGAGCGCGGTGGCGGCAGAATCCAAATACACCAATTCTTTTTGGTGGGTA
>MFSB01000020.1:1573-7903 GCA_001784735.1 Candidatus Moranbacteria bacterium RIFCSPLOWO2_12_FULL_48_12
CTTTTTGGTGGGTAAAGATGGGGAAATCTTTTTTAATAGTCTGTAAATTTATCATAATCGTTTTATAGAATGTCAAAATCCTAAATCTCAATTTCCAAATAAATTACAAATTCAAATATCAAAGTACTTTTGAATTTATTTTTTTAGATTTATTTGGAGTTTGTAATTTTGTGCTTTGGATTTCTATCTGATACCCGACGTCTTTCTTAATTATTTCTGTATCAATTCCGAGTGCTTCCATTTTGAGTAATGCGTCATTGAAAAAGCCCATAACAAGCATTCTTGAAGCTTGGTTAGATGAGAGGCCACGCGCCTGTGCGAAAAAAAGAGACTCGGGGCTTAAGGGGCTGGCTGTCGCGGCGTGCCGACAGCGTACATCATCAGCTAAAATTTCCAATGTCGGCTTCAGATAAGCTCTAGCCAGCGGAGAGAGGAGGATAGCTCGGCTTTCTTGCGAGGCGTCGCTTTGGATCGCTTGCTTATCGATGAAGATAAGGCCTTCATAAGCGTCTTCGGCCTCATCGGATAGAACGCTTTTTATGAGCGCATGAGAGGTGGTTCGCGGTGCGAGGTGTCTTTGGAAAAGCTTCAGCGTTCCCTTGTCAGCATTACGTCCGATAAAGAAAGAAAAGATATGAGCCTCCGCTCCGGCTCCCGCGAGCTCGAAGGTGATTTCACCGGAACGGTTGAGCAGGAAGAACACGCGCTTCTCGTTCGTTCCGAGGCGATAGAGATTCTGCGTTTCGTTGCTGATGTCCTTAAAAATCATACTTGAAAATTCCTAATTCCTAATATCTAATTCCTAATCAATGTCCAATACTTTAATACTCAATTTTACAATGGGGATTTCATTAGGAATTAGAAATTAGGTATTAGATATTGCGTCAGCCGATGCTTCCTTCCATCTCCATGTTTATTAATCTGTTCAATTCAATTGAATATTCGAGGGGAATTTCTTTGACGATCGGATCGATGAAGCCGTTTACCAGAAGCCCTTCTGCGTCTTCTTTTTTGATGCCGCGGGATGTGAGATAGAAAAGCTTTTCCTCACCTATTTTTTCTACCGTGGCTTCGTGTTCGACCACGGCGCTTGACTCTTGGATATTCATCGTGGGGTAGGTGTCTGAACGGGAAAGTGGATCGAGGAGGAGCGCGTCGCAGACGACGGAAGCTTTGGCATTTTTGGCACCTTTTCCGATATGTACTAATCCGCGATAGGAAGTGCGGCCGCCATCTTTGGAGATGGATTTGGAAATGACGCGCGACGTGGTATTGGGCGCGAGGTGGACCATTTTGGCGCCAGCGTCCTGATGCTGGTCAGCGCCCGCGTAGGCGATAGAAAGTACTTCCCCGTGGGCGCCCCGGCCTGTCAGGTAGACCGCGGGGTATTTCATCGTGACGCCGGAGCCGATGTTGCAGTCTACCCATTCCATGACGGCATTTTCCTCAGCCCGGGCTCGTTTGGTGACGAGGTTATAGATATTCTTGCTCCAGTTCTGGACGGTGGTATAGCGGACACGGGCATTTTTTTTCACAAAAATTTCTACGACGGCCGAGTGGAGCGAACTTGAGGTATAGATCGGGGCAGTGCAGCCCTCGATGTAATGCACGTAACTGCCTTCCTCGGCAATGATCAAGGTGCGTTCGAATTGGCCGAAGGCTTCGGCATTGATACGGAAGTAGGCTTGGAGAGGGAGTTTGACATGGACGCCTTTGGGAATATAGACAAACGAACCGCCGGACCAGACAGCCGAGTTGAGCGCGGCGAATTTATTATCATGCGGAGGAATGAGCGTGCTCATGTATTCTTTGACAAGAGCAGGATATTTTTTGACGGCTGTGTCCATATCGCAGAAAATGACCCCCAGCTTATCGAGCTCGCGGCTGAAACTTTCGTAGACGACCTCGGATTCGTATTGGGCCGAGACCCCGGCCAGGAATTTTTTTTCCGCTTCCGGAACGCCGATGCGATCATAAGTCTCTTTGATTTCTTGCGGCAAGTCGTCCCAAGAGCGGGCTTGCTTGTCGGTGGCTTTGAGGTAGTAGGTGATGGCTTCGAAATCAATTGGGGAAAGGTCGGCACCCCAACAAGGCATCGGCTTTTTTTTGAATATCTCATACGCGCGCAGGCGAAAATCACGCATCCATTTTTGTTCGCCTTTGATAGCGGAGATCTCGGTCACGATCTTGGCCGTGAGGCCGAGGCCGGTTCTTCGGACGGAACGCTCCGGCATGGCAAAGCCGAATTTATAGTCGAAATCTATGTTTTTAGGATGTTTGGCGGGTTTCATTGTATTGAGTTCTTTTGTTGGAATAAATAAAAATGTAAATCTCAAAATGCAAAATGACAGATTAAAATGTAAAATTAAGAGTGCATTTTTATTTTTTAATTTTGCGTTGTCCGCCTCGGCAGAGCCTTTGGCGAGACGGGTCATTTTGATATTTGATTTTTCAATTTTACATTTTATCAAACCCTTCTCTCTCAATCTTTTTGGCCAGAGCTTCTCTACCGGTTTTGACGAGGCGCCCCATCTTCATAATAAGGACTTCCTCTGGCTTGATGTAGCGGAGCAGACGGGTGGAGTGGGTGATGAATACCGTGGTCGTTTCTTTGGGGAGGTGTTTTTTCAAAAATTGGGAAATCGTTTTCAGGGCATCCACGTCCACCCCCGTGTCGATCTCATCGAACAGGGCGAGTCTCGGCTGGAGGAGAACTGCCTGGAGAGCTTCCAGCTTTTTCTTTTCTCCGCCAGAGAACCCGTCATTGAGTGAACGCTTGAGGAGCTCATCTTTGATGCGAAGTTCTTTGGCATAGGCCTTCACACGGCCGTGGAGCGTTACGGGATCAATCTGCTTTTCCAGAGCCAACTGGAGGAGCTCGAACACTGTTACGCCAGGCAAGGTTATGGGGGTTTGGAACGAAAGAAAAATGCCAAGCTTGGCGCGCTTATCAGGCGAGAGATTTTTGATGTTTTTGTTTTTTCCCTGCGCCCCTTTCCAAGGGGAGCTGGCGAGTCTTCGAGACTGAGGGGTGGGAGTAACTCGCAGTATTATTTTTGATGCCTTCGAGATTTTATAATGCGGATGCCCCATGATGGCGCTGGCAAGAGTGGATTTGCCGGAGCCGTTCGGTCCCATGAGGGCATAAGTTTTTCCCGCGCGGAAATCAAACGAGATATCTTCAAGAATTTTCTTGCCTTCGATGGAAACGGAAAGATTTTTTAATTTCAACATAGTTGAGTAGGAATTTTCAATTTTCAGTTCTCAATTTTCAAACAATGAAATAATTTTTCAATTTTGAAATTAAATCATTGGAAATTGTTTAGAAATTAGAAATTGGTAATTAGAAATTAACGTTGCTGTTTTGTTAATGAATCCAAAGTAATTTTGTTTAATGTTTCCTCAATCTTTTCTTCCAATACTCTCCACACCTGATTGGTTTGGCAGTGGCTGACCTGGAGGCAGGGGAGGGAACCTTTGACGGGAGTGGAAAAGGTCTTGATCGGGCCATCGAGTACACGGAGGATATCCCAGACGCTGATTTCTTTGGCGGAACGGATCAGGGTATACCCACCGGCCATACCTTTATGTGCCATAACCAAGTTGGCTCGGCGTAAGGATTGGAGAATCTTTTCGAGATAATCTTCGGGGATATGTTCCGCATTCGCGATAGTATGGATAGACAGCGGTTTGTCACTCTGCGCAAGAGCAAGCACCGCCCGCAGCCCGTAATAAGCTTTTTTGGAAATCTTCATAGAATAAACCCCCATTTTTACAGTGATCCGGCCACTGTAAGATTCTGTATTAATTCGGACTAATATTGTCTGCTTTAGGATATCAAAGGGTTGCAAGCTTGTCAATAAAGGTCGTGCAGCCTTTTCGGGGGTTTCTTTTTTGTAAAAAATGCAGTACACTGCTTCGGTTCAGGGCATAGAGCAGATGAAACATAAAGATGCTATGGGAAAGCCTTATTTAGGTTTTTGGGAGAAATTAGAGAAACCGTTTTTTGTTCTAGCACCGCTGGCCAACGTCACGGATGCTGTTTTTCGGCGCGTGATTGTCAAATATGGCAAACCGGATGTATTGTGGACGGAATTTGTCTCGGCAGACGGGTTGTGCCACCCGCAAGGGAGAGCGGCGCTACTCAGAGACCTTTCATATACCGAAGCCGAGCGGCCCATTGTGGTGCAGCTTTTTACCGCTTTCCCTGAGAAAATGTTCGAGGCGGCAAAATTGGTGACGGAACTCGGCTTCGATGGCATCGATATCAATATGGGGTGTCCGGATAAGAACGTGATGAAACAAGGGGCCGGAGCAACAATTATGAAAGATCCGAAACTCGCGCAAGAACTTATTGTCGCTGCACGAGAAGGTGCAGATGCGGCGGCAAGGTCCGCCAGTCGGCGGATCCCTATTTCTGTGAAGACGCGCTTGGGATTCAATGAGGATAATTTGGAAGCCTGGCTTCCAAATCTGCTCGAGGCCAAGCCGGCGGCGATCATAATGCATGCTCGGACGAAAAAAGAAATGTCCAAAGTGCCGGCCCGCTGGGAGTGCGTGAAGCGGGCGGTTGAGATTGCTAGGGGATCCACCAGCTGGCGGAGTACGCTCATTATCGGTAATGGCGATGTGAAAGATCTAGAGGACGCGGAGAACAAGATTCAAGAGACCGGAGCCGATGGGGTGATGCTTGGCCGGGCGATTTTCGGCAATCCGTGGCTCTTTGATAAGAACAAAACTGCGGTAACGGTAGAGGAAAAATTACGCGCGGCTATTTTTCATACGCGGTTGTTTGAAGAGGTTTGGAACCCGCCCACATCATCAGACCAGTCCAACAAGAATGTCGTTCTGGCGGGCGAAGTGTTTCGGGCAGGCGCTACCAAAAGTTTTGAGCTGATGAAAAAACATTACCAAGCCTATATCAATCATTTCCCGCAAGCCAAAGAATTGCGCGTGAAACTTATGAGTTGTCATAATGCTCAGGAAGTGGAAAAAACGATAGAAGAATTTTTGAAAAGCTATCCCGACACCGCGAAACAAAATGTAGAAATATCTTAGAGCTGGTATTTTGTGTATGATGATATACTTATCAAGTTGACCTAAACGAAAAACGTATGTCAAAAGTGAAACTCTGGTATCTGTATGATTTCGCCAATTCTTTCGCCTCTTCGGTGGTGATTTTCTATTTTCCGCTTCTTTTGTCCCGCGGGGGAGCCAGCGATATCTGGATAGGCATCTCGACGGCCATATCGACCATCATTCTCCTCATATTTTATCCCGCGCTCGGACACAAGGCTGATCAGAGCCAGAGGACAAGGATGCACTACATCATACTTTCCTCTGTTTTTATGCTCGTTACCTTGTATGCTATGGGTTTTATTACGAGCGCGTATGCCGAGCATTATACCTTTCTTCTCTTGGCTGTGTTGTGTCTTCTCTATATCATTTTTCAGATCTCGTTTCAGGGATCGTATGTCTTCTATTCGGCATTCATGCAGAATTTCAGGAATGAGGGACACAACAAAGACCGCGTATCCAGTCTCGGTACCGGGATCGGGCAACTGGGCAACGCGGTCTCTATCGGCATTATGGGGGCGTTTGTCGTGAACGGCTCGATTGTAGTATTCGGGGTGAGCGGCAATAGTCTGGCGCTCATTTTGGGAGCGACGATATTCATCGTTTTAGCTATTCCTTTTCTCATGCAAAAGCCGGACGATACGGAAGTGGTTGGGAGAGAGGGGCTCGGCAAAGGATTTTCGTTCAGTGAATTCATCAAGAAAGTCTTCCAGAACAAAAAATTACTTTATTACCTGCTCGGCTATATGTTCGTGGCGGATTCTTTGGCGACCTTGCAAATATATCTGACACTCTATCTTAAAAACGTCTTCGGTTTCACAGAAAAAATGTCGAGTCTGGGCGGAGTCATCAGCCTCGGGATGCTGTTTCTGACCTGTATGCTGGCCGGATCATTGATGCACAAAGTCACCGATAAGAAAAAGATGCTTATCTTGGGAGGAGTCATTTACATCGGCGCCTATCTCCTTTTCGGTCTGGCTCCGACTATTCCGGTCTATGCTTATCTGATATTGGCATTTGCGGGGATCGCTTTCGGCTTATTTTTTCCGCTGGCCCGGTCATTCTATTCGGATATCGTGCCGAAAGAATCGCAGGCAGAGTATTTCAGTTCCTTTGTCATCTTCGAAAGAGCGGCCACGGTTATCGGGCCGATTATCTGGGTGATCATATTTCAGCTGCTCAGCGCCTATCCGATAGAATACCGCTATCGGGCGAATGTGATGGCGCTGGCGTTGACGGCCATGCTGGGGCTGT
>MFSB01000021.1 GCA_001784735.1 Candidatus Moranbacteria bacterium RIFCSPLOWO2_12_FULL_48_12
AGAACAGGAGTACATCAAATTTCACCAAGAACAGGAGTACATCAAATTTCACCAAGGACAGCTCGCGTTGTTGTAATACCTCGCGGCTTGCCGCGAGGATTATTTATTTTTAGGGAGGGAATGCAATGTCCTGTAATCCAAAGCGTTTTTGTGATATGGGCAGCGACAAGCCGTTTCAGTCCACACTCCGATCTCCTGATGGCTACAAGCCGCTAGGCACGACTCTCCACCTATTTAGAAAAATAGACGAGGAGAGGGCTATAGGTATCAAGGAGATTAATTTGCAGACGGGCGAGGTTATATATGAAGAACACCAGCATACATTCGCTGCCTCTACCTTAGTCACGGAGCTTCCCATTATCTTGCCCAAGCTGAAAAAACCGGGCAGGAGATCGGTGTAAACGGATGAGCACTTGACAGTTTATTGTTTTCTTATCTATAGAATGGTATTACGGGGGTATCAGGATGAATACTATCGTCCCTTTACAGGAGATCGCCATGGAAACAGGAGCCATTGATTGGTTATTGGACGTGATGTCCTGCATGTCGCTGTGGGAACGTGGGGTTGCGATTGGCCTTTTTACCTTCATCGTTTTCTACGCGTTCGGGCCGTCACTGAAGGCCACTCTCGGTGTTTGAGCAACGCCGACCCGCCCCACCTACACTGCCGAACGTCGTTAACCACACGGCTTCGGCAGCTTTCTTTTCTCTTCCCTTTTCGGCTTTTGTACGGTACGATAAGGAGTATGAAAATGATTTTGGAACAGCAAATCAGGAGTGTTTTGGGAGAAATGCAAAAAGCAGGAACGCTGCCTGTCTTTGAGGTGCCGGAAATCCGGGTGGAGCGGCCCAAAGAAGAGCAATTCGGGGAGTATAGCTCGAATGTGGCTTTGATGTTTGCCAAACAAGCGGGGAAGAGTCCGATGGAGTTGGCGGAAACTATCAGACAACAGCTGCTTTATTTGTGTCATTCCGAGAGCAGCGAAGCGGAATCGAGGAATCTCGAGATCCCTCGGCAAGCTCGGGATGACAATGAGAAACTCTTTGAAAAGATTGAAGTGGTGAAGCCCGGATATATTAATTTTTATCTTTCCCAAAAAGCTTTGGGCGCTGTTGTGAGAGAAGTGCTGGCAAAAAAAGAGCGGTATGGGGAAAGCGAAATCGGCAATGGCATCAAGGTAAATAACGAATTCATTTCCGCCAATCCGACCGGACCGCTCCATCTCGGCAATGGGCGCGGGGGATTTTATGCCGATGTTCTTTCACGCGTGCTGCGCAAAGCCGGGTTTGAGGTTACAAACGAATATTATATAAATGATGCGGGGGAACAGATCTTGAAGCTGGGACACAGCGTGCTCAAGGATAGCGAAGCGGTTTATAGCGGCGAATATATAGATGAGCTTAACAAACGACTGACGACTGACGACTTAAAACAAAAAGTGAAAGAAGTGGGAGAAAAGGCGGCGGGAATTGTGATGGAGGAAATGATCAAGAAAACGCTTCAGGAAAAGATGCAAGTATCGTTTGATGTCTTCACTTCGGAGAAGAAAGATATCGAAGAGAATGGATATATCAATAAAGCGCTTGAGATATTGCGTGCGAAAGAAAATTTGGTTTATGAAAACGAGGGAGCATTGTGGTTGAAAACAACTTTGTATGGTGATGATAAAGACCGCGTTCTCCTGAAGCAAGATGGAGCGAAGACCTATCTCGCTTCTGACTGTGGGTATATTCTGTACAAGATGGAACGCAGCTTCGAGCGTATCATCGAAGTCTGGGGAGCGGATCATCATGGTTATGTGGCGCGTTTCAGAGCAGCGGCGCAAGCGCTCGGGTTTACCGGAAAAGTGGATTTCATCCTGGTGCAGCTGGTGAAACTGGTGAAAGATGGGGAAGAAGTCCGGATGAGCAAGCGGGCGGGGAATGTGATTACGATCGATAAACTGATCGAGAAAGTAGGGCATGATGTGGCGCGTTTTTTCTTTCTTCTGTATGCGCCGGAAACTCAGATGAATTTCGATCTCGGGCTGGCCGAAGAACGATCACAAAAGAATCCGGTATTTTATGTGCAGTATGCGCACGCGCGCCTCTCGAGTATCCTTCGCAAGGCCGAGGAAGAAGGCTTGGCAAAAACGAGCGGTGATCTGAATCTTCTCGTCCACCCGAAAGAGCGGGAGTTGATTTGTGAATTGCTCTTTTTCCCCGAATTGATGGAAACGATTGCGCGTGATTTTACCGTGCACCGCCTGCCGCAGTATGCTATCCGCCTGGCGGACAAGCTGCACTCTTTTTATGCTGATTGTCGCGTACTCAACGGAGAGAATAAAGAGCTTTCGCTGGCGCGGTTGGAGCTTATCAAAGCGGTGAAAGTTGTTTTGGCCGAGACGCTTGATGTGATGGGGATTGCGGCCCCGGAGAAAATGTGAAGCAGCGCGTAGCGCGAGCGGAACCCCGCACTAAAAACGATCAATCAGAGTTTTTAGGAAATAATTATTAAAAGAAAGGAAAATGTTCGAACCATTATTCAAAAAGTGTTAGTTATTTAGTGCAGGGGTGATACTATAATCCATTCGCCAGCGGACGAAGACTCTTTTTTAAAATAAAAAGTTAAAAAATAAGCAAAAATGATCAAAAAATACAAACAGAGGAAAAAATACAAACGAAAACTCGGCTTTGATGAGAAGCTGCTTCATTTCGTGGTCAAGGTAGTCGGCTCGGCGGCTCTCTTTTTTATCGCCGCTATCGGTATGGATGCGTACCGCATGTTTCATTAAGAGGTTTTTTTCTGGAATTTACCTAAAAAACAAGTGTACACTATTTTCCGCGACCGCGGAAAATAGTGTACAAAAGCAAAGGATGCCTATATTATGATTACCTTCTATCTGGTGCGGCACGGCGAGTCTGAAAACAATGTATTGAACATTGTTAATTCTCTGCCGGAAGAGAAAAAGTACCATCTTACTGAGAAGGGGCGCAAACAAGTTGAAAAAACAGCCGCGTTGCTTGTCCCCAAGCATATAGATGTGATTATCGCTTCACCGCTTCTGCGTACTCGCGAAACGGCTGAAATCATCTCTCTCAAAATAGGCTTGCCGGTCATATTCGATGGACGCTTATGCGAACTAGGCAATGGCATATTCAACAATCGGCCGATACGGGAATTTTTGGAGAAGTACCCCGATCCGCATATGCGCGTCAGCCCCGATCCCGCAGATGGCGTAGAAAGCTTGATAGATATGCGGGGTCGTTTGGAAAGTTTTCTCCATGATGCAGAAAAGCAGTATGCCAACAAAAAAGTAGTTGTTGTCTCACACGCTGACCCGATCGAACAATTGTATGGCATTCTCACGAACAAAAGTCCCGGTCAAGCAGCTTCTGGGCCGTTACCTAAAAATGCTTCACATATGGAAGTAGAATGGAAGGTGTATTCTAAAAAGAGGCTTTTATTTATCTGTAGCGCCAATATGATGCGTAGCCCGACGGCTGAGGATTTGTTCAAAGATTCTGAAAAATACGAGACAAAAAGCGCTGGCATTCTCGATATGGCCGTGGTAAAAGTAACCCAGGCACACATAGATTGGGCGGATACCATATTTATCTTTTCTGAAAAAGAGAATGGGCATCTTACCTATCTCAGACGGCACTTTGATATAGCCGGGAAAGAAGTCATTGATTTGGGCATCCCAAACATATATGATAGAGGGGATCCAGAGCTGGTGCGATTGCTCAAGGGGAAGCTGGCAAAATTTTTAGATGAATAAAATGCTGTATACAGAATATCTTGCACAATCTAGAGAAGATGGCTGTCACTTCTGTAATCCGCGTGACCGGAAGTTTGTCGAAAATGATGGAGCTTACCTCACCTACGGTATCGCTCCCTATCATAAGCATCATTTGCTCGTCATTCCGAAAAAACACGCGCAGTCTTTTATGGAGCTCACCCGGGAGGAAGCGGAGCAGGTATGGGATATCATCCGCAAAGCCAGCGCTGTCTTGCTTGAATTGGTGTACGAAAGCTACACGGTAATCGTCCGCGAAGGGAAAAACGAAGCTAAGACTATGGAGCACGTGCATTATCATGTCATTCCGGATATTCACATCGGGGATTTGGATCATGAAGGCAAAGAGCGCGTCGTGATGACCGAAGGAGAAATACAAGCGGTATCAGAAGATATCGAGAATGCAATGCAAAAACTGACATTCACTGGATTATAGTGTTAAGGATTTTTTGTTTTTACAAAATTGCTTGTCACTTCTGATGTCCTTTTCGCCCATTTCTCCCATTCACCCCATTATTCCCCTTTCCTATTCTTATGATCAAGCCTTCTCGCAAACCATACGGCTATAGAGATCTTCTGGTGTACAAAAAAGCTGAACATTTACAATTATCTTGTGCCAAGTTGACCCATCAATTTCCAAAAACGAAAACCCTGATCGCTCTGGCTGACCAGATGGATCGTTCCGCCCGCTCGACAAAGCAGAACATCGTCGAAGGCTGGAAACGGAATTCGACCAAGGAGTATTATGATTTTCTGGGATTCTCGATAGGCGCCAACACGGAATTGGAAGAAGATTGCAACGACATATGTAAGGGGATGTACCCGGAACTAATGGGGGTAAAGGGCGTAATGGGGGAAAGGGGAGTAAAGGGACTGCAAGAAATGGGAGGAAAGGGAGAAAGGGGGGAAATGGGGAAAACGTGGAAAATCGAGGATATCGAAACGTTGAAATTCTATCCGATGGATTTGAGTTTGTCGCCAGCAGTACAATTAAAGTTACAGTGTAAAGAGCTCAATTTTCTTTTTGATCGGTTGCAGAAATCACTCCTAGTCAAGATGGAAAGCGAGCAAACTTTATCTGTGGGTGATAAATTCAGATTGCATGAGCAACAAGCAAGGAAAGAGCAAGATGCCGAAGAAGTGATTCTCGTCCAGTATGGCCTCAAACGCCTGGAAGATGGTAGAGTAGTAAAAAACGAATAGAATTTATTCTCCCATTCAGCCCATTGCCTGTTTTCTTTCGTCATCCCTTTACCGTCGCATTCTTCCCATTAAACCCCTTTCTCCCATTGTCTATTCATTTTTTATCCCATTACTCCATATTCTACAGCTATGATGAAAAGTTTTTTTTATGACACCCAAGAGTTCCCGTATCACCTTTCTGTAGGAGCGGTTCTCTATAATGACAGCGGACAAATTGCTTGTCATTACTTCAATGATTTTTCGGTAACCAGTAAGAGTACTCATAGTTATCCTCAAGAGAGTTTCTACATTCTCATGCGTGAAACTGTCGAGAAAGAAGAGAGTTTGGAGCAGGCTGTCTTGCGCGGCATCAAAGAGGAGTTTGGAGCGACCGGAGAAATTGAAAGGTTCATCGGAACATTGGTAACAAAATTTCCCCGGGGGGAAATGTGGATCGAGAAGACAACGGTATATTTTCTTATAAAACTGAAGGATTTTGATCCTAGTAAGAGAGTTCTCGACGACGGGGAGAAGGTGAGCGTAGTTCAATGGCAACCCATAGATTTTTTGATTTCAAAAATGGAGGAACAACAGAAAAAATATGAAAGAACCGATCTTGATGAATCGGAGATTTTGAAAAGGGCTAAAAAATTCTTACGCTAGTCATATGTTCAAAAAAGTCGAGGCTCAGGTGAGTTTTCCGAAGATGGAAGAAGGTATTCTTCAGTTTTGGGATGAAGAGAAGATTTTTGAGAAGTCGGTGGCGAATCGAGAAGGGAAGCCACAGTATAGTTTTTATGACGGGCCGCCGTTTGCGACGGGGACGCCGCACTATGGGCATATCGTGGCGAGCGCTATCAAAGACACCATGCCGCGCTATTTTACGATGAAGGGTTTCCAGGTAGAACGGCGCTGGGGTTGGGATTGTCATGGCCTGCCGATCGAAAATATCGCGGAAAAGGAATTGGGCATCACGCATAAGAAAGAGATCGAGACTCTTGGTGTTGAGAAATTCAACGAGATCTGCCGTTCCAAGGTGTTGGAATACGTGGCCGAATGGAAAAAAGTGATTCGGCGCTTCGGTCGCTTTGCCGATATGGAGAACGCCTACAAGACGATGGATCTCAGCTATATGGAATCCGTCTGGTGGGTGTTCAAGGAATTGTGGGACAAAGGACTTATCTATGAGAGCTATCGGACGATGCACATCTGTCCGCGCTGTGAGACGACCTTGTCGCAGTCAGAAGTGGCGGAAGGCTATCAGATGGTGAAAGATCTTGCAGTTACGGCGAAGTTTGAGCTCGTCGACCCCGTAAAATCCTCAGAGGCTTCGGATCACGGGGCAAGTGATCCGAAGACATACTTACTTGCATGGACGACGACTCCATGGACTCTGCCAGGTAATGTTGCTCTCGCAGTTGGAAAAGATATTCAATATATAAAAATTCGATATAACAATGAAAAAGGAGAAGCTGAATTTTTTATTTTAGCAAAGTCAGTTTATGAGAGTCGAAAAGATGAACTATTTCCATCAGTAAAAAAATTAAAATCGCTTGAAGTCCCGCCTGTGTCACCGCAAGTCATAGAAGTGATGAGTGGAGTTAGTCTTGTTGGTAGAAAATATAAGCCGCTGTTTGATTATTATGCCAA
>MFSB01000022.1:0-1087 GCA_001784735.1 Candidatus Moranbacteria bacterium RIFCSPLOWO2_12_FULL_48_12
CCCGCCACATCGATACTGACATTGATGGTGGGAGAGCAATTGGAAGAACATGTGCCGTCGAAGTTGGCGATATCGCTCGTACCGGGAGCGACATCTCCGCTCCAGTTGGCCGCTGTGTTCCAGTTGGCATTGCCTCCCCCGCCATCCCAGGTGCGGGTGACGCCCAAAGCTTCGTGGGTATACCAAAATACTCCTCCGCCGATCAAGACGAGAAAGAGAAGCGCCAGGGAGAGATTTTTGATGAAATTTTGTCTCATGGCTTTGTTCGATGTTTTTTGAGATTCAACCCTTCAGCATCCACACCGGTATCAGCACCAGGTCAGGAGAGGCGGCAAAATCATTTTTTGTCACCACTATCAATGGCGTACCGCTTTTCTTGGAAAATTTCGTCGCGAATTTGAATTTCTTCGGTGCAATCTGCTCGCGATATTTCACTTCAATATATCGATAGTGTCGGGAGTCTAACACGTTGTCAGCCGCCAAAAAATCGATTTCATCTTTCCGCACCCGCCGAAAGGAAACATATCCATAGCTTTTTTTGAGCAGCAGCAGGCAATAATTCTCCACCAAAAATCCGATTTTATAATTCGGCTGCTCCCTGTCAGCCTCCCGGTAAAACGCGGAGAAAAAATTCGGGCTTCCCAAATACACTTTTTTCCCGAGACGCCTCGATTTCCTGGCCGACTTGGTGAAATTGTAGACCAGATGGATCAAGAAACTCTCTTCGAAATAACTGAGATATTTCTTGATCGTTTTTTCGTCAATGCCGATTTCCCGCGCCATATCGCCCGTCTCTACTACCGATCCCACTTCACTGACCAGGACTTGGAACAAAAACTTCAGCTCATCGACTTTTTCGACGCCGAAGATCCGCGGGATATCATACTCGATCGTTTTTTTGTAAATCGCATCGGTCAGATACTTCCTGGCCAATACTCGATTGCTTTCTTTGACGATTTCCGGAAATTGACCATACCAGAGGTACTGTTCGAATTCTTTTTCCATATCCGCGCCATATTGCAAGAAAAACTTTTCTCGCGATGGCATATCCGCCGCTTTCATATCGAAAGAGACGGCGGCGGCCCGA
>MFSB01000022.1:1112-7650 GCA_001784735.1 Candidatus Moranbacteria bacterium RIFCSPLOWO2_12_FULL_48_12
CGTTCTTCAATTCCAAATATTCTTCGAAGCTCAATACCGGCAAAGAAAATTCATAAATCCTGCCAGCCAAACTTTCCGTAGTCTTCTTGCGCAGGAATAACGAAGATGAGCCGCTTATGACAAATTTGATCCGGACATCAGTATCATAATAGCGTTTCAGAATATGCTGCCAGTTCCGATTATATTGTATCTCATCCAAAAAAATGTAGAGTCTCCCATCTTTGGGCGCGATTTTTTCCAGATATTCATTCAAATAATTTGCGATGGTGATGTTTCCAGGGATGATGGCCTCATCAAAAGTCAGGAATAATATCGCCTCCGGCTGGACGCTTGCCAGCAATTTTTTGATCAGCTGTTTCAGAAGAATTGTCTTTCCGGTACGGCGCAGCCCGACAATAGAAAGAATCTGCCTCTCATGAAGATACGGAAAAATTTCACCGAACAGCTTTCGTTCATACGTGATATACGCCAGCTCGGAAAAGAAAGCTTCTGGCATACTCCAGTGCTTATTCTGTCGATAAATTTCCGCTAAAATAAAGGATTTTTTCATATATTTACATCTATAGGTAGAGTAATTACTATAAATGTAGCATTTATATGGACAGATGTCAATATGGGAGTTTCATCCCCCCCCCGCCATCCCAGGTGCGGATCACGCCGAAAGCTTCGTCGGCATACCAAAAGATGCCGGCTCCCACAGCGAGAATGACCGCTATCGAGAAAAAAGCGAAATGATTTTTCTGTATGCGAAAAAGCATAGATTCATTATATCACCCCATTCCTCAGTCAGGCTCCCAAACAGAGCGCTTTTAATCCTTAATTCCTCGTAGCTCTGCTGCAGGGCAATTCATCTCGCCTGTACACCAAAATCCGCGGTCGCGGAATAATATGTACACAAGAATTGAAATTTTCAATAGGGAGATTCATTTTTTTATCTGTACGCTAAAATCCGCGGTCGCGGAATAATGTGTACAACGCCTACATTGAGGAAAATATTAATTTGTATATTTTTCAGAAAATCTTTCCCATACTTTCGGACAAATATATTCAAAAACGACATACGTCACAATAGATGCGATTGCCATACTCCCGTAAATATCAGCGAAATGATGGATTCCGGCAAAAACCCGTGAAATACCGACTACGAAAGCTATCGCAAACAACAAGAAGCCGAGTTTACGATGAAAAAAGAATATGACGGCCGCTACTGCGCTGCTCAAAAGAGTATGGTCCGATGGAAAACCATTGTCTGCAGTATGCGGCAGAAGCGGCGTGAACTGTCCGACCACAAACGGCCGCGGGTCATAATAAAAATTACTGATGATTTTTGCCGCAATGTACGTAAGAGGCAAAGCGATCACGGCCATCAAGGCAATCTTCCATCGCAATTCTTTCGGTTGCCGCCACAAATATACAAATGCAACAATAATTATGACGAGATAAAGATATTGTGCACTGAAGATGATGAGTACATCAAACATACGACTAACAACTTACGACTTACGACGAGAAATACTTCTCTTAAAACCACCTATCTGATTTGAGATATGATCAACTCTCTGAAAAATATCTGAAAACTCTGATTCTGTTAAAAGTTTGTTCCGCTTTAAGGTATCGACAGAAGCCAACACCTCAAACAGGGAACCAAGCGCAATATCAAAATAACGATTTAATTCTCTATCTGATGATTTACCGCTTCCTTCGGCTATATTTAATACAACTGATAAACAAGAACGAATTATCTGACTTCCAAACTCAAAACGATACTCTTTTGGTAAATCTCTTACTACCTTAAGTACAATCGAAAAAAGATCCTGTGCATCATTATACATCTCCCAATTCAAAAATCGAAACTTGTCCATAGTCCCCATTGTTGGTCGTTCGTTGTTAGTCGTATGTCGTCAGTTTTTTAAAACAGCGTCCCAAACGGTTTGACATCGGCCAGCAGAGCATGCTCAGTTTTGGCTGATTCAAGCAGTTTTTTGTTGCCATGCAGGTCTGCCAGATAGTCCCAGTTCCGGAACTCCGGATATTTCTCCAATTGTTTCTCAAGAATCTCCACCGTCGCCCGCACATCTCCCGCACCGGTATGCGCAGCGGCATGTTCCTTGCCGCAGTACAGCTTATACGCCGCAGAGAGATTGCGCGGCGCGAACATATCGCGCGCCTCCATCTTGTGATACAGAATTTTCGCATCTAGTATTCTCTTCGCTGTGAAATCGAAGTTTTTTCCCACCAACGCGAACTCCCCCTTGAGAAACGGGAGATCAAACCCGATAATGTTGAACCCGCCCACATCCGCCCCCTCGAACATGCTCCACAGCTCATAGGAAAGCTTGGCGAAACTCGGGGCCGAGGCGACATCTTTGTCATAGATGCCGTTGATGCGGCTGGCATCCGGCGAGATCGGTTTCCCGGGATTGATGCGCTGGCAATAAGCGACTACTTCCCCCGAAGGCAGGATCTTTTCGTAGGCAATTTCGACGATCTTATCCTCTCCGGGCGTCAGCCCCGTCGTTTCCAGATCGAAAATGATGAGCGGTTTATCAAGCGGCAAGAACTGCGCAATAGTGGTATGAGCCATATCTTCAAAAAAATACCTTAATGCTCTCTATTCTACCCTAAAACCACACTTTCTCCCACAATCCCCTCCCCTCCTTTCAAAGGAGGGGACTGAGGGGTGGTTCTGATTTACTCCAAATGTTCCTCTATTCTCAAAATCACTCCCTCCAAATTATCATTCACCTCATTATTCCAAAATCGTAAAATTTTCAATCCCAAGCTTTCCAAATATGTTGTTCTGTCATTATCATACGTTTCATTCTCTTTATGTCGCCAGCCATCAATTTCTACTATCAGTTTCTTCTCAGGACAGTAAAAATCAACAATGTATTTCCCAATTGATTCCTGCCGGCGAAATTTATACCCCAGACCGTTTCTTCGCAATCGTGACCACAAAATAACTTCTTGGGGAGTTGCATTATTTCGCAAGTTTTTCCTTTTATTTTTTTCTTCTTTTGAATTGTATATTTTTATCATAACCCCTCCTCATTCCTCCCCTTAAAAATGGGAGGAGGTAAGATCACTCAACGGTAACGCTTTTCGCCAAATTCCTCGGTTTGTCAATATCATATCCTCTTTCCACGGCGACATAGTAAGCGAACAATTGCAATGGGATGACAGCCAAGAGCGGTGAGAGCATCTCCAGCGTCTTGGGGATGAAGATCACATCGGTCGCTTTCTTGGCGAGCGCGGTATCGCCCTCTGTCGCGATGGCCAATATCTTCCCGCCCCGGGCGAGAATTTCCTCCATCCCGCTCACATTCTTTTCATACACGCTGTCTTTCGGCATAATCATCACCGTTACTACTGATGAATCGATGAGCGCGATAGGCCCGTGTTTCATTTCCCCTGTCGGATAGCCTTGGGCCGGCGCATAGGCTATTTCCTTGATCTTGAGCGCCCCCTCCAGCGCGTTGGGAAAATTATATTTCCGGCCGAGATAGAGATAGTGCGCTTGCTTGGCATATTTCTTCGCCAGCTTCTTGATGTCTTTCGCCTGTGCCAAAACCCGCTCCATATATTTTGGAATTTGCTCGAGTTCCTTGGCAATGCGCTTTCCCATCACGAGAGACAGTCCCCTCTGCCGCCCCAAGTAAAGAGTAAGAAGGGACAAAATGGCCAACTGGGAAGTGAATGCTTTCGTGGAAGCCACAGATATCTCCGGGCCGGCGTGGCAATACACCCCCGCATCCGTTTCCCGAGCGATCGTCGACCCCACGACATTCACGATACCGAGTACGAGGGCTCCTTTTTCTTTGGCCTCCCGGATGGCAGCCAGCGTATCGGCCGTTTCGCCCGACTGCGAGATGGCGATGACTGCGGTTTTCCTGTCGAGAAGCGGTTTGCGATAGCGGAATTCCGATGCCATTTCCACTTCTGTCGGGATACCGGCATATTCTTCGAACATATATTCACCCACTAAACCAGAATGATAAGAAGTGCCGCACGACACGATAACAATGCGATTGATCGAACGCAAACGTTTTTCCACTGCGCTGAGTCCCCCGAGTTGGGCCATTCCCTCTTCGAGGATAAGCCGCCCGCGCAGAGCATCCGCGAAACTTTTCGGCTGATCAAAAATTTCCTTGAGCATGAAATGCGCGTAGCCGCTGTGTTCGGCAACGGTTTTATCCCACTCGAGCGTCAATTCCTCTTTTTCCCGTTTCCGACTGGAGAGCGTCTTCACCACATACCCGTCACGTCTAATGACTGCGATCTCATCGTCGTCGAGGTATACGACGCGCTTCACATCCCCCACCAAGGCCGACACATCGGACGCGATAAACATTTCTCCGCTTCCGATACCGAGTACCAGCGGGCTGGAGAAGCGTGCAGCCAGCATTATTTCGGGGTCTTCTGTCGCGATGGCGACGATGCCGTACGCTCCCCTCAATTGCTTGAGCGTTTTCACAAACGCCTCTTCAAAACCAACTTTTCTTTTTTCGCCTGAAGGAGACATTTCTTCTTCCAAAAGATGGGCGATGACTTCTGTATCCGTTTCTGATCGGAACTTGTGCCCGCGTTTCTCGAGAACCTCTTTCAATTCTCGATGATTCTCGATGATGCCGTTATGCACTACCGCCACAAGCCCTTTGCAATCGATATGCGGATGAGCGTTCCTCTCCGATGGCTTGCCATGCGTCGCCCAGCGCGTGTGCGCGATCCCAATACCGGACACAAAAACCCCCTCCATTTTCATTTGGAGTGCCGCCACCTTGCCTAGCGCTTTGATCGCTTTGATTTTCCACCTTTTGGAAGCCTTGCTTCCACGCTGCGCGCCCTTTTCCAAAAAAGCCACTCCCGCCGAATCATAGCCGCGGTATTCCAAACGTTTGAGACCTTCTATCAGAAAATCCTTCGCCGGCCGCTTTCCGAAATAACCTACGATGCCGCACATAGTGTTGGAGAATTAGGAATTTAGAATCATGAATCAAGAATAAAGATGAAAAAAAATACGCTTTATGATTTTGGAATATGAATCATGAATAATGAGAGAGCGCCCTTACTTGCTCCAAAATCGCCGCTACTTCATCGAAGTTTTCCGCTCGATAGTCCGCATTTCCTTTTTTTTCGCTTCCTCTGCAATCCAGCAATATTTTCACAAGCGTATATGGTGAATCGTTTACCTCATCAAAATACTTCGCTTTGTCATCTACAAATACTATGGTCTCACTTTTGGTTATGATATGGGTTTTTGCATATTTCATAATAGCCGGAGTTTTTGCCCCATGTTCAATAATCAGCACGTCCTTGAAAAATGGCCTGATACCAGAACCGGAAATTTTACCTTTTTGAAAACCGGGATCGCCATACGTAATGATAAAAAGATCTTGGGGTGAATAGCGTTCTAAGAAAGAAATAACATCAGGAAAAACATAGCGCTTCAAGTCTCCCATAAATGCCTGCGCCTCAGCGAGAACCTTCTCAGAAGTGCCGCGCGGCTTTTCCTTCTCTAGCAAAGCTAGATGCTTTTCAATCGAATACGTTATCGGTTTCTTCTCAAAAGACGCAAAAGAAAATTCTTGGCTCGTCCTTTTAATCAGCTCCGCGCTCCAGCCGCCATGCGTGTAAATCTCTCGAAGTGCCATTACAAATTCTCCTTTGACGAGTACTGAATCAAAAAGCATGTCATCAAAATCAAGAAATATTTTCATCCCGTTAGAGTTTTGACAAGTGAGTTAAAAAGATAAAAAGGGCTGTTACTTTCATAAATAAATTTTTGCAATCAATGGTTTTTACAAAACTCTAACGGGATTCATCCCTACCATTTTGACGAGTTAAACTCAAAATCCCAAATAGTCGTTGCTTCAAGAAACAAATTACTGTTCATCGACAATCCTATCGAAACTCTAACGGGATTCATATCATTTTTCTCTCTCTGAAAATCTTACTTTTCTTGCAATTGCAAGAAAAGTAAGACTCAAATCAATTAAGAATGCCAGTATTTTTTCAAAAACGCTTCCCCTTTTTCGATGTCTTCGGGACGGCCCACCGGCTGCCAGGCCGTGGCCATAACCACTTTCACGGGATAGTCTTTTCCCATTTCCGCCAGCGTCTGCGGCAATCCATATTCCTTCTCGCTGATGGGTACCAACGGATAACGAAAAAACTTCTCATCAAATATATAAGCGGCGGTATTGACGATCCCTGCCGAACGACCGTGGGGACGCTCGGTAATCTTCAGAAGATTGCCCTTTGCGTTCGTTTCCAAAAGCCCGTATTGCTCCGCATTCTCTACTTCCAAACCCAGTACGGCGATATCTTCGTGCGTGAGACGGTCCAAATCAGCCGGGTGATACAAATCATCACCCATAGTAACGAGCACTCTCCCTTTCAGCATATCCTTGGCGAGAAACATCGCCCCGCCCGGCCCATTCAGCTCATTTTGGACAACATACGTTATTTTCAATCCCTTCCACTGTTCCCCAAAATGCTTTTCAATCTGACTACCATAATAACCAATAACAAAAATCAC
>MFSB01000022.1:7677-8278 GCA_001784735.1 Candidatus Moranbacteria bacterium RIFCSPLOWO2_12_FULL_48_12
TGACTACCATAATAACCAATAACAAAAATCACTTCGTCAATGACTCGCGGAAGCATTTCCAGTTTCCACTCAAGCATCGGTTTCCCGAAAAGCGAGAGCATCGGCTTGGGAGTATTTTCCGTCAATTTCCCCATCCGCACCCCCCTCCCCGCCGCCAAAATCACTGCTTGCATAAGTTTCGTAACTTAAATAATGATACGAATACCCCTCACCATCGAAGATTCGGGAGCTCCCCTTAGAAATGGGAGCGGGTTGAAAAAAGGATCCTCCTCCCCTTTTCCAAGGGGAGGATTGAGGAGGGGTTTTACATATTACACCACCAGATTCAGAATCTTGTCCTGGATATAGATCACTTTTCGGATTGCTTTACCGGCGATATGCATCTGCACTTTTTTGTCTTCCAACGCAACTGCTTTTACCGCTTCCTCATCGCTATCGGTTGCCATCTCGAGTGTTGCGCGCATCTTGCCATTCACCTGCACCACAATCGTTTTCATCTCTTCAATGATCTTCTTCGCGTCCCATTTCGGCCACTGCGCGAGAAAAATAGATTTCTTTTCCCCCGCTGCCGCCCACAATTCTTCGGTTATATGAGGCGCGA
>MFSB01000023.1:0-49636 GCA_001784735.1 Candidatus Moranbacteria bacterium RIFCSPLOWO2_12_FULL_48_12
GCAATATTTTTTACGCTTGTCAAAGTTTGGTCTTTACTTATTTCAGCAAAAAATCTCGTGGAAATAAGAAGCCCCAGCATCGCCGCCGGACCGAAGATGGCGTTCTTCCAGAAATGCTCCCACCATTTTTTAGACCAATCACCCATCCCGGGAAACACAAAGGCGGCAAAACCGATGGGCGAGAATATGAGTAAGATAAGCAAAATAATCACACGGTTGGCGAAGAGAATAGCCAGAACGAGAAGTGTGACAGCGAAAAGGAAGAGAAAAACAACTGAGCCCAAGAGGCGCGACATAGGCGTATCCGTTAGAGACTGAGTATCCGGTATCAGAATCTCTTTAAGTTGCGAGGCGCGCAAAGCGGTCCCAAATGATTCGCTTGGCTTACTCGGATCAGTGAGCATCTGATTGGCAAAAAAATACATCGGCACATTGGTCATATCGATAAGCGCGCGCGTGACCGGAAAACTGAAATTGATATAAAGAGCGGCTAGTAGCAAACTGAGGAGCATCTTCTTGTAATCCTTATCAATTTGAAAGACTATCTTGAAAGCAACGTAGAGCAGGGTAAGAATGAAAAACAGATTGAAAAAATCACGCACAAACTGCCACATCTCATAGACGCTCTGCCTATTGAGAAGGCCCATCATAGATGGATCTATATACCAGCCGAACAGCGTCACCGCCACAGAAACTATCCATCCCAAAAAAACAAAAACGGCATACAAAAGCACCTTAAAGGGATAGGCAAAGACATTCATAGCAACGTCTCCGACACCGGCATATACAGCGTGTGTCTGCGCAAGAAAAATAACGCCGCAAAAAAAAGTCAGCGCCAATAGCGAAAAAATCAGATTTTTTTTTCTTTTTTTATCCGTGAAAAACATACTACTCCCGGACATTCGTAGAGAAGAGATTATCTGCTGATAGTATACCCCGTAAAATACGTTTACGCTAGTACAAAATTACTTCTAAAAGAGGCTCTACTGCCTTCCAGCCCGCCTCGCCGTCGAGACTAGCTTACGTTGCTTTTCTTAAATCGATATTACTTTTCTTGCAATTGCAAGAAAAGTACTACGCTCGGGTAATAAATGTCTTTGGTAGGCCTCATATAACTCAAAAATACCGATATCTTTTCTGCCGCTTGTGACTTATCCGCCTCCGAACCGCCTAGACGTCGAAGCTGGCTTACATCTTATCGTTCTCTTTCACTATCTCAGAAAAAAGTTGTACGGGACAAGCCGTAAAAAAACTAAAAAATAGAAAAGAAAATACACCTCAACACCCTCAAACATCTCGCGCCAATCTCCAAAACAATCTCCTCCAAGCACCCCGTCATAGTACTTTTCTTGCAATTGCAAGAAAAGTACTATTCATCGTTGGTTGTTTCGTTTAAAGCAGGAAGAACTTCTCCCGTACTCTTTTCTCATGCAAGAACCTTTCTACCGTAAGGATCTCTATGTATTGCTGAACCTTGAACACCTCTGCAATAAAGAGCAGCTCATCTTCGCATTCATACGGATAGGCCCACACGCTTTTCTGAATTTGAAAGAAACCGATCTCTTTGATCTTATTTCGCAAAGTCTCGCGAGCATAGTGATACTTTTTCGGATGCGCTGGGATGTCAAACATCAACACTCGCCATTTCCCATCCCATTTTTCCGGCTTCTTGATTTCCACCATGTCTATGGAATACTCTGCCAGCCGCTTCTTCCCTTTATTGGTCAATCTCACTAACATTTTCCCATTTTTTTCTTCGATAATCTCGATAAGCCGTTCTCTCTTCAGATAGGCCAGTGAATTCGCAATCTTCTTTTTCGGATATATATGCCTCTTTCGCTTTCCGCTAAAAAAGCCTATGGCCTTTATAAGACCTGGGAGCGATGCCCCTACAACAGAAACTCCTCCAATCGCAATAAACGTGAGGAGAAATTTTGTCGCTGTCGCCGATGGACTATCAGAAAATATGAAATCCTCGAATTTTTTCCCTAATCCATATCCAAACCTCTCTTCTTTTCGGCTGTTTTTTATTTTTCGTATATTTTTCATATTTGATTACGCCTTATGTTCATAATACTGCAACAACCCACCGCCCTCCTACCACTGTTCTTCTCATTATTCCATGATATTACTTTTCTTGCAATTGCAAGAAAAGTAATATGCTAGGGTAAAAATTTTTATCACTTATCCTTCACCACTTATCTTCTACCCCCCGAGCTAAATTATCCGAACCGCAAACGAAAACAGGCTGTTTCCGATTGACAGATCGAGCCTGTTTTTTCTAAAGAAGCTAGTGAAGCTGACGAGGTTACCCGCTTCGCCCGAGCTTCAGCGAGGCGAGAAAGCTAGTAAATATACCCCTTGATGACGCGGCTCGTGGCGGAGAGGACGCGCCGATCGGTTTTGGCCCAGCCAATATAATTCATCTCGCTGACCGTGATGTTGCCGCCGCTCACTTTTTCCACGATCGCCACGTGCCCATAGTAGCGATTTTCCGTCGTCACGACGATCGCTCCGACCGCCGGAGCGCGGCCAGTCCTGTACCCGAGCGCCTTGGCCTTATAGAGCCAGGTGCCGGCATTGCCGCTCCACGGTACATAGCGCTTCTGCGCCACGTACCAGGTGCAGTAGCCGTACGGAAACCGGTGTCCAGTGCCTGCCTTGCCATCAAGCTTGCGAAAACCGGAAGAGATATCCGCAGCCGTACCGCCTGCAGAGGTCGCGTACTGCCGCCGCTCCAGAGTGCTGCCAGACGCCGCATTAGAAGGAGCGACTTCGTCCTTTTTCCCGCCCGGGATGATGATGGTATCGCCCGCTTCAATCTCGCCATTGGCCGGCAATTCATTGAACGCGATAATCTTGTCTTTTTCCGCTTTGAACTTCGCCGCGATGGTATCGATGGTGTCGCCCGACTTCACGGCATACGAAAGACCGGCCACAGGCAGAATAAAAAGTTGATCGCCCGGCTTGATCTGGTCCACATTGTCCATATCATTGGCCCACAAAATGGTGTTGACCGTGATACTGTTTTTGGCGGCAATGCCGCTCACCGTATCGCCTTGCTCTACCGTGTAAATCTTCACCCCGCCGTCTTCTTCCGGATCCTTGGCAATGGCGCTCATCTGCGAAGAAAGCATCACCTGATTTCCCAGGGTCCGCCCCTCTATGTCCAAAAGAGACGTCTCATCTTTCTCGGTCGGGTCGCCACCGATACCGGTGTTTGCCAACGGAACCAGCGAAAGATTCTCTTTTTTGCTCGTTTGGGCGGCGATGCGGTGCTTGGAAGAAAGGGTCGCCTCGCTCGCCGTAGCGCCGCTGACATAACCGAATAGCAGGCTATTCGAGTCTTTGCCCTGAGTAAAATTACTCGCTGAGACGAGGAGGGCGCTCGAAGCCACGATAGAAAAGGCTGAATAGTTGCGGAAAACCCGCACGACCCGGTACCCGGATATTTCCTTGATAAACTGGATAAGACGCGTCTGAAGATGATGGATATGGGTGTGCAGATCCCGAAGACGAGTCTGTCTGTTCTTTTTTTCCTCTGTTTCAGAGGCGCGCGCGAACAAAGACCGGAGGCGTCTTTGCCCCGCCATGAAGCAAATCTTGAGGAAAGAAACTATGGATTCCGTACGGATAGGACTCTCGCCTTTCAATTGATAAAACCTCTAGATACGGCTCCGCTGGAAGAACCAGCAGGAGACGTCCATTGAAAATTTACCCTAATTTTTACAAAATTCAGTATAACCTGTCCCTGTACTGAAGTCAAAGGGAAAAGGGTACATTACTCAATATAATGGCTTATCCAAGGCGTTTTTTATGTGCACAAAGTAATTTCTTCCCTCAAATGAAGCTTTCCTAATTCTTTCCGGTACAATACATGCTTTTGGGGTCTCTCCCCACCCTTGTATTTCCAAAAAATGAGCGGGGTGGGTAATTCATAATTCCTGATTCATAATTCATAATTCTTCTTCGTAATATGGTATACTTCCAATGTCGCATAACGTAAACTCCGTTAGAGAACGCTGCGCCTTGGGCGCGACTTCAGTCGCTTGCAGCGACTTTTCTCTAACGGGGTGAATACCTATGACTCCCCTCCAAGAACACACAAAACGTTTCCTTGATCATCTCGAAGTCGAGATGAACCGGTCGCCCCGCACTATTGAAAGCTATGGTCGCACGCTTGAAGCCTTTTTTACTTGGGGCAACCTCCATGTCCCTGAAGATATTACGGCTGAAAAAGTCCGGGAGTACCGGATCTATCTCAACCGCAAGGGAAACGGGCGCGGCGGTACGCTCAAAAAGAATACCCAGGCTTACCAGGCGATCGTCCTGCGCGCCTTTCTCAAATACCTGGCCAAGCAAGATATTCTGACGCTGGCTGCCGAAAAGATCGAGATCGGAAAAACCCCCGACCGCCAAGTTGACTTTCTCGAACTCGCGGAGGTAGAGCAATTGATGGAGGCAGCCGTGGGCCAAAGCCTCAAGTCCCTCCGCGACAAAGCCATCCTGGAACTCTTGTTTTCTTCCGGACTGCGCGTTTCCGAACTGACCAGTCTCGACCGCTACCATCTCAACCTCGATAAGGAAGAATTCAGCGTCCGCGGCAAAGGAAGCAAGCTGCGCATCGTCTTTATCTCCCCCACCGCCAAAGTGGCCTTAAAAAACTATCTCGATAAACGCACCGATGTCGATCCCGCCCTCTTTGTCGCCTACGGAAAAAAAGGCCTCGTCAATGCCAAAAACGCCAAACGTGAAGATCAGCGGCCCGCCTCTGGCGAGGCTCGCCATACCGGGCGGCTCACGCCAAGAAGCATCCAGCGGCTGGTGAAATACTATGCCAAAAAAGCCGGCATCGGCAAAGATGTCCATCCCCACACGCTCCGCCACAGTTTCGCCACCGATCTCCTCGTCAATGGCGCCGATATCCGCTCAGTCCAGTCGATGCTCGGCCATGCCTCCATCACCACCACGCAGATCTATACCCACATCACCGACGAACGGCTCAAGGAAATTCACCGCTCCTTTCATGCGAAGAGGAAGCGGGGGAAATGATAATAGATACAGGATAAGAGATAAGTGATAAAAACAAGGACTGCCTCGTTTTTTCTTGTTCTTAATTTTTTTCATCTCTTATCACTCATCATGTATCCTCTTCCGCATCACTCATCATGCATCACTTATCCTCTCTCATATCCCTTATCAATTATCCTCTTCTCAGAGGAGCGACACCGAGCATCATTTTTTTGACGCCAGAGCGCTTGAAAGCGATGGTGGCCAGCAACCCTTGGATAGAAATGACCAGGCCGGATCCGAATTGCGGATGTTCCACCATATCGCCTGGTCTCACATCATCCGCAATAAGCGGCTTCTCGTGCACATCGAATTCTCCGCTCTTTTCTTGGGATATACTTTTGGCTGTCGCCGCGAAGGCGCTCTGCTTTTTTGACACCGCCGGAAAATAATTTACCCTGTTACCGCGCGTAATAGGGTTGCGCGATTTCTGAAAATGACGCCTCCCGAGCATCCCCGATGACACGCGCGCGGCTTCATCAACGAGATGATCGGGAATTTCCTGGAGAAACCGCGAGGGCGGATTGACCTGCGTCGCGCCGAAAATCGTCCGCTGCTCCGTATAGAGGAGATAGACTTTTTCTTTGGCGCGCGTCAGGCCGACATACATGAGCCGACGCTCTTCTTCCAGGTCGCTCGGCGAGAGGGCGCTCCGCGAATGCGGGAAAATGCCTTCTTCCAGCCCCGCAATAAACACGCAGGGAAACTCCAGGCCCTTGGAACTATGGAGCGTCATCACATGAACCGCTTCGCTCTTCTCATTGATTTCGTCCGTATCCGAAGAGAGCGACACTTCCTCAAGAAAGTGGCGGAGCGCCTCATCCAGGGGCATATCGCTGTATTTCTGAGCCACCGATAACAGCTCGGCCACATTTTCCTGGCGCACTTCGCCCTCCGTTGTCCCATCCATAAGGCTCGCAAAGTAGCCGCTCTTTTTCGCGATGGTATCCAGAAGTTCCGGAAAACGCATATCGGCGCGCGCCTCGATTTCAGAGCGCAAGGAGAGGAATATATCCACGAACTCCTTAATGGCTTTGATTTTCGATTCCTTGAGCCCGCTCCCTTCGGGAGTCAGCTGGTACCCGGCATCGAAAAGGATTTGCTCGTTTTCTCGACTGAATCCGATCCATCTTTCGAGGGTCGCCTTGCCGAGTCCCCGCTTGGGCTCATTCCCGATCCGCTCGAGCGCCTGGGCATCGCGCGGATTTTCCAAGAGCCGCACATAGGCGATCATATCCTTGATTTCTTTGCGCTGATAGAATTTCAATCCGCCGACGACGCGATAATTGATGGAATGACGCAAGAACAGCTCTTCGATGATGCGCGACTGAGCATTGGTTCGGTAGAGTACGGCGAAATGATTGAAGGGTCGGCCGGCCGCATGCTCCCGCTTGATCGTTTCCGCGACGTAGCGCGCCTCGGCTTCTTCATCTTCGGCCGGCACGAGCGTGATCGGTTCGCCCGCCGGCATCTCCGTCCACAATTTTTTGTGGCGCTGGTTCTGATTTTTGGAAATGATGCCGTCCGCCGCATCGAGAATGATCTGCGTCGATCGGTAGTTGCGATCGAGCGTGATGACCGCGGCCTCGGCATAGTCTTTCTCGAAATTGAGGATGTTTTGGATATCCGCCTGGCGCCAGCCATAGATCGACTGGTAATCATCGCCGATGACAAAAATATTATTGTGTTTTTTCGCCAAAAGATAGACGAGCAGATACTGCGGATAATTGGTGTCCTGATACTCGTCCACCATGATATAGCGAAACATATCCTGATATTTCCCAAGCACCTTCGGATGCTCCTGAAAGAGCTTCACCGTGAGGCGGATGAGATCATCGAAATCGAGCGCGTTTTGCGCCCGCAGCTCCTTTTGATACCGGGCATATACTTTCGCTACGATTTCTTCGTAATAGTTCTGAGCCTGTAGCGCAAACTGCTCCTCATCGATGAAAGCGTTTTTGGCCCGGGAAATCGCTTCCAAAAGAGCGCGCGGCTTCACCTGATCCGGATTGATCTCCAGTTCTTTCATGGCTTTTTTCACCAGCGCCTCCTGATCCTGGCTGTCGAGGATATTGAAGCGCTTCTCATAGCCGAGCGCTTCGATCTCGCGCCGCAAGATACGCGAGCAGATATTATGGAATGTCCCGATGTACTGCGGAAGCTTGAGACCGCCGTACTCCGCCGCCTCGCTCTGCGACAAGAGCCGCTCTACCCGTTCGCGCATTTCTCCGGCCGCTTTGTTGGTAAAGGTCACCGCCAGAATATTGTCCGGCACCACTTTTTTCTCATCGATGAGGTAGGCGATGCGATGGGTGAGCGTCTTGGTCTTGCCCGAGCCGGCCCCGGCCAATATCAAAACCGGCCCTTCCGTCGTGAGAACCGCGCGCAACTGCTCCGGATTGAGACCCTTTTCCCAAAAACGCATAGCGGAAGAAGATAATGGATGCATGATAATTGATACAGGATAAGTAAGAACGGAGGACAAAAAAACAAGAATTATCTCGTTTTTATCCCCTATCAATTATCTCTTATCCTGCATCACTTATCCTTTTCTCCTTCAGTTTATCACAGTTTCCCCGCTCTCTCCATTCTCAGACGATATGTGATAAAATAAGCCTATATGAAACGCTTCTTCCTCCGGGTTACCCAGTCGCTGGAAAATGCTCCGCTCACGCTCGCGACATTCGTGGCCAGTTTTTTCGCACTGATATTTACCCGCCTGCTCGTCGAGAACTCGCTCGGGCTGTTCGGTAACCATACCTTCTTTTATTTTTTCTTCGAATTCACGCACACCTTCCTTTTTTTCCTGTGCGCTTTTTTCCTTTTGGTCTTCCTCGTCCGCTGGGCCGGCAATGTCAATCTCGCCCAAGCATCGAACGTCCTCCTCTTCGGCTTTCTCGTCATCTTGACGCCCCCTATCATCGATACGCTCATTTTTCACGGAAGTGGTTTCTGGAGTTTCTATGAATTCGATGGTTTCCTCGGCCTCCTCAAGCGCTTCGTCACGCTGTTCGGTGATACGCCGAGTATCGGCATCACCTACGGCGTGCGGGTCGAAGTCGTTATCGTAACGATCGCCCTCGGCCTCTACACTTTCATCAAATCACAGCGAATTAAAAAGGCGCTCATAGTTTCTTTTCTGGCCTACGCTATTCTTTTCATTCTCGGCACCTTCCCGTCCTGGCTGACGCTGTTCTTGCTCGTTTTCCAAAAAAGTTTCCTCGCCATCAATCAGAACGACGTCGCCGCGCTTTTCCTCACACCGGAAAATATTTTCGCACGCCACCTGACAGACTTCCGCAGCGTGCTTAACGTGAAAATGAGCATCGTCTACGGAGCTTTCAGCATTTTGCTCGCTGCCGCGCTCCTCCGCCGCGAATATCCGCAATATTTCATCGCCCTGTGGAAAAATGCCCGCTTGCCGCAAGTCATCTATCACGGCGGTCTCCTCTTTTTGGGTATGACACTCGCATTATTTTTCACCGAGGCACCTCTCACCTTTGATTTCTTCCATATCCTGAGCGCAGTCGTCTTGCTCTGTGCAGTCGAAAGCGCCTGGCTCGCCTCGGTCGTCGTCAATGATTGCTACGACACCAAGATCGATAGGGAAACCAATCCATCTCGCCCGCTCGTTCAAAACGCTCTCCCGCTGGAACTCTACAAGACTTTCGGGGCTCTCTTTTTCATCGCCTCGCTCATTCTCTCCGGCATCGTGAGTTTTTCGGCCCTGCTTCTCTTGCTCAGCTATCAGGCGCTGGCCTGGCTGTATTCCGCCCCGCCGCTCCGCCTCAAACGCTTCCCGCTTCTGGCAACGGTGTTTGCCGCTTTCGCCGGTCTTCTCGTTCTCATCACAGGTTTTCTCGCCGTTTCTCCCGAAAACGGCCTGCACGCCCTGCCGCTCCCGATTCTTTTCTTTCTTTTTGCCGCTTATGCCTTGTGCCTGCCCATCAAAGACTTCAAAGATGTGCGCGGCGACAAGCTTGATCATGTCTATACTCTCCCGATCCTTCTCGGCACGGAAAAAGCCAAGCTGCTTATCGGCAGCCTTCTTCTCCTCCTCTATGTCCTCAGTCCGCTCATCTTGAGCGCCCGCTCGCTTTTCTTGCCCGCTCTCTTCTTCGGCAGTCTTTCCTTCTGGTCATTGCAACAAGGCACCGATGAAGAACGATCATTTTTCGCCTACCGCAAACTCCCCGGCATCATCCTCGCCATCACCGCCTTCTACGGACTGACAATTTTTTCTCTTCTTTTTTAAAATATTTTTGCCAAACGCTCCCAATCTTCTACAGAAAGCGCCTGCGCCCGGATGTCGGGGCGCAACCCGAGCTGTTGCAATTTTTCTTCTACCGCTGCTTTCGCGATAGACAAACTGGAGGAAAGGTTGTTCACCAGGGTCTTCCTGCGCGCGGCAAACCCGGCTCGAGCCAGACGGAACACCTTCCGATCTTCCTCTGGGTCATAGGCTCGCCGCGGGATGATCCGGATCACCGCACTATCGACTTTCGGCACCGGATCAAAAGCTTTCTTCGGCACGAAAAATTTCTTCTCGACAGTGGCATAGTACTGCGCCATAAGAGACAAAAGCGACATGCTCCCCGGCCGCGCTGCCAAGCGCTCCGCTACCTCATCCTGCACCATAAGCGTCAATGACACTGGCTGATGTTTGAGCGAAAGGAGCATCTTGATGATGGGTGCCGTGATGTAATACGGGATATTGGCGATAATCTTGTAGGGATGCTCGGTAAACCCGGATGTCTCGAGCAATTCTTTCATATCTATTTCCAAGATATTCCCCTCCAGGATAGAAACGCTTTGAGAATCAACGAATTGCTGCTGCAAACGCGCGACAAGCTGATGATCCAGTTCGATAGCCAGCACTTTTTCTACCCGTTTTGCCAAAACGGCCGTCAAGACCCCCGTGCCCGGCCCGATTTCGAAGACCCAGTCTATAGACGAAACGTCTGCAACTTCAAAAATCCTTTCAACAATCTCAACGTCTTGAAGAAAATTCTGCCCCAGTGATTTTTTGGCTTTGACCTTTTTCATGAGCGTATAAGATTTCCTTTCATTACGACACACAATGAATGCTAGCATACCCTCATTTTTAAGCAAAAGAAAGAAGCCCAGAATTATCCTCGCGGGCTTCAGACGAACGGTGTGGTTAAACTTCTTGTTAACAGACAGATAAGAGTAGGCCTTTATCAATTACCACTTTTCGATAACAGAAAGAAGCGGTAAAATAATAATCCCCTCTGCTCCTAATTTGAGCAATTTCGGAATAAGCATATTGAGTACCGATTTCGGCACTACTGATTCAATGGCTGAAAAATCATTTATACCGGCCAGCGGTGAAACCGTCGGCTTACGCATCGCTGGCAAGAGACGAATGATCTGAGCCTGACACTTCAACGGCACATTCATTTTAAGGAGGATGCTCTCCCTGGCTTTAACAGCGCCGCTCAATTGATGTCTGAATCCTCGGATTTCTTCACTTTTTTCCTTCCTCACCAAAGCTTTTCGATTGGCAACCAGCACGATTGATGAGCTGAAGACAATATCTATGACATCCAGGTCATTCTTAGCAAGACTTTCTCCAGTTTCGGTCGCGCACACTCCCCATCGAAAGTGAGCTGGAACGTGCGCTTCACTGGAGCCGGCACTTGGAATAACTTTTATGCGCTTCCACAGGCCTCCCCGTTTGTTAAAAAACGCGCGGGTCATTCGTGGATACTCTGATAATACTTTGATGCGAGGCATATTTTCCCAAAAGAAGTAACCATCTTTCTTAGCGCCAAAAAGTACGATGTCGACTTTCTCTCCGGAACGTTTTCCATAACTGTCCCTGGATGAAAGATCTTCCAAAATTTCCACTTTTCTACCACTCTCATGTACGGTGTCTAAACCACAAATACCGATATCGTAATGGCCCTGAGCTACGAGCTCCGGTATCTGCTTGGAACGCATCAGCACGGCTTCAGAAACAGATGCATAACCTTGGATCGGTAGCGTATGCTTTCTGCTTTCATATTCGAAGTTTATGAAAGCATCCCGTAGAAGTTGCAATACAGGTTCTTGTAGACGGCCAGTTGGCAGAGCGAGTTTCAACATAGTTTTCTCCATCAGATTGTTAAAGGATATTTGGTTTCACAAAAGCAAAACCCCTTCTTTTTGAGAAGGGGTGGAAAAAATAAATACAACAAATATCATCACGACCTCTTCTCAAAAAAAGAGTTATGATGATGCAGTCTGCTGAAAATTGTTTTATATCCGCCTTCTGTTCCTCCCAGCCACTTGGAAACCCGGGCGATAGTCGTGGCACTAAGGCCGGTTTTTTTCTGGATACGGCTATATGAAACATTCTGGGTCAAAAGAGAGGCCGCCTCGAGACGATTGGCAAATTCTATAATCTCCGTTTCCGTCATTAAGTCACGCAAAAAACGCTGTGCTTCTTGGCGTGTTTGAAGCGCCAGCACGGCGTCTACTAATTGCTTCTTTTGAGGGGTTTTCCAGTTCATACGTCCACTTTAGCATAGTGGAGTACTTTAGTCAAGTGGAGTGCTTAGTGATCCTTCAACTACGTTATAGAAAAAATCCCTTCCTATCCGTTACAAATGTTCTAGCGGCCGCTAGAACATTTGTAAGCTCAGAATAACGCGCCACCTACGAAAGTCTCAGTCAATTAATTATCTCTTCCATCGTCACGCCGATAACTCCGGCGCCGATAGAAGCGATTTTTTGGAAGGCTACTTTGTCGAGATCGATGATGCGCCCCAGCACGAACGGTCCGCGGTCGTTTATACGCACGATGACGCTTTTCCCGTTCTCCACATTGGTCACCCGCACATAACTCCCGATGGGGAGCCACGGGTTGGCCGCAGACATCGTCCCCGTAAAAGCATACCATGAGGCAGCCCCCTTGTGAGTTTTCCCCACTTTGACGTAGGTACCCTGGGTCGTAATTTCCGTGACGGGCGCCTTGATGGTTTCTGTTTTCAGAAGCTTGCGATTCACTTCCTGGCCGTCATGCTTGCTCACGCGATATGTCAGCCGGTCAATGCCTTTCTCACCCTTTTGAGTGATAATCATTTTGCGCCAAGAGAGCTTGTCGTCTTCATTCGTTTTCTTAGGGAATGCGATCAGTTTGTCGACGGATTGTTCTTCTATCTGCACTCGCGTGATGACTACTTTGATGCCGCTTTCAGCAAACGTATCGCGACTCGGTTTGACGATATCATCTTCATCCATCGCAATGCCGCTCTCCTCAAGCGCCCGCCCTACTGTCATTGCCTGCGTATGGAGTATCTGTTCTCCCCCATCTACCGCGACCCTCATTTCGTGTGCGCGCCCAACAAAAATGCGTGTTCCGGAAAAAAGGGGTACATCTTCATTTGGGAAAACGCTGTCTCCCTCTGACAAAGATAACTTTTTCGCAGCCAAAAACTCTCCGACAGTTTTTTCCGCCACATTAACAAAAGAAAACTCCAGCCCACCATCGATGACGATAATTGTTTTTTTATCACTCTTATTCCACTCTTCCGACTTTGTCTTCCAAAAATAGCTAAAAGCTAGCGCGCTGAAAAACAGAAGTATGATGAAAAAAGAAAAGAGTTTTAATCCTTTCTTTTTCTTTTCCCTTCTTTCCATTCTTGATTCATGATTCATGATTCATTCCTTAAACCGATACTGGAGTGCCTCCGCCAAGTGCGGCACCAAGATTGCAGGGGCGCCTGCCAAATCAGCAATCGTACGCGCTACTTTCAAAATACGCATATAAGCGCGAGCGGAAAGTTTCATGCTCGTCACAGCGCCACGCAAGATTTCCCGCGTTGCATCATTCAGCGCGCAGAATTCTTTCACCATATGGCTGGTCATTTCCGCGTTCGTTCGGCAAGCTTTTTCCGCAAAACGTTTTTTCTGGATGGCCCGAGCGCTCTCTACCCGCGTCCTGATGGCAGTACTTTTTTCCGCGCCGGTCTCCTTGCTCTCCAATTTCTCGAATTTCACCCGCGGCACATCGATATGCAGATCGATCCGATCGAGAATTGGTCCCGAGATTTTCTGCCGGTAACGCGCTACCTGGAATGGCGAGCAAGCACAGGCGCGCTGCGGATCTCCCGCGTGGCCGCATGGACAAGGATTCATCGCCGCCACCAGCATGAAACGTGCCGGGAACTGCAGCGACCCTTTGGCGCGCGAGACAGTGATTTCGCCGTCTTCCAGCGGCTGGCGCAGATTTTCCAGAACAGAGCGAGAGAATTCCGCGAATTCGTCGAGAAAGAGCACGCCCCGATGCGCCAGACTGATTTCTCCCGGCTTCGGAAACGTTCCACCGCCCACCAGCGATATCGCGCTCGCCGTATGGTGCGGAGCCCGAAACGGCCGCGTCATAATGAGCGCCTTATCTTTGGGCAACCGGCCGGCTATTGAAAATATCTTGGTTATTTCCAAGCTTTCTTCCAGATCCAACTTGGGCAGGATAGTCGGCAATGTTTTCGCAAGAAGCGTTTTCCCCGATCCCGGCGGACCGATAAAGAGCGTATTGTGCCCGCCCGCCGCCGCGATTTCCAGCGCCCGCTTGGCATGTTCTTGACCCAACACATAGGACATATCCAGTCCTTCGTGTTCCTCTGTAGAAAATATCACTTCTTCCCGCACAAAAGGCTCTATCAACTTTTCGCCACAGAGGTGTTTGGCAACATCAAAAAGATTCTTCACGGGAATAATATCAATCCCTTTGACAAGTGCCGCTTCATAAGCATTTTCCTCCGGAACATATATTTCCGTAAAACCTTTTTCCTTCGCATACAAAGTGATCGGCAAAACTCCCTGCACCCGGCGTGCTTTACCATCGAGCGCTAATTCCCCGATGAATATTTTTTTTCGATGATCAAAAGAAAGCTGTTCCGTCGCCAAAAGGAATCCGAGCGCCATCGGCAAATCATAAATCGGCGTATTCTTGGGCAGATCGGCCGGCGCCAAATTGACTGTCACGCGACCGCACTGATGAGGCGGCTTGAAACCGCTGTTTTTGAGCGCCGCGCTGACCCGGTCACGCGACTCTTTGATCGCCGTATCCGGCAACCCGACCAACGTAAAATTATGTAGCCCGGCCGGCAAGACATCCACCTCTACTTCCACAGAAACGCTTTCCAATCCGAGAGTCGTCGCGGAATACACTTTGGCTGACATATTTGAAGATGAATTAGGAATTAAGAATTGTGAATTATGAAACGGAAACTACAGATAAAGATAATTAGCTCTTAGCTATTGTTATAAAACTTCTTCTTTCAAAGTTTGAAACATCCTTTACAAAATGTAATCCTGATTTTTTGATCAAAGCCTCCATCTCTTTTTTCGTAAAGCTTCTCAATATATGGTTATCATCCCTGAATATGGTTTTTTCGCCACCAATTGTTTCCTGGTAAATACAGCGCCACATGTATAAAGTTGGTATTGCTTGTTTTTTTGCAATTTTAGAAAGTCTTCTTATGATGTGTTTATTTTGTCTTACTACTATTTGACCATTAAAATAATTTCCTTTGCCAATTTTCCCAGTTTCATAATTATCAATGAGTATGAGTCCACCGGATTTGAGATTTTTCTTGAATGCCCCCAATGCCTTCAGCACATCTTTGTCCGTGTACATATACGTCATAATTCTTCCCATCAAAACTATGGCGTCCTGTTTTACTTTGAGGTGAAGGTCGCGCATATCCGACTTCAAACAAGTAACACCCGTTAGCTTCTTTTTTGCCTCATTAACCATCTCTTGCGTGTAATCCACAAAGGTTATAACATACCCTTTTCTCTTCAATATTTTTGCTACATCAATCAACCCTCCGAAAAAAACTATTCTTTTGCATTTGTTCATTTTAAGTTGCTTATCTATCACTGTTGCTATTGTCGTATGCGGAAAGTATAACCTATAGAAGGAATGGCACACTTTAGACAAATCAGTATACAACTTATTCTTCATACAACTTAAGTTACTCTTTGAAAAAATTCTTATCGACACTTCTGAAAAAGGAAATTATTTGCTCAAGTAAATCTTGAAAAGACTTTTCATCAAAATCAACCTTGAGGCGCTTGGTATCCAGATGTTTTTTCCAACGCTCATACGACACCCCGCTCTTGAAATAGTAAGCATCTTTCGAAAGATACGTGTTGATAACCGGCAGGATCTTATCCAGCAGATAAACGAACTTCGCCTCCTTATCAGTAAGGGATTCATATTTTTCGATCGCTTCGTGGAGACTCTGAAAATCAGGCAGTTTTTTCTTGATTTTTTCCAATGCTCCTTCTTCTCTTTCCTTCTGCGAAGCGATAAAGTCTTGAGAGTGATTGTACGGATCAGTATCTCCCGCGTAGACCTCTACAAGATCATGCACAAGCGCATACTTGAGTATCAAGTCTTTTTTCAAATCCAACCCGAGTTTTTCTGAAACATACCAACCAACCAGCGCCAGCTGATAGCTGTGTTCCGAGTCGCTTTCAAGCCTGTCTTCCTCAGACACTTTCACTGTCCTTTTGATAGCGGTGAATTTATTCAAAAATTGTATGTATTCGAGCAGTTCTTGAAATTGCATAGTACTTTTCTCTTTAACTTCTTACGCTTTATCCTTTATTCTTTATTCTTTGCAAGTCCACAGTTCCATCGGATAATGATACCTAAAACCCCGAGGGTGAGCAAAGCATCAGCAACATTGAACAGCGGAAAAAATGGCAGTGCGATGTAATCCGTGATACAGCCAAAGAAGAAGCGTTCCGAGAGATTCCCTAGTCCTCCGGATAAAATCAGAAGCCACGGCCACTCTCGCAAAAAAGATTCTTCCTTCCACCATTGTACAACCAAAAAAACTGAAATGGCAAAGAGTGCCGGCCCGAACAACCATTTCGGAATCATCATTCCAAGCGGTCCGCCGTAATTGCACAGTGCCGAAAACTCGTCCGCATCAATCACCCATAATCGCAAAAGAAAATGTAAGCAAAGAAAAAGGGCGACAAAGAACATCAATCGCCCTACTTTCTCAAACCTCATAGCATTGCCGAGTTACAAATTCATCCCGCTAAGCGGGATTAGATGGCGGTCCGGGCGGCCGGGTACGCCTTCAGACGCTCAACACTGATTTCCTTGCCAGTTTTCTCGCACACTCCGTATGTCCCTTGATCCATTTTTTTCAAAGCGGCTAAGACGTCTTTCAGCTGCCCCTCAAGATTAGATTCCACTCCGAGATTGTCGACATACCCTTCTACTTCGGTAGCATTCTCGTCCGGGTCGGTACCGATTTCCTCAATAGTCGTTTCATAATCACCAATAACGCCCGTGGGTTTTCCAAGGCGAGCAAGCTCTACCTCTAAATGAGCTTTTTCTTCCAGTAGTTTTTGTTTGAGCTCACTCATGAGCGTGATATCCAGCGTCATAATAATCTGTTTCAAGAAATTAACCCTTACTTCATCGACTACAGTATAGCGACTAATGTGCCGTTGAGCAAGGACAGCTCTTATGATTTCTTTGTAAATGTTTTGGAAAATGAAAAAACTATTTCTTCACCAAAGATTTTTGGATGGAGAAATAGTTAGGAAGAACTCAAGATAGGATGGGGGAACGTCTCAGAAAAAAATACTCTCCAAATGGCGGATTTTCGCGCTTCTCGCCACCCCATCGTACACGATAGAAAGAGCGTCAAAGGCATACTCCCGATCCAGCCACTTATTCTGGCGCAAATAGTATGCGGCGATTTTTTGCAACTTGTGAAGTTTTTTTCGGTTGATGTTCTCCTCGGGCAATCCGAAAGCCAGTCCGCTTTTTTCTCTGGTTTTCACTTCCACAAAAACAATTTTCTTTCCTATGGTAGCGATTATATCGATCTCCCCCAAACGCCTCCCCTTCGGATTTTTATAATTCACTTCCACAATCTTGTAGCCTTTCTTTTCCAAGTACTGACAGCCCAATTTCTCCCCCAGCGTTCCCAGAGAATCACCCGGCAAGACTTTCCACCGCTCTTTTTTCTTCCACGGCCACATAGTACTTACGTAATCAATTACGTGATTATCATATCACATCATAAGGTCACGCTCACCTTCGTTGCCTCCTTCGCACAAGGCTATGGCGGGATTGTTGTTCGTGGCCGCTCAAAGTCTCGCGGACGGACACACCCGCCTACGCTAAAGCTACGGACAGGGTTGTTGTTTATACCTGCGCTATCGCGCAGACAAACACATCCGCCTACGCCAAGGCTACGGCGGGATTGTTGCTTCTAGCTACGCTAAAGCGTAGAGAAGCAACAAAAAAACGGCTCATCGGCCATTCATATCCCTTTATCCATTATCACTTATCACTTATCACTTATCACTTATCACTTATCACTTATCACTTATCACTTATCACTTTCAAGAATGTTGGTGTCCGGGCGTACGACGCCCAATAAATAAATACTTGGCTGTACGCCCGAACGTTGCATGTGCCAACAGGTATGTCGGTTACCTGGCTTCGGGTGAGAAAGCCTCAGTAATCCAATTTACATTCCTGTAGTTTGTGCTCATGCCCCATCGCGTTTGTCCTAACTGGCAAACACTTCTCCCTCCACCGTTCTCTGGCACTAGGCCTTTGTTTCTTAAGGAACAATTTTTTGTTTCTTTTTGTTTTTCTCCAGATTTTTTTATTTCTCGGGAGTAAACTTTGTTTTTGTTTTGGGTCCTCGTGTTAGGGCGAGGCGGTCGCGAACTTTGTCGCGGCGCTTGAAAAGTGGAAGAGTCCCCTTCACAATTAGGGGGAATTGTGATGGGAACTCTTCCACCGTTCACGTAAGAAACGGTTCTGAAGGAAGCAATTGTCAAAGTTCTATTCATTACCTATCCATTATACCAGAAATAATTGCCTTGGTCAATCGCTTTGGTGTCGTATGGCGTTGTTTGAAGCCTTTTATTTGATTGCTTGCAAATAATTATTTTTTTTCTCCCCTAGCATTCTAAAAATAAATAATTTACTTTTTTTTACTGCTCAATATTTTGCTTTTGTAAGGCCAATTTTCCTATTTTTTATTGATATCCAATATCGCCCGTAAAGTGTTTTTACTTGTTCCGATAAACCACTGATTGCCAGCGAGCGCATAGTCGAACGACACATTCTGGTCGGCGCTCACATTGGCGAAACGGACAGCAACTTGGTTGTAAGCGCTGGAACGGAAAGGAGTGATTTTAGAGACGGAGATATTCGGCTCAAGGATGAGATTTTGAAAAGCATACGGCAAGGCAGTCTCTGTCTTGGCAAGAGCCAGCACGGCGGCCGGTGCATCCCTAAAAGTGAGGGCCAATCCGAGGCGCGCGCGTCCGTCGTCATTATACATATAAAGCGAGAAGTTTTCGTTCGCCAGAGCCGCCACATCCGGAGCGAGGTCAAGTGTCAGAAGAAAAGCGAACCGGTTGAACGCGAGAGGATTGTTGTTTTGATCGGTTACTAAAAATTCTATCGGCTGAACAATGTTTCCTGCCTTCATACGAAGGGCCGCTTGGGAAAGCGTCTTCCTGATATCCTCGAGAGAAACCGTCTCCGTATTGAAAGAAATGTAGTTTGGCTTGTCTAAAGCATAAGGCAGATCTTGGGTGGCAGGCTCCTCTGCATTCTTTGGGATAGAAGTGGTATCCGGTAAAAGAGAGGGGTCTTCTGTCTCCATCTGATTCCTCTGGGAGAAAAAGTAGAACACCCCTCCGGCAATGATAACAAACATCAGGGCCACGATAATCCACATCCAAAGAGCCTGATGGTTTTTCCCAGGTCGGTCGGTGAGCACTTCGCCTCCTTCAGGTGTGAGCCCAGACAAACTATATTTCAAAGGCTGGCTCTGAGAATCATTGGGAGAGGGAGTATTGCTTGGTCGGGATATAACGCCGAACGGGTTTCCCGCCCGCCCGCCGCCCGCTTTGTCTCGCGCCTGAAGTACTTTTTCCCCCTCTTCGCTGAATGGGTTAACCGTCTTCTGAGACAAATTATTTTTGTCTTCCTGTTTCTCAGCCTGATCCGGCGACGTACCCTGTCTTCCGTTCCGGACATCTTCGAGATCATCTTTCATAGTACGCACTATCCCGAGAAGATTGCTTAATTCTTCTTTCGCTTCCTTGTCAGCTGGTTGTTTTCTTGAAAACCATGAGAATGCCATACGCAGCAAGAAAAGTTAAATTTATATAAAAGAGGGAGTATCACCTCCCCCTCATTATACACCAAATTTTTTCTTTTTGCATTTACCCCGTTAGAAGTCTGACTTGGGATATAGAATAAAAACAAGCGGCTAAAGAAATTTAAAACGGTGGAACTTTCATAGTTGATTTTGACAGACTTCTAACGGGGCGAGTCACGCATCTCTTGTCAATTATCTTGATTCATCTTGTGCAAAGCGGCCTTGTGCGAAAGGTTGATGCGCCCCTGGCTGTCGATTTCTTTCACCACGACCGGCACGATGTCACCAACATGAACGACGTCCTCCACGTTTTCCACGCGCCTGTCGGCCAGCTCGGAGATATGGATCAGACCTTCCTGATTTGGCAGCACTTCCGCGAACGCTCCGAAGTTCATGATCCGGGTAATGCGCGCCTGAAAAAGCTCCCCAGCCCTCACTTCGCGCGTGATGTTATTGATCCATTCTACGGCTTGTTTGGCGCTCGTTTCGTCTGTGGAAGTGATGAAGACCGAACCGTCATCCTCGATATCGATGGACACACCCGTCTCATCGATTATCTGATTGATCATCTTGCCGCCAGGCCCAATGACATCGCGGATCTTCTCCGGATTGATATGCAGCGTAATGATCCGTGGGGCGTACGCCGACAAATTGGCTCGCGGTGCTGGAATAACTGAAAGCATTTTTTCCATAATTTCCAAACGAGCGACTTTCGCTTGGGCGACAGCTACCTTGAGTACCTCCGGCGTCAGTCCGTCGATCTTGACATCCATCTGCATGGCCGTGATGCCGTCGATAGTGCCGGCCACCTTGAAATCCATATCGCCGTAGTGGTCTTCCAATCCCTGGATATCCGTCAGCACCTTGTATGCGCCGTCCTGGCCGGTGATGACGCCCATCGCGATGCCGGAGACCGGTTTTTTGATCGGCACGCCAGCGTCCATAAGCGAAAGTGTGGAACCACAGGTTGATGCCATGGAAGAAGAACCGTTGGAAGAGAGCACTTCGGAAACCAGAATAATCGTGTATGGGAACTCTTCTTTGGAAGGCAGGATCGGCATAAGGGCTTTTTCCGCCAGCGCTCCATGGCCGATCTCTCTCCGCCCCGGACCGCGCATGGGCTTCACTTCACCGACAGAATACGGAGGAAAGTTATAAAAATGGATATAGCGTTTCTTCTCATCCGTTTCCATCGTGTCTATCACCATCTGATCACCAGGCGCGCCGAGCGTCGTCACGGTCAGGGCCTGCGTTTCACCGCGCGTAAACAAACCGGTTCCGTGGGTCCGCGGCAGTATGCCCACTTGGCACCAGATAGGACGAATCTCCGTCAACTTACGGCCATCCGGACGCTTTTCGCTCTTCAGGATATTTTTATGAACAATTTCGTCGGCAGCTTCATCTGAAATAAGCGTGAGAAGTTCATCCAAAGACGCTTGCTCCGGAAAAGCTTGTTTCGCCCAAGCAGTTACTTTCGTAGAAAGATCTGCCATCGCCTCTTCCATAGCTTTTTTCGGGAGAAGATACAGCGCTTCCGCCAATCCTTCCTTAAGAAAAGCGGCTTTCACCTGGGTTTCAAATTCATCCGTACCACGAAGCAGCGCCGGAGCGGACTTTTCCTTGCCTACCTCGGCACGGATGCCCTCAATAAAAGCGGTGATTTTCTGAATCGCCTCAAATCCGAACTGAAAAGCTTCCACCATCTTATCTTCCGTCACTTCCTTGGCGGCCGCTTCGATCATATTGATCTTGTCCTGCGTACCGGAAAGGAGCAGGTCGAGAGCGCTGGCCTTACTCTCATCGGCACTTGGATTGAGGATGAGCGAACCGTTTTCCGCCATACCGACACGCGCTGCCCCGATCGGGCCACCCCACGGGATATCCGAGAGAGTCAATGCCGCCGAGGCCGCAATCATCGCCACCGTATCAGGATTGTTTTCGCCGTCATATGACAGCGTAGTCACCACTACCTGAACATCGTTGCGCATCCGACTGTTGAACAAAGGACGAATCGTCCGATCTACGGCGCGACCCGACAAAACAGCGTCGTCTGACGGACGCCCTTCCCGCTTGATGAAGCGCGAGCCCTTGATCTTTCCCGCGGCATAATAACGCTCTTCATAATCCACCATCAAGGGAAAATACCCCGAGATTTTCGACGCCCCCTTGCTCATCGTGGCCGCTGCCAAAACGACCGTATCACCATAGCGCACAGTGACGGAACCATTAGCTTGCTGTGCCAAAAGACCGGTTGTGATGGTCAATTCGCGGCCTCCCAATTGTAAAGACCATTTCTTCTCTTCTTGCATATGTGCGTACCTGTTTTCAGACAAGAAAAAGAAGAACAAAAGATTCAAAGCACAAAAGTCGGAAAGTGAAGCCTTAGCGGAACCCCGTACAGTCCCGTTAAAATGGGGCTGATGCGTGGGTAAAAGCTTTACTCTTTGATCTTTGAGATTTGAACTCTTTTCAAGTCTTCCCTGTCCAAAAAAAAGGTTGTTAATGAACCCAGCACCTTCACCTCAGAGTGTTAAGCTCTGCGAGAAGGGTTTATATTTCCGTTCATCCACGCGACGAAATCGCAAAAGAATCCTGAAAGGTGCTGGGTGAATATATTTACTCCCGCACTCTACCGAAAATACTGCCTTTTGTCAACCCCGTTAGAGAACGCTACGCCCTTGGCGCGACTTCAGTCGCTTGCCCCGTTAGAATAGATATTCTAACGGGGCTTGCAGCGACTTTTCTCTAACGGGGTTGCCAAAAGGCCGATCCCTATGCTAGCTTCCAATCAATGTCCGTTAATAACTGAATAACCAAGAAAGGGCTCTACCATGGCGCTCGCGAAAAACATACTGAAGGCCGCATCTCAGCCGCCGCTTGTTTTGCTCATAGGTCTAGGCTCTGCTGGCAACGGTGCTACTGATTTTCTCAGCGGCGTCAAAGCGCGACTCCCTCATTACAAGTTGTTTGGGGTAGTCACAAGTTTTGTTACCATCGAGGAATTCCGAGTTCGCCTCGAAGCAATGCTTGGGAAATATCCAAGCCTCAGACTCGTTGTCTTGAGGCTACGAGGTGTTGACACTCCTGGTGAGCTAATCAAAATCATCAAGGAACACAAGCTTGCTATTTTTGGAATCGCCCCTATGCGAGAAAAGAGCAGCGCAGATCTCCTCGACTTTGGCGCTTTGAAAATCGCTGGGTGCTATGAAGGCTCGAGTTGCACCAAAAATGTAGCCATCGGCGCGCGAAAAATCCTCAATATAACTACGCCATATGAAGATGACGCCAGCGATAATACTGTCCATTTTGGCGGGATTGCACGCAGGGGAAACGATGATTTTTTCCCGTGGAACGATGGTGAAGATGTAGAAAGAGATGTCGACCTGAGCGTTTCACGAAGAGGGAGGCCAAGGACAGCTGAACTCCGAGCCATTGAAGGAGGTACTGATATGCCAAGCACGCCATCACCTGCCCGAGCTCAACCACCGGCAGCTTTGCCTGAAAATGGTAACCGAGTTGAAATACCGGCTTTTCTGACGAACCCCGGGAGTGGCTCACCAAAGCTACCAAAAATCGGATCGAGGGTTAGACCACTCTTATTACTCCGACCGGAATCTCCACCGCCTCCTCCCGAACCCACTGCTCCACCTGCCGTAAATCAACTGAAGCCCGTCCGGCCACCAGCGGCCGCTCAACCGAAAAGGAAAACCATGAAAAACAAGCGCGATGCAACCAACAATAGTGACAGCGCCACCTTAATCAAGCAGGTGGAAAAAGGAGCGGAACTTCTGTTGGCGCGAAGGACACTGCTTATGGCCGAAGTTTCAACTATCGACAAGGCTCTCCTGCAACTTGGTCACATATCCGAAATCGGGATTAGCCGTGCAGCCGAACTTACTGCCGAAGAAAAAGCACGCCGCAAGCCCGGCAAGAAATCGGCAGCTAGCAAAACTCTACAACGTGCATCAACCAAAAAAGCAAATGATCACCTGCGCAAGGGACAAGAAATTATCTCGCTGGAGGGAAAAGATACTGTGATGTCCAAGGGGACAGCTTGGGTATTCAAGCAGTTCCTCGTAAAACAGAAAACCATCCTCCCCGATGCTGATCTGCAGAATGGTAAAAGCCTGGATATGGTAGTCCAGCGCCTGATAGACGTCCGCAAAGTGCTCAAAGCGCGTTACGGTGCCAAAGGATCCCGAGCCCTGGTGACCCATGTCAAAGAAGGTCATTCGCTCGACCTTTCGCTCGCGCACTAATTTCGCGACTGCCTACGTGAAGACTTGAATCAGAAACCGGGAGCACAGAACTTGTGTCGCCCGGTTTTTACTTTTTATACAAAGCCTGCAAGGTTTATTTCACTTTGTCATTCCGAGCGTAGTCGAGGAATCTTGTATTTCTTGAAAAACCATAGAGCGAGATCTCTCCACTCGAAGACTCAGTCGAGATGACAAGAAACTCAAACAAAAAAGAATCCGTGGGGTTTCTTTTTGTTTCACGTCTCAAGTTTTATATCAGAAAGCGTTTCTTGTTCTGGGAGAGGTTGATGAAATCATCCACCTTCTCCACCAGCTTTTGGCTGGCTGACTCCGCGAAAGCGATGGCTTCCACCCGGCAGCCATACGTGCTCTGGATATATTCCACGAGCGATACATAATCCCCATCACCGGAAACGATGACGATGACATCGAGCTTGGCCGCCATCTTGATAGCATCCACGGCAATACCGACATCCCAGTCGCCTTTCTTGGATCCGTCCGGAAAAATCTGGAGGTCCTTGGTCTTTACCTCGAAACCGCTTTTCTGGAGCGCCTCAAAAAACTTTTCCTCTGTGGCTTCCACCGTCTTGATGCCGTAGGCAATGGCCCGGATCAACTTGCGCTCCTCAGCCGCCGCCATGAGGACATTCTTGAAATTCACTTTTTTATTGTACAGCACCCGCGCGCTGTAATAGAGGTTCTGAATATCCACCAGCACCCCCACTCTTTGTTCTGCAAACTTCGCCATAAATGTCTTCGAGTGAAACGAGAAGCTACATTTATGAGCGTCCCGCCTCAATTCATTATTAAAAATTTATACCGACTCAAACGAGAGCCGCTAGGCGTTTCCGAGCCACTCATTCCAGTCTTTCACTAAACAAAATCGGAATTGGGGCGGGATAGCTAAATAACCATAATATCTTTTAAAAAAGCAAAAGGGCTTAATCAAGCCCCAAAGTCTTCACTACTGCTTTGTATGATTTCTCATTGGTCTTTTCCAGGTAACTCATCAATTTCTTACGCTTGGATACCATTTTCAAAAGTCCGCGGCGGGAATGAAAATCCTTCTTGTTCTTTTTCAAGTGCAGGGTCAATTTCTTGATCTGTTCCGTAAAAAGCGCGATCTGATATTCCGGCGAACCCGAATCCTTCTCGTGACGCTTTACCGCGCCGGTTACCTTCTCCTTCTGCTTGTGCGTCAATGCCATAACTCTTAATGTCAGCTAGAGACCCGCCCGCCTTTGGCGGGCTCGCGCCCAAACCATTAGTGAACCAATCTCCGCTCGTGATAAATAATTAACATTGACACTCTACCACGCCTCCCCTCTTTTGGCAATCATGCTCCAAACCTAGCGAGTAGCGAACTAGTCCGTTGTCTGAAGAAAAGAAGAACCAACAATCCCGCCAGTACAAAGACCGCCATGCTCATTATCGCGACGCGGTATGAGAGCTGACTGGCTCCGCCGAGCGTAATGATCGCCCCCCATGTCAGCGGTCCGACAAAAGTCGCAAAACGTTCCGCAAGCGTGTAAAAAGAAAAACCATACCCCATATCCTCCTTTGGCAAAAGTGTGCTCAAATACGCCCGACTGACGGCAAAAACCGAACCGATAAGCAATCCGACGGGGACAGAAAGAATAGCGAACAGAGTGAAAGTCGGCGCGAAGGCAAGAAGAGGAAGAACTATCAGCCAGCCAGCCAGTATTATTTTCAGCGCGACGAGCGAACCGAGACGGTCGGCTATCCAGCCGAATGTGATACCCCCGATCGCCGACATAACCAAGACTCCCATAAGCAAGAGGGACTTTGTGATGTCTGGCGTAGCAAAAACGCGCTCGAGAATTATCGAGTAGTTATTGCCCAATGTGAGCAGGGCATCGTTGAAAAGAAAAAACGCGATGAGCATCGGAGTGGCAACTGAGAATGCAAAAAATTGGTAGAATTTTTTAACATATGTGCTCGCATCGTTTTTCAGCTCGGAGAAACGTAGTGGCGTAGATGGTATGCGCGACTCTTTGTAGAAAATCATCATCGGCAACGCGAGAGCGAAGAAGCCGATAAGCGCCGGGAATAATGGCCCGAGGCGGGTTCCCGCCAGCGTCAAGGTCGCCCCGATACCCAAAACCTGCCCGCAGGCATTGGCAAACTGGCCGATGCCAGAGGCGCGTGCCCGATGTTTTTCGTCTGCTATTTCCGCAAGCATCGGATTATAGAAAACAAAAGAAAGTTGGTAAAAATATTGTCCAATAAGAAAAAATATCGCAACCCAAATAACATATCCCGTTCCCATGTAGGCAACCCACACGGCCAGCCCGTAAGCAATAAATGTCCCAATGGTGGAAAGATTGAGGAAGTATTTTCTGCCGCCGTTACGGTCAGTTTGCGCCGCGAGGATTGGCGCGGTAAACAGGAGGAGAAGAGTGGCTATGGCAAAAATCGCATTGTACCAAAAATCAGAAAGACCCCCATCTATCACCATCCATTGGGCAAAATACAGCAGAAAATTCACATAGATTATGGAATTCGCGAAGTCATAGAGCGCCCAAAGGAATAGTTTCTTTTTATCCATATCCTAATAATAAGTTAAAGTCAATCCTACTTCAACCTCCTACTGCGCCTCTACCCATTTCCCGTCTGACTTGATCAGATTGATGAGCTCCCCCACCGCATCTTTCTCCGGCACATTGCGTTTGACCAATTCCTTCTTGCGGTACAGACTGACTTGCCCGTGCGCCCCGCCCACGTAGCCATAGTCCGCATCCGCCATTTCTCCCAAACCATTGACGATACACCCCATAATGGCAATATGCAGACCCTTCAGATGACCCATGCGCTCTTTGATAGTGTTCGTCACCGGCTCGATATCGAACAAGGTGCGCCCGCAAGAAGGACAGGAGATGAATTCTGTCCGGGTAATGCGCCGATGCGTCGCCTGGAGAATTCCATAGCACGTTGGGATTTCTTTGGCCGGGTCCTCTGTGAGCGAAACACGTATCGTATCCCCGATGCCTTCCATAAGGAGCGTCCCGATGCCAAGCGTGGATTTCGCCCGGCCCTCTTCGCCGTTGCCCGCTTCCGTCACTCCCAGGTGGATCGGATAATCCATCCCTTCCTTATCCATCGTCGCTATGAGCAAACGATTGGACTCGATCATCACCAATGGATTCGATGACTTCAAGGCTACCACGATATCATTGAAATCGTGTTTCTTAAAAATACGCAGATACTCCATCGTCGCCTCTACCATTCCCACTGGTGTATCGCCGAAGCGTGACAGTATCCGATCAGAAAGCGAGCCATGATTGGATCCGATACGCAATACTTTTCCTGATTGCTTCGCGGCTTCGATAAAAGGTAGGAGGCTCTCCTCGATTCGGGCTATTTCCACAGCGTAGCTCTGGTCATTGAATTCGAAATTGCGGAAAATTTTCCCATCAAAAAGATTGCCGGGGTTCAAGCGTACCTTGTCCGCCCATTTGAGAGCCTCAAAGGCCGCCGCTGGCAAAAAATGGATATCCGCAATAAGGGGAACAGTAATCCCATCTTTCAGGAGCGCCTCTCTGATCGGCCCCAAGGCCTGAGCATGTTTCGGCGTAGGAGTTGTGATACGGATGAGTTCACTCCCCGCCTTCACACAAGCCTTGATTTGCGCCACGGTAGCGGCGATATCGAGCGTATCCGTATTGGTCATCGTCTGCACCCGGATGGGGTTATCCCCTCCGATGCCGACACCTCCCACATCTACGACGCGCGTTTTTCTCCTAGGCAGCAATGCCGCAAAAGAATTTGTTAGCTTCATAGAAAATAAGTAAATAACAAAAATGCTTTTTCTTACCGTAGACAAACAGTATACCGAGCAATTAGAGTAAAGTAAACGCCGCGACGGCGTCGCCGGGCTGGGGTTTCATGACGCGCACGCCCTGCGTCACGCGGCCGAGGAGCGGCACGCTCTTGAACGGCACGCGGATGATGGTGCCTTTCTCGGAAGTCAGGATGAGATCGTCTTCGATGACCGCCAGGCTGGTGATCGCCGCACCAACCAATTTGCCGGTTTTGGCCGTCACTTTCATGGTCTTGATGCCGGATCCGCCGCGCTTCTGGACCTTGTAGGATTTCAGTTCACTGCGTTTGCCATAGCCGTTCTGGGAAAGAATGAGCAGTTCCAATCCTTTGGCGCCCTTGGGAACGACATCCATCCCGACGATCTTGTCCTTGCCCTTTAGTTTCATACCGCGCACACCTGAGGCGTTCCGCCCCATCGGACGGACATCGGTTTCGCGGAAGCGGATGGCTTGCCCGTCAGAAGTCGTGAGCACCGCGTCATCATCTCCCGTCGTCGGACGCACCCAGCCGAGCGTGTCGCCCTTGTCGAGGCCGATAGCGATCAGCCCGCTCCGCCGCACGTTTTCGAAATCCTCCAGCTTGCTTTTCTTGATCGTACCGTTCTCAGTCGCCATAAAAAGATATTTGAACGCATCGTTATTGGAAAAAGCGATCATGGCGGTGATTTTTTCCTCCTGTGCCACCTGCAAGAAATTCACGATGGCCTGCCCCTTGGAAGTGCGCGAGGATTCCGGAATCTCGTAGGCTTTGGTCTGAAATACCTTGCCGGTATTGGTGAAGAACATCAGGTTGTCATGCGTTTCGATCGAAAGCACTTGGGCGATGCGATCTTCCTCTTTGGTAGTCGCCCCGATCACGCCTTTGCCGCCGCGCTTCTGCACCCGATACACGCTCGGATTCATGCGCTTGATATAGCCGTCTTCGGTCAGCGTGATGATCGCCTCATCATTGGGGATGAGATCTTCTTGCTTGAATTCCGTCACACCGGTTTTCACCACTTTGGTTCTGCGTTCATCGCCATATTTCTCTTTTACTAGGGTGAGCTCGCTCCTCACCAATGCGAGAATTTTCTTGCGGTGCTTCAAGAGATCTCCCAAATACGCGATCAGTTTCATTTTCTCTGCCAACTCGTCTTCGATCTTCTGGCGCTCCAATCCGGCCAGCGTCTGCAGGCGCATTTCCAAAATGGCCGTCGTCTGCAAATCGGAGAGCTTGAACTTTTTCATCAGGTTCGCATGGGCCTCTTCTTTGGTCGGCGATTTTTTGATTGCGTCGATAATGGCATCGATGTGATCGAGAGCTCTTTTCAGGCCTTCCAAGATATGAGCGCGATCCTTGGTCTTCTCTAGATCGTGCTCCGTCCGGCGCACCACCACTTTCTCGCGATGCTTGATGTAATGCTCGAGGATGGCTTTGAGAGTGAGGATCTGCGGATCCACGCCATCCACCAGCGCCAGCATATTGACATTGAAATTCTTCTGCAAATCCGTCATCTGATACAGCGTGTTCAAGACTTTCTGCGGGAAGGCCTCTTTCTTGAGATCCACCACGATGCGCACGCCTTGCCGATCGGACTCATCGCGCAAGTCTTTGATTCCAGAAAGCTTATCCTCCTTCACCAATTCGGCGATCTTCATAATGAGCGATGATTTGTTCGTCGCGTACGTCATCTCGGTGATGATGATCTGGAATTGCCCGGCTTTACTTTCCACGATCTCCGCTTTGGCGCGCGCCATGATCGGGCCTTTGCCGGTAGCGTAGGCCTCGCGGATATCTCTCGCGTTGTAAATAGTCCCGCCCGTCGGAAAATCCGGCCCCTTGATGAACTGCATCAGATCATCCACATTGGCGTCGGGGAATTCGATCAGATGGCAGATGCCGTCCACCAATTCACTCAAATTATGAGGCGGGATATTGGTGGCCATACCGACCGCGATGCCAACGGTGCCGTTCAAGAGGAGCTGCGGGAGCTTGGCCGGCAGGACGAGCGGCTCTTCGTGCATTCCGTCAAAGTTGGGAACGAAATCCACCGTGTCTTTATCGATATCGAGAAGCATTTCTTCGGCGATCGGCGCCAGTTTGGCCTCGGTATAGCGGTAAGCGGCGGCGCTGTCGCCATCCATGGAGCCGAAGTTTCCCTGCCCCCACACCAAGGGATAGCGCAGAGAAAAGTCCTGGGCCAAACGCACCATCGTATCATAGACAGCGGTGTCGCCGTGCGGATGATATTTTCCCAAGACTTCGCCGACGACGGTAGCCGATTTGCGGAATTTGGCCGAGGCGCGCAGCCCCGTTGACCACATCGAATACAAGATGCGGCGGTGCACCGGTTTCAGCCCATCGCGTACGTCCGGCAAGGCCCGCGCCACAATGACGCTCATCGCATAATCGAGATAGGATTGCCGCACCTCGTCCGTGATAGAGCGCGCTTCGATTTTCCCGTCATGAAAGGCTTTTTCTTCCATATGATTTGTTAGGGAGTTGATTGCTCGTTTGGGATACCTTCGCCAGCATCTTGTGTTCCGGATTGAAATTGTTCATTGAAATATTCTTGACCCGTCTTCTCTGCCTGCCCATCCACCCCGAGAGGTTTTGCCTGTTCCAAGAGACCGCTAAGCGACGGTACCCCTTCTTTCGGCAACAGCTCTTTGCCTTTGAGAGCGGCGGTCGGCACATCTTGCTTGATATTCTGAAAACTCTCCGCCAGTGACAGGAACCAAATACCGAGAATAAATGCCATAGAAACGAAGAGCGAGCCGAGTACATAGCGCATCCGGATATGTTCCGGCTGCTCTCTCACCCACTCTATTTTCTCCCACAATCCTCGCGCCATAGCTTGTAAGCAGTCTTAAGTACTCTAGAAAAGGGAAAATAAATGAACCTTTGTTGTCATCCTGAACGCAGTGAAGGATCTCGAAAGGAAAGTATTGTACCTTTTATAAAACGGGATTCTTCGCTTTGCTCAGAATGACAATAGACTCTGTTTGAAATAGACTGTCAAACACCCCTCTCTAACAAAACCACCTCCATCGGCTTGCCTTCCAGATCTTTCTTTTTGATATTCAATTTAGGAAGCGCCTCTCTCGGGCAATTTCCCATCGCATTGCAGAACGCCTTCTCTGTTTCCAACGGCAGCGTCAGCCCGTCAATCTTGTAGTGCATCGGAATGACGATACCCGGCTCGATCTTGCGCACCAGTTCCGCGGCCACCTTGGCAGAAAGCGTGTCTGCCCCGCCCACCGGGATGAATAATATATCCACGCCATTCAGTTTTTCCAAGAGCTCCGGCGTGACATCATGCCCCAGCGCTCCCAGATAACAGACATGGATATCCTCGCTCTCAAAAGTAAAAACGGTATTTTGCCCCCGCTCTTTGCCTCCCTCGGTGTCCCGATACGCCGGAAATCCCATCGCGGAAACACCCTTGGCAGCATATTCTCCGGGGGCATCAAAAATAATCACTTCTTCTTTGAGCGCGCTTTGTACGTCTTCCTTTTTTTCATGCGACAAGAACACGAGATCTACCTGGCTCTGCGGAGAACGCAATCCGGCTCCTTTCTGCAAAGGATCGGTCCAGATGATGATATCTTCCGTCGCCCGCCCCGCCGGCTTGGTGCTTATCTTGAAGCAAAAATCACCGTAGTATTGGATGTTCATAGAAGGCTAAAAATACAAAAAGTCTCTCTTTTCATCAAGCAGACCTATCTCATTCTAGCACTCTTTTCTCCCTCCGTCTAGACAAAAAATCAGTATCTCTTTGTAATTCTAACCACTGCTATAATCAGTTTGCCTACTCTATAAAGTGGGTGTAGTATTAAGTCATTAAATAATAACTTATAAAATTATGGAATTTGAAGACGGGTCGGGCAGAAGGAAACCTGCCTCTGCAGAAGAAAAGGCCCAGGATGCGAGTACAGATAGATTTGAGAAACGCATGGAAAACGACCCCGCTAAAATTCAAGCCCATGCCACCTTTGAGAAGTGCCTGAGAACCATACTAAAAGAAAGAGAGATTCCCATGTCTGATGCAGATATCTCAAAAGTAATGGGTATCAGAAGCGGTGCAGCGACAGGAGTCAAAACCTATATAGAGGGTAAGCTGGCCATTGAAGACATGAGGCGCTTGGATACTATAGATAATACTGTCGATTACCGAATGAACAACGGTATTAGAGAAATTGTACTACCCTTAACAGGAGCTGACGGAACTCATAAGGCGCGCTTGGGGCTGGGAGCGTTGGGGGAAGAATTTCTTCGTCGCTTTCCGTTAGATTTACTTGAACCCGCCATAAAAGAAGCCCAGGAAATGGCAGACAAAGAACTGGATCCAGAGCGGCTTGAGGCAACTAGAATAATTGACAATCTTTAGTCGAAACTAGCTTCAAAGATACAAACTTCTCTTTGCCACGTCGCTCGCGAGCGACGGTGACTTGCCCCAGTTACATGTTTTAGAAACATTGTAACTCTATGGAAAGACGTAAGACGTAGTCGCCTATCGGCTTTCACTTACCATTAACAAAGGTATTCCTAAACATGTAACGGGGCTTGCCAAAAATGAAAAGTCCGGCTATACTGGGTTTTGAGGTAATTGGATAACACAACTGAATACGGGATGCTGTAATCCTATTTAGACCCTGTTCTCCAAACACTCTCGTTTATTGTCAGTGTTTTTTTGTTTTAGAGAAGGCCCCCCTATCGCTCAATAATTCATTAATCGCGAGAGAGCGGCTCGCACACCCAAACCACATATATATGATTAAAGCCCCGCTGACCAAAGAAAAAGAAGTTATTGCCAATCCGACGCCGATGGACGAGCTCCTCGCCAAGCACGTCGTGGAAGTGCCTGAAGTAGGCGACGTCATCCACGGCACCGTCATCCACGTGGCTTCTAGTTCCGCCTTGATCGACCTGGGGCCGCTGGGCACCGGTATCGTCCTCGGCAAAGAGATGCGCGATGGCCTCGGGCCAGAAGGCAAGCTGAAAGTCGGCACCGCCATCACCGCCACTCTCATGGACTATGAGAACGAGGATGGCTACATCGAGCTTTCTATCCGCGAGGCCTCCTACGAGAAGTCCTGGGATGACATCGAGCACAAGCTCACCAATCGCGAAGTGGTGACAACCAAGGTCGTCGAGGCCAACAAAGGCGGACTGATGATCGAGGTCAACGGCATTATGGGCTTTCTCCCGGTTTCTCAGCTCTCGAGCGAACACTACCCGCGCGTCGAGGACGGCGACAAAAATAAGATCCTCGACCTCTTGAAGAAACTCATCGGGGCTGAAGTCCACGTGCGCATCCTCGATGCCGATCGCGAGAATGAAAAACTCATCGTCAGCGAAAAAGCCGCCCAGAGCGAAAAAGAGCGCGAGATCATCAACCTGCTCCGGGTCGGCGAGGTGGTCGAGGGCGTTGTCAGCGGCGTTGTCGATTTCGGTGCTTTCGTGAAATTCGCTCAGCCGGCCAAAGAAGGCGAAAAGAAGCCGGCTGAGAAGCTGGAGGGGCTGGTGCATATTTCCGAACTGGCCTGGCAGCTCATCGATGATCCGCGAGAGGTGATCAAAACGGGCGACAGAGTAGAGGCCAAGATCATCGGCATCGAAGACACCCGCATCTCGCTCTCGATGAAAGCCCTCAAGGAAGATCCGTGGAACACTGTCTTGGAAAAATACAAGGTGAACGACATCGTGCCAGGCAAGGTGGACAAGATCAACCACTTCGGCGCCTTCGTCTACCTGAACAAAGACATCCACGGCCTGGCTCACGTCAGCGAATTCCAAGAAGTCTACCCGGGCAAGAAGATCGAGGAAATCTTCAAGGAAGGCGAGACCTACTCCTGGAAAATCCTCTCCATCGAACCTAAGAGCCACCGGATGGGGCTCCTCCCAATCAAAGAAGGCGCGGCCAAAGAAGTCAAAGAAAAAAAGGCCGCGAAAGAAGAAGCCAAAGAAGAGGAAACGAATGAGGCAAAAGAAGACAAGGCTTAATGCTTATAAAAACAGCCTGCTCACACAGGATGTTTTTGCCGGAAACTCTCAAACAAAAAGTATGAAAAATCTGTTCATCATTTCTGGCCCCTCTGGCGCCGGCGAAGACTCCATCATCGATGGCCTCGCAAAACTCCTGCCGATAGAAAAAGATATTGCGAATACGACGCGCCCCATCCGCCCCGGCGAAAGCAACGGCCATCCGTATTACTTCATTTCCCCAGAAGAATTCCGGCAAAAAATCAATCGAGGAGAAATGATCGAATACGCAAAAGCGTATAACGGCAACTTCTATGGCGTTACCAAAGAGGAATTAAAGCGAATCACTGCTCCCGGAAAAATCGGCATCTGGAAAATAGAATATAAGGGCGTGATGACAGCCAAACGGCTTTTCCCAAATATTATTGCGATACTCATCACTGCCCCCTTGGAAATTCTTGAGGAGCGTATCAGAAAGCGGGATAACCCCACCGAAGCATTCCTCCAGGAACGCCTCGCCTATACTAAAGAATGGCTCAAACACAGCGATATTTATGATTACATCGTTGAAAACGAAGAAGGCAAACTCGATGAGGCGATCCAAAAAGTCTTCGCCATTATCAAAGAGCACACCCGCCCGCAACGATTTGCGAGCGAGGCGTAGCGATTCGGGCAGGCTGCCATCGCGTGCAGCTCCGCTCTCTCCTTTTGTGCGCCGTTTCATCAAACGCGTCCAGAACACAGTCAAGAAATTCGAGCTGTGGCAGAGAGGCGACGCTTTCATCGTTGGCGTTTCTGGCGGACCGGACAGCTTGTGTATGCTCGATGTCCTGGCCACGCTCCAAAAAAAATATGCTTTCACACTCTACATCGCTCACGTGAATTATCATCTGCGCGGCCGGGCTTCCGATCGCGATGAGATGCTCGTCAGAAAAATGGCGGCGCGCTATCGTCTCCCTCTCTCCGTCCTCTCTCAAAAGAAAAAGCTGAAAACCGCTTCCGAAGAAACGCTCCGCAACATCCGCTACGCCTTTTTCGAAACTCTCCGTAAAAAATACGGCGCCCAGCGCATCGCCGTCGCTCACAATGAAGACGACCAGGCAGAAACGTTTCTCCTGCGGCTCTTGCGCGGCGCCGGTCTCTTTGGACTTTCCGCGATGCGACCCAAGAATAATTTTGTCATCCGCCCCCTCCTTGAAATGAGCCGCACAGATATCCTCCGCTATCTGAAGGAGCGCTCAATCCCCTTTCGAGAAGATGCTAGCAATGCTGATCCGCGCTATTTCCGCAACCGCATCCGCCACGAACTCATCCCTTTTCTCGAAAAGAATTTCCAGCCACAAACGCGCAAACTTCTTGCCGCAACGGCGCTCCTCCTCGGCGCTGACTACGCCAGCCTGAAGAATGCTTCATCGCCACTTCCTATAAAATCCGGCTTCGAAGGTATAGAGTTTTCTCGATCCGCGTCCCTAGAGCTTCCGGAGGCGCATCTCCGCCATGAACTGCGCGCTCTTCTCCGGCCATTCCTGGCGGGAAAAAATCCGACCAAGAACATCATCTACGAGCTGATAAAATCCTTCAAAAGCGCCAAAAATAAAACTCTCACCGTAACATTCAGCGGGTTGAAATTTGTTATGAAAGGTGATACAGTGACCCTGCTCTATAAGTAAGATTCTAATCCCATCTCTCCAATATCTATGGAAAAAATCCTCAAAAATCTCTCCACGCTCATCCTCCTCTTCCTGCTCGTGTCCGGCATCATCATTCTCTATCAATCACCGGGCAAAAAAGTGGCTCCGGTGTCTTTGAGCGAGCTGGTGGCTGAAATCAACCAAGATCAGGTAAAGACCATCACCGTCGAGAGCAATGTCTTGAACATCGAACTGCAAGACGGTAACAAGCAGAAAGCCAGCAAGGAGTCTGAAAGCTCTCTCTCTGAAACGCTCACCAACTACGGCATCGACACAGAAAAACTGAAGGGTGTTTCTATCACTGTTAAAGAAGCTTCCGGCTGGAGCTTCTGGCTAGCGACCGTCCTCCCCTTCTTGCTCCCCTTCATCCTGATTTCCGCCTTCATCTGGTTCATGATGCGGCAAGCCCAGCGCGGCAATGCCCAGGCGCTTTCTTTTGGCACGAGCCGCGCGCGGATGCTTGACCCCAAGGATAAAAAGAAGCGTACCACCTTCGCCGATATCGCCGGAGCGGAAGAAACCAAAACGGAGCTCGAAGAAGTAGTCGACTTTTTGAAACACCCGAAAAAATTCCTCAGTATGGGCGCCAAGATCCCCAAAGGCGTGCTTCTCCTCGGACCTCCGGGAACCGGCAAGACGCTCATGGCCAAAGCCGTCGCCGGCGAGGCGGGAGTGCCCTTCTTTAATATTAGCGGCAGTGAATTCGTCGAGATGTTTGTCGGTGTCGGCGCCAGCCGCGTGCGCGACCTGTTTAAACAAGCTAAAAAGAATGCCCCGGCCATCGTCTTCATCGATGAGATCGACGCCGTGGGCCGCCACCGCGGGGCAGGTTTGGGCGGCGGGCATGATGAGCGCGAACAGACGCTCAATCAGATCTTAGTCGAGATGGACGGCTTCGAAACCGACACATCCGTCATCGTCATTGCCGCTACCAACCGCCCCGATGTGCTCGACCCGGCTCTCTTGCGGCCGGGCCGCTTTGATCGGCGCGTCACGATGGATTTGCCGGATATCAACGAGCGCGACCAGATTCTCGTCATCCACACCAAAAACAAGCCTCTCGAAGCGGATGTGAAGCTGCGCGTGATCGCTGAACGCACTCCGGGATTTTCCGGCGCTGATCTGGCCAACCTCTTGAATGAGGCCGCCATCCTCGCCACCCGCCGCAACAAGAAAACGATCGGCATGCCGGAACTGACCGAATCCATCGAAAAGGTCATGCTCGGCCCCGAACGCAAGAGCCGCGTCATCAACAAGAAAGAAAAAGAGATCATCGCCTACCATGAAGGCGGCCACGCGCTGGTCGGTGCCAGCCTTCTTCACGCCGATCCGGTTCAGAAAGTTTCCATCATTTCCCGCGGCCATGCCGGCGGCTACACGCTCTCTGTCCCGACAGAAGACAAGGGTCTCCACTCGCACGATTATTTCCTCGATGAGCTGGCGATGTTTCTCGGCGGCTACGCCAGCGAAAAGCTCGTTTTCGGCGATATCACTACCGGGCCATCGAGCGATCTGGAGCGCGCTACCAATATGGCGAGAAATATGGTCATGCGCTACGGCATGAGCCGCCTCGGCGCCAGAACTTTCGGCAAAAAAGACGAACCGGTTTTCCTCGGGCGCGAGATGCACGAGGAACGCAATTACTCGGAAAAAACGGCTCAGGACATCGACATCGAAGTTTCCCACCTGATTGATCACGCTTTCAAGCGAGCCACGGAAATCCTCACCGAGAAACGAGCCATACTCGAAGTCCTGGCCAAGACGCTCCTGGAAAAAGAAACTCTCGAAAAAGATGAGTTTGACGCCATTGTGGGAATAGTGACGCGCACAGAAGTTCCGGTCTAATCCTTCCCTTATGCTGGAAAAATTGCAGCTCCACACGCTCATCCTGTCGGCCTGGCGCGCCTCGCTCTCCAAACGGCTGCCGTGGATTTTCGGCTCCCTCCTGGCTATCGCGGGGGTCATCGAAAGCCGGATTGCTGCTAGGCTTCCCGATACCGCCTCTTTCCCGGAATTCTTGAATATCATTTCAGAAAAGAACGGGGAGGCGCTGTTTTCCTTTCTCTTGATTTTTATTTTCCTCTTCAGCCTTGAGATTTTCGGAAAAAGCAATCTCATCGTCTCTTTGTCATTCGTGACTGGAAAAACCAACCTTCCCAACTACCCGGACAAGCTCGCCGCCATGGGAAAAAATTTCTTCCGGATGCTCCTCCTCGAATGTCTCGCGCTGTTTTTTCTTCTGGCGGTCACCTTGATATTCTCTCTTCCCTTTCTCATCGCCTCTTCGAAAAACCCGGAAGCGATGGATACGCTCCTCGGTCTCGGTCTGCTCGCTTTCCTCCCCATCACTATCGTTGTCTTTTTCATCTGGCAGTTCGCGCTCTTCTACCTCCTCCTCTCTCCCCTCCGGATCCGTGGATCCATTGAGGCTGGCAGCTCGCTTTTCTCTCGTTTTATTTTCCCCAGCCTCCTGTTCGGCCTTTTTTCTTTCGCGCTGACAGCTCTCTTTACTTTTTGCACAAATATCATTATCCTAGGCATTACTGCTCTTTCAGAAAGGGCTGGTTTGCCGCTTGGAACGACCGCTGCTACTCTCGTGGTCGGCTTAGTATTTTTCACCTGGTTCTTCATTTTCCAGCAAGCGCTCTGGCTGGCCTTCTTCAGATCCATCGCCGGCCCGCCTAGACTCGGCGAGGCTGGCCAAGACAAAACGGAAGAACTCATCAAAGAAAAAGAGCCTGTGCTGGACAACCAGACTCTCCCCGAAATCCCTCCGGCCCAGTAACATTCTTATCTCTATTTTGGACAATTAGCTCAGTTGGTTAGAGCGTCACATTGACATTGTGAAGGTCACTGGTTCGAATCCAGTATTGTCCACAAGGTGTAACGGGGTGAAGTTAGAGCGCTACATTGACATTGTAGAGGTCTCCTGTTCGAATCAGGATACACCCACCATTTTATTCAAAAGCAATTAGCTCAGGCTTGCCCGCCTAGACGTCGAGGCTGGCCCCGTCACCTATTTTAGTAAAAATGTATGCTAGCTGTGGACGAAAGCCGCTAGGCGACTACGTCTTACAATTTGCATAAACCACAATCTCTTCCTGAATAGGTGACGGGGTGAAGTTAGAGCGCTACATTGACATTGTAGAGGTCACTGGCCTGCCCCGTTGTATTTCATTCGATAACCAGGAAAAGGTACGACGTAAGGCGAAGCCGCAACAATGGTAGCCACTCAAATAAAACGATTCCAACATTAGAAATACAGTGGGGTTCGAATCTGGACAGACCCACAACCCAATTAAGGCATTCAAGTGAGGGATGAAGGTCACTGGCTTGTCCCGTAGCATCCCGCCTTAGCGGGATTGGTACCGGGATTCGAATTGCCTCCTTCGTCTTAGACTTCGGGCGGCCAAACAGTATCATCCACCAACAAAAAAACTCGCTTCACCTCTCTTGAGAGAAACTGGGCGAGTTTTTTATCCTCCATTTTTTCGCTAAATTCCTCCTGTCGTAGTATTGGATAACGTGGGCGTACTCGGATTGACCTGGATGCTCCGCTGTAGAACGCTCTGCGTAAATGGAGCCGCCGGTCCGAGGATGCCGGTCGCTTGCTTGAGCACGGAACCAACCTGGCTATTCACGCCACCGATCTGTCTTTGAAAATTTGCCTGCACTTGCCCTATGCCAGTCGTAACCAGTCCAGAAACCACCTTATTGGCCATAGCCGCTATAACACCAGAAGCAAGCTCTCCCGGATTGGATGCGGCTGCAATAATCTGATTGGGGAGGTTTTGGATATTGGTTGTGGCCGCCTGGATAGCTCCGGCCGGCGCTATCACCATCCCATTTTGTTTAGCCGGCAAAAATCCCGACGAAGTGGCCTCGATTTCCGCCGCCCGCTGCTCCATTGCCAGCTTGTTCTGATAGGCCTCTTCCGCTTTCAAAGAATAGCCATACGGGTTGTTGTATGGATTAGAAAAGAAGGCGTTAAAGGCTCGGAAGTCCCCTTCTGCAAACATCGCCTGCGGACTGGCGGTATATTCCTCCAGGTTCAGCGTGCCTATCGTCCCTTTTCCGACGATCGCTTGTTTACCGACAGACTGCAAGTACGAAGCGTAGCTCCCGCCGATTCCCCCCATGTCACCGATACCGATATAGTTCGCTTGAGCCCCCTTGCCGCGCGTCGTCAAGGTAAAAAAACTATTCATATACAGATCGGTCCGCTGCTGCGGCCTCCGATACAAGAAATCGTCAAAGCTGGTGATGAAGCGTGCCTGCCCCCCCGCTCCCCCGCCGATGAGCTGCCCCACCTGATTGTTGAGCATCTGCACGGCCGCCATTTTGAGCGACCCGAGCAAAGCACCTTCGATCTGACGCGCAATTTGTTCCATCGTCTGCTTCATAATAGCTGCCGCCATATTCGCCCCCCATGCATCAGCGTGTGCGGTTTGAGGCATCATAAAAAACATCCCGCTAACAAAAATCATCAATAGAGAAACTGCCGCCTTCCTTGCTGATGTTCTCGAATTTTTTCTGTTTTTAGATAAAATCATATACGCCTACAAATTGAGCGGGATTTCTTCGATGCCGTAATCAGATAATTTTTTCTGTACCTCATCGACAAATCCTACAACACTTCCCAGAAATCCTTGCGCCTTGGAAAGAGTAGCGATCTGCCCAAGCGGGTCGTTCTCCGTAGGCTTGAGCTCATCTTTCAATTGCACGGCATAGCGAGCCATTTTCAAAGCTTTCACATGCACATCGAGCATCTTCTCCGGCACCTCGATGTCCTTCAGTTCTTCCAGAATCTTTTCTCCCCGCTTGGACAGCTCATCAATCACACCCATATCGCCCGATGACAAAGCGGCAAGAGAATCATTGGAAAGGCTGGTCAGCATGCTCCCCAGATCGTCCTGCGTCTGCAAAGTCTGCGGCGCATTGTTGGCCAAGAGATAAGCCATAACCGTCAGATACTCAATGGCGTCCCTCCGTTCCGCTTCTGTCCGATTCTTTTCCTTGATATTTTTCGGCAGCTTTTTTATCTTGACATCTTTGGTATCGACTTCCGGAAGCGCTACCTCCTCCGTATTCCCACTAAGCGCCTTCTCCACGGAAGCGTTTATATCTTCCAACGAAATTGCTTGGCCGTTTTCATTCGTGTTCTTCAAGATGTCGGCGATTTCTTCGGAAACTTTTTGCGTCAGATTTTCTGTCTCACTCAGCACGGCAACAGAAGAGGGTTTTATTTCCTTGATAACCTTGTCCCCCGGCGCACGTTTCAGCGGATCATACCCGCTCTCTACTTCGACACCATCGCTATATCCATCGCCATCGGTATCCCGACTGAATGGATCGGTTCCATACAATTTTTCTTCATCGTTGCTCAAGCCATCCTGATCGGAATCCTGGAAAATATTTTTCGTATTCGCCGTATCGTCCGCAAATACGAAAAATCCCGCGCTCAAAATGAGCAGGCTGAAAAAAAGAAATAACGCAAGCTTCGTATTCTTCTCCGAAACATTCCAAAAAGACACCGCGCGCATACCGCTTATTTTATTTTTATGTGCTTTGATTATAACACATTTTTTCCGCCTCTGTTAACCGCTCTCCTAAAAAATTCTTCAAAAAAATCGCACTCGCTTTTTGTTTCGTAAAAAATATGCGCTCCTGATTCGCCAGCCACATTTATCAATGATGAAAACTTGCGTATTTTCTGAAATCAGAATGAAACGATGGCGCTGACAAAAAAATCGATATGCCCCACCAAAAAACTCACTCCCATATATAAATCATATTTTACAATATATTTATACTTTTGTCAATACTCTTACAAAACTGCTTCTTGGAAGTAGCCAAGCCTAAAATAATCCACAACAAAAGCTGCCCCTGCTGTATATCCCAAAAGTAATGATCAAAAAGCATAATTAATATGATGACAACCAATAAGGATCGAAAAAGATAAGGCACAATAACTTTCTTGTCACTTTCTGAATACTCCATACGCTTGGTGGCTAAAGAATGTTCCACGTGGAACATTTTTATATAACTAGACAAAGAATTGTTCCACGTGGAACATTTTTGCATTGGTAGATGGGGAATTGTTCCACGTGGAACATTTTTACTGTTTCTCAAAAAGACAAAGGCTAAAAACCACAGAAACAAACCAATCCCGACTGAACCGGTTTCGCTGAAGATAAGCAAAAATACATTATGGATCGGCTGTAATTGCCATAATAATAACTTTTCAGTGAAAAAGTGCTGCATATCAAAGACGTATTGTCCTATACCTAAGCCTTCAAATAAATATCCCTTAAATAAGCCTCTAATCGAATTTATATAAAATAACCGCTCTACAAATGGCTGAATGATAAAAAGCTTTAAATTAACAAAGAACACTATCATCATCACCATAACGATTCCCCATACGATAAGTAAATGTTCCACGTGGAACATTTTGCTGAACACTCTCATTACCGATTTATAACAAATGTTCCACGTGGAACATTCAGATACATGATCGGTTGGCAAACTTTGAAATGTTCCACGTGGAACATTTTGCGCGTTACTATCCAAATGTTCCACGTGGAACATTTTGCGTATTCCAGAAACAAGCACTATAAGCCCAATAATAAAGGCTATAATGGCAGATTTAGAAAAGCTGAAGGAAAGTGCCAACAGCTGTATAAAAATAAGCATCCTGTAGAGCCAAACACTCATAAAATGTTCCACGTGGAACATTTTAGCATTTGTAGATGGGCGGTTGTTCCACGTGGAACATTTTGTTAACAACCATGCTATAGAACTATATATTGTTCCACGTGGAACATTTGGTATATTATCGGATTGTTCCACGTGGAACATTTTTGACTTAAATATCAGCGGATAAACCATTGTTATGAGTAAAGATAGTGCCAAAAAGCCACCCAGTATGTTCGGATGAGGGAAAAATCCGTAGGATCTGATAAAAACATCACCGTTTATGACTATCTTGGCTATTCCCGGATCGTGTGCATTGAAAATACTCTCTCCCAAAATGGTTAATCCCAATGATTTTTGGCTTATAAACTGTAAAATTGCCACTATAGACTGAAAAAACCCTGAAATAATGGCTATAGTCAAGGTTATTTGTAGGATGTTCCACGTGGAACATTGTGAAAAATAACCCAGTAACTTACTTATAAATGTTCCACGTGGAACATTTTGCACATTATTATTCAAATGTTCCACGTGGAACATTTTGGAATTGACAGATGGAAGATTGTTCCACGTGGAACATTCTTCTACTGATGCCCGCAATGTTCCACGTGGAACATTGCAAATAAGAATATAGAGATATAATAAAAACCCTTCAATAAGCCTAAAAAACGCTACCATAGCTAATGGAACACTTTCTGACCAGAAAATAGATAGCCCGGACCAAAAAATGAGGAGTGCCGGGATAAAAATAGGGAGAAGCAAATGTTCCACGTGGAACATCTTTCTCCAGTAAGATATTGACAGTATTGTAGTTTTGTTTTCTAATATATATACTCCCAAGGTCGCAACCAATAAAATATCGGAAAGATACAAAGATACGTCCAGATACTCATTGAATGAACCATCCGGCGAAAAAACAGCGAGAACCTTGCGGATGGAGAAGGGGAAGGAAAGAAGGAAAAAGACAAATAAAATAGTATGCAAACGCACAGAAGCAAAAGCCTGCTTCAGATTGTGAGAGGATGCGTGGAATGACATAAATCGCTTCATTATAACGAAAACTTTGGATCTGTGAATGCCCCTGCCATTGACGAATCAGCCAAAGCCAGTATGATTAGAAAGTATAGCGATAGACATTTGACACAGTTGAGAGCGCTCATCCATGAGTATACCTTGTCAAAGCTGATTATCAAATAGAAGTACGGGCGCTTTTTAACGGGCCGTTGGCACAGTTGGTAGCGCGCTTGCATGGCATGCAAGAGGTCACCGGTTCGAATCCGGTACGGTCCACCCCGTTAGAGAAAAACATCGATCGTTTTAAGCATTCCTGAAGGTTTTCTTGAAGAGCCGCTTCTGAACCATGAATGATGTCTGTTTTTCTCTGACGGGATCCACATCACACAATACAAACGAGAAAAGAGTATTGGTGTGGAATACTCTTTTTTACTATCCTGAAAAAACAGCCCCGCCACTGTAGTTCAATGGATTAGAGCTATCCCGTCCGTCCTAAGGGAGAGATGGAGGGGTTCCTGCCCACCAGCGCGTATGCCTCTATAGCTCAATGGATTAGAGCTATCCCGTCCTAAGGGAGAGATGGGGGTTCGATTCCCTCTAGGGGCACAAAAAACCACTCAAATTATTGTCTTCATCTCTATGTCTTCGATGCGCATCATAAAAGTAAATGAGCTTATTCGCAAGCTTCTGGGCGAGATCATGGAACGTGAGCTCAGCCTGAAAACAGGGGTGTTTATTACGATTGCCAAGATTGACACATCGAGAGATCTCCGCTATACTCGCATGTTCATCAGCGTCTTTCCGGAAGAGGAAACGCACTATGTCACAGAAACATTAAAAAAGGAAATCCCGAAAATCCAGAAGCACCTCTATAGCAAGCTCCATATGAAGCCTCTGCCGAAATTATCATTTGAAATAGACAAAACAGCCCAAGAAGCAGACAAAGTGGAGAAACTATTGAAAGAAATTTTTTAGCTTGTTAGAGGGATTATTCAGGGTTATCCACACGTTATGCCCAGTGGCACAACTTAAAAAGTGAAGACTTTAATAAGCTCCAATAAAATAGCGAAGTTATAAAAATAGGGCAGCATGATTTTGAAAATGTAGCTAATAATTGTTTTAAGTTGTTCCACTGGGTATGCAAAACTTCGATTCTGAATTTCATACGCTTGAATATATCATATTAAAATCAAAGCGAGTGCTCCTGTTCGCGCATAGCCGGCCGGATCCGGATACCGTCGGAGCCAACCTTGCCCTGACCGAATACGTCAAAAACTGTGGAAAACACGTGGATATCGCCTGTTTCGATGCTTTTCCCGATACCCTCAAGTCTTTGCGAGAGGAAATATTTTTTCATCCCGACCAACTCGATCTCGGGAGCTATGATGCCGTCATCGCTTGCGATAGCGTTGATCGCGGTTTTGATAAGATTGTGGAGGCGCTAGCGCCAGAACAAGTAGTAGTACTCATCGACCATCACCCCAATATCAACATAACCGGTGATGTTATGATGATTGATGCGGAATATTCTTCGTCGTCCGAACTGGTCTATCTTTTTTTCTCGGCGATACATACCAAAGTCACCAAGTCGATGGCGACGATGCTCCTTATGGGAATCCTCTTTGATACTGGTAGTTTTCAGCACGGAGGAGTTTCACCTCAAGTGATGGAGATTGCCGCGGATCTCGTGAGAAAAGGAGCGCCGCTTGCCAAGATTACAAAAGTTATTTTTACGAATAAGAACATCGCCGCGCTCAAACTGTGGGGAAGAGCCTTCGAGAAAGCGCACTTCAACCAAAAAAATGGCATGCTCGTCACCGCTATCACGAAGAAGGATGTCGAAGAATGCCGCGCCTCCGTCGAAGATATTTACCAAGTCACTTCCATCTTAAGCGCCGTGCCGGATGCGAAATTCGCTCTCGTCCTTTCCGAGCGCGCTGGCAATATCGTCCGGGCCAGCCTGCGTTCGATGGAACAGCATGGCGTCGATGTCTCCGCTATCGCAGAGCAGTTCGGCGGGGGAGGCCACAAGCTCGCCTCAGGCTTTGAGATCCATGGCAAGCTCGTCGAAACCCAGGATGGATGGATGGTGACCTAAGCTCGAGCAAAAACGAGCAGACAATAATTCGAAAATTGAGAATATGAATAAACAAGAAACCCTCGATGCCTTGAATGAAAGAATGTCGCTCCAGTGCGATTGTTCTTTGCGTATCCAGGCAACCCAGGCCGTGCCAGGGGACGGAAGCGCTTTGGCAGAAATTCTTTTCATCGGCGAAGCGCCGGGGAAAAATGAGGATCTCCAAGGCATCCCCTTCATCGGCGCGGCAGGAAAATTCCTTTCGGAAATGCTCGCCACTATAGAGCTCAAGCGCGAAGATATCTATATCACCAACATCGTGAAGTATCGCCCGCCTAATAACCGCGATCCGCTCCCGGAAGAAATCAGCGCATGCCTGCCCTCGCTCTATAAACAAATAAAAATCATCCGGCCGAAGATCATCGTAACGCTCGGGCGGCATGCTATGGAACATTTCATTCCAGGCAAGAAAATTTCCTTGGTCCACGGCCAGGCTTTCCGCCGGGCGCTGCCGGGTATCGGGTCGCAGGTATTTTTCGTCCTCTATCATCCTGCGGCCGCCCTCTACAACGGCAGCCTGCGCGCTACCCTCATCGAAGACTTCAAAAAAATTCCCAAAGTTTTGGAAAAAATAAAAGAGGGAAATCACGAAAAATGATTTCCCTCTACGTTTTCCGATCATGTTCTCCATCGATGCTCACTACACCATGTGAGCTTTTGGTATCTCGAGCAAGTATCTGATTAGCTCGTCAACCGATCGGATATCCGAGAAAGGAAGTTGTCCCGAACCGCGGAAACAGATCCCTTGTTTTACGTTCCCATGAAATGCGTTGGCGAGCAGGGACTCTATGCAGAACCGACCTGCCGTTGTCGGCTCCATATCGCAAAGGCCGCAGTAGGAAAGGCAGCTCACGCCTCGCCGGCACATATTCCGCGTGATGTGAGCGCTTTGGATAGCCTTTTCTCGTTTGAGATAGCCCTCGAGCCAGGGTGTTGCGACCGCCCTCGCGGGAAGCCCTGCCGTACTCATAAAGACCCGCATATCTTCGGGTGTAGCGGCGAGGAGCACGTGTTTGAAGTTGGGATGTGCGTCGCCTTCTTCCGTAACGGCAAAAGCGGTGCCGATCTGCACCGCAGAAGCTCCCAGGGAGAGAATCTCGCGGATCTTTTCGGGAGAATTGATGCCTCCAGCGACAATTACGGGTATCTCTCCTTTCGCGATGCCGAGCTCAGCAAAAACTTTAAAGACCTCGGGAAGAACGATCGGAAAGTCGAACCTTACATCCGCCACTGCCGCCACATTCTTAGCACCCAGATGTCCACCCGCACGACCGGGATGTTCGATTACGATGGCATCGGGCAGACGGTGGTAACGACCCATCCAGCGCTTGAGAACGACAAAAACCCCTCGAGCTTCCGAAAGTATCGGGATCAGCGCCACATCCGGATACTCTTTGGTAAGCTTCGGTAAATCAAAGGGAAGCCCCGCTCCCATGACGATCGCATTAACCCTGCTTTTACAAGCCTGGCGCACGTGATCTTCCCATTCGGTTATCGCTTTCATCACATTGACAGCAAGAAATCCTTCTTTGCCACAGATGTCCCGCGCCAACGCAATCTCTCGGCGGAGCGCTTCCAAATTGGCTTCGATAACAAGGGCATTGTCACGGCTCTCTTCAGTGCGCGCGAGGAGATCGGGATGAAGCTGGCGTAGTTCCACGCTGGCAATCGTTCCCATCGCCCCCAATTTTTCGCCCGTCGCATCGATTACCCTCGGTTTTGCAACCGTTCCTGCTAATCTGTGGGCCGAAATGGCCACTCCCATCCCGCCTTGCACTACGGGAAGAAGTTTTTTTCCTTTAATGTGAAATGTTTGTTCAAAAAGTAGCATGTGAGCTCCTTCTATCGTTGTTAAAGAATGTCCTGCAGTAGACAAAGCATACCAGAAAACGGCGCTTTGACAAAAAGCCATCCTGATAAAAAAGGACTCCGCCTAGCGTTTTAGCTAGGGGAGTCGTGTCGTAATAAAACGCTTGTTGCAGTTAGCAGGCGAAAAGTCTCGCATTTTGGCCCACATTAACCCTCAAGGTGTAAGGGAGAGCATCGGCTAGGGCAGGAATCAAAAATGGATAGCGTCCTTTGTTTTCGAGAATCCACCTTTCAACATCGCCTACACCGACGCGGATATCCATACCATACTCACCCTCAAATTGAGTATAGTACAGCCAGGCAATATCCCTCCTAAAAACCATCTCAGGAATGTTGCCCTTCACACAGTTGATTTTCAGTTCAGTTAACCAGTCCCTATTCACTACATATTGCGAGGTCGGGAAAAGAACTTTCCTGAAATAAGCCGATTGCTTTACTTGGGCGATTCGCCCAAGATACAAATACTTTCCGCCAATCTTTTTTTCACTGCTTGCATACCTGTACACGATTAGTACCGGCTCTCCTTGGTGGCAGGCAAAACGCTCGGCTAAAGTCCGAAAAAAACGTCGGCGCAAGATCATAACCCGGATACGCGCCATAAAGCTCGGCCAAATTTTCGGATCGAGGTGCCGTATATCTGCCTTACCGATCAAGCCGGTAAGCCGTTCTCGCGTACTCAGCCCTTTCTGTGCACTCATGGGACATTCTTTCCTAAAAAAGATTATTAAGATTACGCTCTGTAAATTCATTAAAACAATAAATTTGCCAAACGGCAAATTTGTCGCTTTTTGGTTGTGGGTCAGGTGGGACTCGAACCCACACGCCTTTCGGGCACAACATTTTAAGTGTCGCGCGTATACCATTCCGCCACTGACCCCTATTTGTGTCTTTACCAAATTCCGGATTCCAGATTCAAAATTCTTTTTATTATGAGGTCCGGAGCGGAGTTGAACCGCTTTAAAAGGTTTTGCAGACCTTTGCCTAACCGATCGGCCACCGGACCTTTTATCAAACAGAACATCGTCAGTCTATCGAAGTTGGAGGAGGGCGTCAATTCACCCCGTTAGATATTCAAGACAGTCTCTACTATGTAAAATACTGTAAGGCGAAGCCGCCTTACGGCTCTGATAAATTTTTACTACACACGCTCACTAAATATCTCACGGGACAAGAAAACACCCCGCTTGAGTAGCAGGGTGTTTTCTGTTTTGTTTTACTCTATCACTTGCGCCACCAAGTTGCGGCGACCGAAAGCGAAAGCTTCCGCTTTGGTCTTCACATAGATATCGAAGTGATTGCCTTTGATAGCTCCGCCGCGGTCTTCACAGCGGAGTTCTCCCACGCCTTCAATACTGACCTTGGTACCAAAAGGAAAAGCCGGCGGACAAGCAAGCGTCCGTTTTTCAGCTACCTTTAGTCCGGAAGCGGTAATGCCGTCGTTCTTGCCGCACTCATCAGCCGCCGCCGTATAGGCAGAAGCGTTGATGACAAACTTCTCTTTTGGAAGAGCTGCCCATTTATCAGCCTGTTTTTGCTTCCAACGCTTGAGAGTTTTTTCCTCGAAAGACATCGGGGCGGGAGCCGCTGCCAGCGTCTGCTTGTCTTCAACCAGGAATGTCCAATCCAGTAAGAATGGGTCATTTTTGAAGTCATAGAGGCTCGGCAGGGGAAGCTCAACTTTGGTTTCCGCGGCCTGAACAGTGTTTATATTGGAAAGGATCACGATCATGGCTACAGCGAAAAGAAAACCTTTTCGAAATATCATAGATTGCTCTTACGGATGAGCCGTCCTTTGGCGAGCCTCGACCAATCAACCTGATTGGGCGGGCTGCAACCCTCGGAAGGGCGACGGGCCGGCTTTGGGTCGAGCCTCGCCTACTGGCGGGCTGGCTTTTTGGCCAACTGAACATCCTAGCACAAAAACAGAAACAAGTCAACCCCAGTTACATATTCAAGGTAAGTATTATGGCTTTTTAGAGCCATAAGACGAAGTCGCCTATCGGCTTTTAACCTCAAGAGAAGTACATCTTTGCCAAATATGTAACGAGGTCAAGGCCAAAGTACCACTATTTGGCTTATTTAAGGCAAATTATACCAATATTATTGGCATATTTCTGCTTAAGAGCGGCTTTTCTTGGGTTTATGCGCCCAAAAGCCCTGTGAGTTTCCCCCGCACCCCTTCGCTCCACGTGAAAAGATAGCTTCGTATGCCCATACCGCTCGCTACCGCGACATGGGTCTTCAAATTGTCGAAACAACAGGTATTTATCCCAGAGCGAGCCATGTACCCTGAAACGAGATTAAGCTCGTTTCATATCCGCGGCCAGCCTCGCCAAGTCTAGGCGGGCAAGCCGTGGGGGAAAGCCTGTGGCTATTAGAACTTACTGTTGTTCAAAACCTTGAGCAATCCTTACTGCCTCTTGTTTCACCTCACCAACTGTGGAACTCTCTCTTATGGGTATTTCGATATAAATACCATCCCTCATTGTAGCCCCGTGGATTGTACCCAGCTTCCCAATGCGTAGAGCTATTTCTCGGTTTTTCTCTGAAAGCGCTTCGAGATCAAGTGTAATATAAGCATATCCATTGGCTATGTCTTTTTTATTTGCTGAAGAAAATACGGTTTTTATCCCTTTCTCATGTAGTATTTTGCAAGATTCCAGTAGCGGTGCCTCCACCAGAGTTTCTAAATCTTCTGCTTTCTCCGCCGTTATCCCTCCTTCTTCAATTGGTTTGACAGAAGAAATAAGAGTTGAGTCAGAGTATGAAATACTTTTGACCTCAAACTTCTTCGGATGAATGGTAAATTCCTTCTGATTCATAAGACCTTTGAGCGGGTGAGCGGAATCGAACCGCCGTCTCGTGCTTGGCAAGCACGTGTAATGAACCATTATACGACACCCGCGCGCTATATCAAAA
>MFSB01000023.1:49655-62136 GCA_001784735.1 Candidatus Moranbacteria bacterium RIFCSPLOWO2_12_FULL_48_12
ACCCGCGCGCTATATCAAAATTGAAAAATCAAAATGCAAAATGACAAATAAAAATTTATAATTGACTATTTCTAAAATTCCTTGACTCTGTCAATATCATTTTTATTTTTGATATTTACATTTTCAATTGCCTATGTGGGTCCGGTTGGAGTCGGACCAACGACCAAGCGATTATGAGTCGCCCGCTCTACCGCTGAGCTACGGACCCCCAACTTCTAACATACAACAAATAACCTATAACTGACAATTTGCAATCACCAAGAAAGCAAGCCATCAGTTGATTGTTAATTGTTGGCTGCTGACTGTCTTCTGTGCCGAGGGGCAGGATTGAACTGCCGACACAAGGATTTTCAGTCCTCTGCTCTACCACTGAGCTACCTCGGCATCTATTGTTAATCCAACCCTTTAACAATGCAGCAATCAAGCAACAATGTAAAGTTGTGGGCGGTGCAGGACTCGAACCTGCGACCATTGCGATGTAAACGCACCGCTCTACCAACTGAGCTAACCGCCCCAGGCTCGTCTCCCCATCTCTCGGTACCCCTTCACGCCGAGTAAAATCTACTTTACTTCATAAAGTGCGCGGGAGAGGACTTGAACCTCCACGCCTTGCGGCACTAGCACCTCAAGCTAGCCTGGCTACCAGTTACAGCACCCGCGCATATTATAGCTGTTTCCCTATACTACCTAATGCTTCAATAATTTTCAATCTTTTGCGTGACAAACATATGCTTTTTTTATCGCCATACATTCTTTTTAAAATTTTGAATCCTTCTTGTTTTGCATATTTGAGCTGATGAACAGCAGTCCTGTGATCTTTGGTAAGATGCCCCCATACCCCCAAAAACACCTTGAGACGATTTCGTATCCAATCAATATGCGCTCTGCTTGAGGAAACAAACACGAGATAGTACATAAAACTTGATTTCCACCGCGGGTCAAAATAAGAATAAAAATAACCATCCCCATCATGGTGTCCTCTGAGAAAATCAAAAAAGTATTCATCGGGCATCGAAATCTTTCCTATCGTCTTTGTCTTATTAGGGGTAACGCCTATGCTCACCAAAAACCGATGAAAGAGAGCGTCAGAAAATTGGACGCGGGGAATATATTGCCCTGTATATCCAGATTTTGATCTACTCAGTTTGTTTTTTATGTTCCCTAAAGCCTGCAAAAAATTATTAAGTTGCTCGACGTCCTTTGAAACAAGAAGGATGTGTCTCCCATCATTAGACAGGCTCCCATCAGTCACGAGTAACCCGATAGCATAAGCAAAACTTGCTGACCACTTTAGCTTTACTTTACTCTTAGGTTTTACCCCTCTGTTTGCCATGCAGACATTATACCTCAAACTTGATGGGTATACCAATTACATGACTAGGGCTGAGGCACACTAGGAAAACAAATGTCTTAAGCCTCTGTTTTTTCAACTGTTCCCACTTCTACTGGTTCCTCTGCTACGGAAGATATTTCCGATACATCTGGAACCAGACCACTCTTGACGGCCACTTCCTTGAGTTTCTTGCTCAGGACTTTGACAGACTTGTCGCGCACATAGTACAGCTTGGCGCGGCGGGCGCGCGTGCGTTTTACAAATTCGATTTTCTCGATCTGCGGTGAAGAAACGGGGAGCACCAGCTCTACGCCGACCCCGAAAGAGATCTTGCGCACCGTGATGGTTTTGGAAGAGCTCTGTCCGCCATTGATAGCGATGATCGTTCCTTGGAAAGCCTGGAGGCGTTCTTTCCCGCCCTCTTTGATCTTCCGAGAGATATTGACCACATCGCCGGCTCGCAGCTCGGGGATAGCGAGAGCTTTTCTCTGCTTCAAATTGAAGGAAATAAGTTTCTGATGCATACGTTTAGATTAATAAGGTATCTTCTTCGCTAAGAATAACCCGTAGATAAAAAGAAAAAACCTCGTTATACCGATAAATCCAGCACCTTCACCACAAGGTATTTAGGTCCAGCGGAAAGAATCAGTATCCCATTTATCCCTGCGACAAAACCACATGGTATTCTAGAAGGTGCTGGATAAAAGGCTTTTCAAGGCCTCATCATCATAGCTTGCCTCCCGCGTTTCGTCAACCTTCCGTAAGATAGATCGAAAATCTTCCGGCAGGGGAGCCTCAAAGGCGTACGGTTTGGAAAAAAGCTCGAAACGGAGGCGATAGGCGTGCAGCATCTGCCGCGCTGAAAAAAGCTTTTCGCCCCGCCGCATCGGCTTCCATGCATAGAGCTTATCGCCCACCACCGGACAGCCGAGAGAGGCCAAATGCACGCGGATCTGATGTGTCCGTCCGGTTTTGGGCGTTACTTCCAAAAGATCGAAGTCCGGGTAGCGGGCGATAACGCGATACAAAGTGAGAGCTTCCCGGGCCGCCTCTGGAATATGTTGTGTTTCGACCACAAAGCGCTTCAATTCTCCAGAGCGCTGCATCAAAGGTTTGTCGATTTTCCCGACCAGTTCCGGCATATGGCCATACACCAAAGCGATGTATGTTTTTTCTATGGCTCGGCTTTGAAAAAGCTCTTTCAGCCCCATAAACGCCGGCTGCGTTTTGGCGATCAGCAACACTCCGGAGGTTTGCCTGTCCAGACGATGCACTATCCCCGGACGCAAAACATTTTCGCCCACGCCGCGGATTTCCGGATACTGGGCGACAACCCAGTGCGCGACGGTTTGCCTGTCCGTATGGCCGGCCGGGTGCACCTGCACGTTACTTGGTTTATTGACGGCCACCAAGACCTCATCCTCGTGCAAAATAGGAATGTCCATATCCGGATCCGGCTGCAACTCGGGAGAGACAGCCGTAAGATCTTCCGCAAAAATTTCTATTTGATCGTGAAGATCCACCTTGTGGTCGGCCTTTACTTCTTTGCCACTGAGGCGAATCCTCCCGGCTCTGATCAAACGTGCCACGCCACCCCGAGAAAGATTATTCTCAGAAATTTTTTTTTGCAGCAAATCAAAGACCGCCACATCCAGCCGCTTGTCCACCAGCCGCCGCGGAATTTCGAGCACCAATTTCTCATTAATTTTCTTCATACTTCTTTCATCTCACCTGCAAAATCGCGTATTGGCGAAAAAGATAAGTTTTGGGGTATAATAGAGAATAATCCGTTTCTTTGATAGCATCGGCCACTTCGTTCGATGATAGACGAAATCACTCATATAAGCAACCCTCACCTCATTATGAAAATCGCCTTTTTTGAAACCAGCCCGTCTGACCAGGACTACCTCTCGCGAATGCTTACGGAACACGAACTTTTTTTCTCCGCCGAACCGCTGACAGAAAAAAACGCGCCGCATGCCGGAAGTTATGAGATCATTTCCGTGTTCATCTATTCGGCAGTCAACCACTCCGTCATCGAACAGTTGAAAAACGTCCGCCTCATCGCCACCCGTTCCACCGGCTTCGACCACATCGATATCGCTGTCTGCCGAGAAAAAAATATAGCGGTTTCCAATGTTCCGCATTACGGAGAAAATACCGTGGCTGAGCATACTTTTGCCCTTATTCTCGCCCTCTCCCGCAATGTCCACAAATCCTACGCCAGGGGGCTGAAAGAAGATTTTTCCATCGACGGCCTCATGGGCTTCGATCTCAAAGACAAAACGCTCGGCGTCATCGGCACCGGCCATATCGGGCTCCACGTCATCCGCATCGCCAAGGGATTCGGCATGCACGTCATCGCCTCCGATGTCTATCATGATATCTTCCTTTCTGAAATACTCCACTATAGGTATGCGCCGCTCGACGAGGTGCTCGCACAAGCGGATATCGTGACGCTCCACGTCCCCTACAACGAGCACACCCATCACCTCATCAACCGGAAAAATATAAAGAAAATAAAAAAAGGAGGCCTCCTCATCAATACGTCCCGCGGCGGCATCGTCGACACCGAGGCCTTGATCGAAGCGCTCGATGACCATTCCTTATCCGGCGCCGGCCTCGATGTCCTCGAAGGAGAGGAACATATCAAAGAAGAAAATCAATGCCTGCACGAAAATTGCGGCCCGACCCAAGCCCGGCAGATCAAACAGAACCACAATCTCCTCAGCCGCGATAATGTCGTCTTCACCCCCCATATCGGATTCTATAGCGAAGAAGCGCTCCGCCGCATCCTCGATACGACGCTCCAAAATATTACACGGTTTACTCTCGGAAAAATTGAAAATCCCGTCTCTCTTTCCTGAGAAATTCTCTCGTGCTTTTTCTCTCCTGATATTTTTTCAGCCCCTCTCTGGAGAGGGGTTTTCTGTCATTTCGCCATTCTATGTCTTGTACCACAAACATAATTTTTACCACTAGATGTTGTTGTATTTATCAAATATGTCCGAAAATAAGGGGGTTTTTTCCGCTTGACAAGCGGGTAGTTGACAGACTAGGGCCTTGTCCCTATTATAGGTAAGCGGTACACCGCATTTGTAATTCTTACCAAACAAAAATATGTATCAAGATACATGCTGCGGAGGCGGTTGCGGAACTTCTGAGAGAGTAGCTATCGGGCAAGGTATCCCGGATTTTACATTCGATATCTACCATGAAGAAAAGTTCCGCACAGCGCACTTTTCCGACTTCAAAGGCAAGTGGGTCGTCTTTTTCTTCTATCCGGCAGACTTCACCTTCATCTGTCCGACCGAATTGGAAGAGATGGCCGCTCACTATGCGGAGTTCCAGAAACTGAATGCCGAGGTGCTCTCTGTCAGCACCGATACGAAATTCACGCACAAAGCCTGGCGCGACCATTCTCCGGCTATCAAAAAAATCACCTACCCGATGGTGGCCGACCCGACGGGCGACCTGGCCAGAAATTTCGGCGTCTACATAGAGGAAGGGGAGGACAGAGGCCTCGCGCGCCGCGGCAGTTTCCTCGTCGACCCGGATGGCACCTTGCAGGCCTATGAGATCCACGCCAACAATATCGGGCGCAGTGCCGCTGAACTCTTGCGCAAGCTCGAAGCGGCGGTTTTCGTTCGCGAACACGGCGGGGAGGTCTGCCCGGCCAATTGGAAACCGGGAGCCAAAACCCTAAAGCCTGGCATCGATCTCGTCGGAAAAATTTAAAACACAAATAAACACAAATATTGCCACGAATGGCACTAATAAATAAAATTCGTACGCATTCGTCCTCATTAAACTAGTGTAAATTCCTAAAACGAAAACTTATGCAAACGTATTCTCCAAAAGATTTCAAACACCTCCTTGGCCTCACTGGACTGAGCGATGTGCTTCTTACCAACCATTTCACGCTCTATGAAGGCTATGTCACCAACACCAATAAGCTCATCGAACTTCTTGGCTCCAAGGAAATCGGCACGCCGGAATACTCTGAGCTCCAGCGCCGCTTTGGCTGGGAGTGGAACGGGATGCGCATGCACGAGCTCTATTTCGGCAATATGACCAAAGAATCCAGCCCTCTCAAAGATGGCATGCTCAAAGAAAAAATTGAAAAAACTTACAACAGTTTTGAGAATTGGGAAAAGAATTTCTTGGGCTTAGGCGCCATGCGCGGCATCGGCTGGGTCGTTCTGGCTCATGATACGGAAAAGGATGAACTTATGAACGTCTGGGTCAATGAGCACGATCTCGGCCACTTGGTCGGAACAACGCCCATCCTCGTCATGGATGTTTTCGAGCATGCTTATATGCTCGATTACGGCATCAAAAAGGCAGGCTATCTCGAAACGTTTTCCCGCTCCATAAATTGGACAGCGGCGGAAGAAAGACTCTCAAAAAAGTAATCAAAACAAAAACAAACCCCAGCCCTCCGACAACGACGCCGAACACCTCTCCTTCGGGAGTTTTCCTGGCCGCTGTCGACGGGAGTGGCTCACAAAAATATGACGCTGACCCAAGTAAAACGCCGCGATGGAGAAATCGTCCCCTTTGACCGCTTCCGCATCGAAAGAGCGATTGAGCTCGCTTGCGATGCCACAGGCGAGACGGACAAGAGCTTCATAGGCGAGATGACTGATGATATCATTCACGACCTCATAGAGTCCTGCGGCGAAGGAGCCGAGGGGCATAGCCCTTCCGTGGAAAAAATCCAGAACTTTGTCGAGAAGCACCTGATGCGGGAGAGCCGCTACGAGATCGCCAAGGCCTATATCCTCTACCGGGAAAAGCAGAGCGAGAAGCGCGAGGAACGGAAAGAAAAACTCATCGAACAATTCGAACAGCACTCGATGAAAGTTGTTAAAGCCGATGGAACCCAGGAGCTTTTCGATGTCAAGAAGATCCAGGCCGTCTTCGGCCGAGCTAGTAAAGGCTATGAAAAAGAGTGCCGCTTCGCCGACTTGATCGAAGCGTTCAAAAAGAACATCGTCGATGAGATCAAGACGTCGGATATCAATAAGCTCTTGATCAAGACCTGTATCGACCTCGTCACGGTAGAGAACATCTTCTGGCAGAACGTGGCGGCCCGGATCCTCTTGGGCGATCTCTACAAACAAGCCACCAAGAACCGCCGCTTGGAACAGAAAGATGTCTATTCCCCAGAGGCTTATAAGGCGCTCTTCGACGATTATATAGAACGCGGACTGTACTACAAAGATTTTTACAAATATTATTCCGCTAAAGATATCCTTGAGGCAGGCAAACATCTCTCTTTGGACACAGACCAAAGCTATGAATACACGACGATCGTCTCCTTCGCAAAACGCTACCTCCTCAATCCGAACAAAATCATCAGGGAGCTGCCGCAGGAAATGTATATGTCGGTGGCCTTGTTCCTCGCTATTCCGGAAAAGCCGGAAGACCGTCTGGCTTTCGCGTTGAAAATTTATAAGCACTGTTCAGAGCAACGCATTTCCTTGCCGACGCCGACCTTGCTCAATGCCCGCACCAATTTCCATCAGCTTTCCAGTTGTTTCAAAATCAATGTCAACGATGACCTCCGCGACATCTACCACGCCGTCGAGAATATGGCGCAAATTTCCAAATTCGGCGGAGGGGTGGGCGTTTACCTCGGTAACATCCGCTCCCGCGGGAGCGCCATCAGAAACGTCGCCGGGATGTCTGGCGGGGTAAATCCCTGGGTGAAGGTGATCAACGACACTGCTGTCGCCGTCAATCAGCTCGGCTCGCGCCTCGGTGCTATCTCCGTGACGCTCGACATCTGGCACCTCGATATCTATGATTTCCTCGATCTCCAAACAGAAACCGGCGATATCCGTTCCAAGGCGTTCGATATCTTTCCGGCGGTCGCTATCCCCGATCTGTTCATGAGGCGGCTCGAGGAAGGCGCCGACATCACGCTCTTTGATCCGCATGAGATCGAAAAATTCTATGGCCGGCGCCTCCAGGATACTTTCAACGAGCCTTTCGAGGAGCTTTACCAGACGCTGGAGAAAGATGAGCGTCTCACCATGAAAAAAGTGGTCAAAGCGAAAGAGATCTTCAAAAAATTCTTGAAATCCACCGTGGAAACCGGCATGCCGTATGTTTTTTTCCGCGATACGGTCAACCGCCTGAATCCGAACAAGCATGCGGGCAATATCTATTCCACCCAGCTGTGCACGGAGATCTGCCAGAACACTTCAGCCACCAAATTCATCGAGGAAAAAATCGAGGATGGAAAAATCGTTATCCGCTATGAACCGGGAGACCTCGTGGTCTGCAACCTGGCTTCCATCAATATCGCGACCGTCTGTACCAAGGAGGTGATAGCGGATGTTTTTCCTGCCGTCATGCGGGTTCTCGATAACGTCGTCACGCTCAATTACTATCCCATCCAGGAAGCCAGGCGGACGGCTCTGCGCTACCGGAGCGTCGGTGTCGGCTACCTGGGGCTGGCCGAATATCTGGCCACGCGGAAACTCGCCTATGACAGCGAGGAGGCCCGCTTGGAGGTCAATCACCTCTTCGAGCGCTACGCCTACCATACCTACCGCGCCTCCATAGATCTTGCGAAGGAGCGGGGGACATACGAGTTGTACCCGGGGAGCGAGTATTCCAAAGGCAGCCTACTCGGACGGGATGAAGCATGGTTCACATCCAACACTCCTTTTGCCGGGGAGTGGAAAAAGCTTTTTGCCGATATGCAAACGCATGGCGTGCGGTTCGCCTATCACACGGCTCCCGCCCCCAATACCTCCACCGCCGGCGTCGTCGGCACCACCGCGGCCCTCCTCCCTATCTACAAAAAGTTTTTCATCGAGACCAATCTCTCGGCGCCCACCATCCGCGTGGCACCCAAGCTTTCCAAAGAGAACTTCTGGTATTACAAGGAATATATCACTATGAATATGAATGACGTCATCGATATGATGGCGATCATTTATCCATGGATAGATCAGTCTATTTCTTTCGAATGGATGATCGACCCGTCGCACGTCAGCCCGGAGCAGCTTTACGGCTACTATATGAAGAGCTGGAAACAGGGGATCAAGACCGTCTATTATGTGCGCAGCCTTTCCGGCGAAGTAAAAGAAGACTGCGTCAGCTGCAGCGGCTAAAAGAGAAACTAACAACTCATGACAGACAACTAACAACGATATTATGGCCAGTATGCGCTTCGCACGGTCGTAAGTCGTCAGTGGTCAGTCGTAAGTCCAAACATTATGACTGAAGAAATGCAAAGGAATCTCATGTTCAACCCGAAGGGAAATGATGATGTGTCCATGCGAACCATCATCAAGGGCGCCACGACCGGGCTTTTCAACCTGAACGCGACGAAGTACCCCTGGGCCAAGTCCCTCTATCAGGTCATGGTAGGAAACTTCTGGGTTCCGGAAAAAGTTTCCGGTCTCAAAGACGACGCGCGGATGTTCCGCTCCGAGCTCTCGGCGGAAGAGCAGAAGGCTTATAAAGGCATCCTATCTTTTCTCATCTTTCTCGACTCCATCCAGACCGTCAATCTGCCGCATTTTTCCGACTATATCACGTCCCCGGAGGTGAATCTGATCCTCTCCATCCAGGCCTACCAGGAAGCCATCCATTCGCAATCGTACGCCACCATCCTCGAATCCGTTGTCGAAAGCAAAGAACGGGATGAGATCTACTATTTCTGGCGCACCGATACCGTGCTGCTCGAGCGCAACAAATACATCGGCCAAATATACGAGGACTTCATCGCAGAGCCTACGGATGAAAAATTCTTCCGCGGCATCGTGGCCAACTTCCTTCTCGAAGCGGTCTATTTCTACAATGGCTTCGCTTTCTTCGATACCTTGGTTGATAGGATGAAGATGCTTGCCACCGGCCGGATGATCGCCTATATCCGCCGTGATGAACTCACGCACATCACTATCTTCGCCAACCTCATCCGCGAAATCAGGAGGGAATTCCCCGCTCTCTACGATGAAAAATTGATTCTCGACATGATGCAAACAGCCGTCTAACAAGAAATCGAGTGGGGGAAACATATTTTGGGCGACCGCATTCCCGGCTTGAGTGGCAAGACGACCGAGGATTACACCCGCTGGCTGGCCAATAACCGCCTCGCGATGCTCGGTATCGGCCCGCTCTACCCGGATGCGGTCACCAACCCCTACAAGCATCTCGATCGGCTCCAGGACCCCAATAGCGACAAGGGCAACTTCTTCGAAACGACCGTCGTCAACTATACCCAGTCAAGCAGCATGAACGGCAGCTGGGATTTTTAGGAAAAACTACAAAACAGGAGCACTCTATGGAGGAAATTAGAAACTCGAGCCATCTCGAGTTTTTATGATACAATAAGTGATACTCTTCTTTTTTATATGAGTAAAAACAAAAAATATTTATTCATTTTGGGGTTTTTTGGGCTGACCGTCACCATTGCAACCTGGTTCTTCTTCGGTACCATCAACCTTGGCTCTATAAATGTCAAATTGAATGGCCTCCCAGCCACGGCTCCTACGGGGGCTGCTGTTCCACCGCCTGAAATAGCCTACGGGCAGTCTTGGCCGAGCGACGCAAGCGAGCGAGCCGATCTTCAATCAAGCGGGAATTTCTCATTCATCAGTAACCCCGGGTGCACGACAAAAGGACAAACAGATTGTATAAGCCTGGCCGGTTCAGCAGCCATACAAGGACTTAAAAATCTCAGCGCCGCTTGCGATAATTGTCCGATACAGATCAACGGGGGAACAGAATGCTGGCTTCACGACAAATCAACTGGGAGGTGTGCCACAACACATCATACTCAAGGTGACTATGCTATCGACATAGCCCATGGTGAGGCTATAGATAGCTATATCACAAGCGGGAGGACACCATTATGTTACTTGCCCAAAAATGGTGTCCCAAGGCCTGTTTATTTGATAAAAAGGGCTGTATTTTGGGACGAGGATTCTTTGCATTGGCATGCCGATTTCAATCAGTCGACGTGTAAAATGTTTACGCCATCCCCGCGATACCGTTAACCGTTTGAGGCCGAACAAGTATGCGGGCATTCTATACGCCACCCAACAGAGGAGTTTTGTTTCAATGACTCAAAAAATTTGTGGTATAATAATGACACATCATTTTTTCAATATGGTCAAAAATAAAATTTTTCTTATAGTATTTTTTCTCCTTATTTTTTCCGTAAGTACATTCCTGTTTGTTTCTGTAGTAGAGGCACAAACACAGGGGCTACAATACACACTTCTTGAAAAAATCCCCGGGCTCGCCAGTACGGATGGCAGTAATCTGCCAGCTTACGTTACCGCTGTTTATAGAACAGCCATGGTGGTGATTGTCCTCTGCGCCTTGTTTATGCTTTCCGTCGGCGGCTTTATGTATCTAACCAGTGCCGGCAATACGGCGGCCATGAGCACGGCCAAAAGCGTCATTTTCGATTCCATCATCGGCCTCATCATCGCTCTCGTGGCCTGGCTCCTCCTCAATACCATCAACCCCGATCTGGTGAATGTCACTTTGAACGGTCTTACGGCTGTTCCGGGGGCTGCTGTGCCGACAGAACCAAAGCCCGTACCAACAGTGCCTCCGGTAGCCTGCCCGAGTCCAGCCCAGCCGGTAGCCGCCTGTTGCCCGGCTGGAAATATCAAATGCCAAGCCTGTACAGGGTGCGTAGAGGTAACTGGTGTAGATTTCAAAACGTGCGGACTAAATAAATGTTTTTTGGATCCATCTCTCCTCCAAAAAATAAAAAATGTAACTGGGGTAACCGGCTGGCGAATAACTGAGTCGTGGCCTCCGACGGTCATGCACAACAGTACCTGCCACCAAAAAGGCACCTGCGCCGATCTCAACAATAGCGGCGGGTCAACTGACCCTGCTACCATTAGAAAGTACTTTGATGCTTTCAAGGCGGCGGGTCTCGTTGTCCTCTATGAGAGCAAAGACTGCGCCCCGTATATAATAAAAGGCGTCACTCCCTGCCAATCCTACTCGACCATGACCAACCTCTCTTCGTTTCACGTCCAGTAAAGAAAATATTATAACAAAAAGAATGAAAAAGATTTTCTATTTTTCTATCGGCTTACTTATTTTGGTGCTCATTTTCTTGGCGGCCTATAATTTTGCATTCAAAAATAACGTCAATGATCCGGTCGCCGACCCGAAGGAAAAAAATGCTGTCCAAGAAATGAAAGCCGCTGCTACGCCTGGTATGGTTGGAAGCATTCAAAACCCCATCAATGAAGCTCTTTTGGGAGCGGCGGTTTCCGATGATGGCACCCTCTATTATTATTCGCTGGATGAGAAAACTTTGAAAAAGGCCTCCATGGAAGGCAAAGACAAGTCTGTTCTCTTGAGCGACCTCCCGGGCCAGCCGGTGCGCGTCATCTGGTCGCCCAAGAAAGACCGCACCCTGCTTCTCCTCAAGCAAAGCAATGGGCAAAACCTCTGGCACTATGCCGATCTAACCACCAAGACGCTTGTCCCACTCAAGCCGGAAATGGCGCGGCTGGCTTGGAATAATCTCGGCGACAAGATTTTCTATCAGTACACCGCCACAAATAATGAGCGCACCCTAAATATCGCCAATCCGGACGGGTCGGCCTGGAAAAAACTCGCCTCGCTGTCCCAGGACTCATTCATCTCGCCTGTGCCCCAGAGCACGGCTGTCTCCTTTTGGAACCGACCCAGCGCGCTTGAGAAAACTTCCTTCGAAACTATCGGCCTCTCGGGGGAAAGCCGCCGGGTGCTCCTTTCGGAAAAATTCGGAGCCGACTACCTCTGGTCACCCAATGGTGAAAAAGTGCTGGTCGGCGTGAGCAATGAGAAGGGCGGACAAAATATCCTCCTCAATATGATGAATGGAAACGGCGGTGAGTTCCAGAGCCTCTCTCTCCCCACCTTTGTCTCCAAAGCGGCTTGGTCCAAGGATAGCCGCACCATCTACTATGCTCTCCCGGGCGGACTGCCGGACAGCGCCACCCTCCCCAACGATTACTTTGACAAGCCGCTCATTACCAAAGATACTTTTTGGAAAATGGATGTCGGCACTGGAAAGAAGACGCGCCTGACAGACTTGAAGGATGTTGCGCAGAGCTTTGACAGCTCCGACCTCTTCATGTCTCCCAAAGAGGACATCCTCTTTTTCAC
>MFSB01000024.1 GCA_001784735.1 Candidatus Moranbacteria bacterium RIFCSPLOWO2_12_FULL_48_12
AAAGAACAGGAGTACATCAAATTTCACCAAGGACAGCTCGCGTTGTTGTAATACCTCGCGGCTTGCCGCGAGGATTATTTATTCCTTTATTTAAAGCCTTTATTGTACAAACTCTTTCCGAGCCGTACCACAACTTATGCAATTGCATAAAGTGTGGTTCAGGGTAGGAGCGGAAGGAAAGAATTAAAATTTTTAGCATAACGAGTATTGTCATAGCGAGTATTTGACAAGATTTTATGGGAGGGTGTATTATTCCATATGTAAGTCATGTAAACTGTATTATTGCGATGTGCAGATGGTGCATATCGCCGTAAACAAATATAAGTATGGAGATATTAACGCAGAAGCAGAAGATCGTTTTGCAGGCGATCAAGACATATTTTACGGAAAACGGCGAGATGCCGACGGTCAGGGAAATCAAGAGCGAGACGGGGAAACTTGGGCTCAAGCTGAAGAGCTTGCGCAGTTTCTTTCTCTATCTCAATGCGCTCGAAGACAAGGGCTACATCGAGCGAACGAGCGAGGATCGAGGGATACTTTTGAAGGGTGTGAACGCGGATACGTTCATCCAGGTGCCGGTGTTCGGCGCGGCCAATGCCGGAGCAGCGACCATGTTTGCCGACCAGTACATCGAAGGCTATCTCAGGGTGTCCAAGCGTCTGGTCAAAGATAAGAATGTTTTTGCAGTCCAGGTCTCGGGGACATCCATGAACAAGGCGAAAGTTAACGGCAAGATTATCCAGAGCGGAGACTTCATCCTGGTGGACGCGCATACCAAGGAGTTTCGGAATGGCGATCGCGTCCTGGTAGTGATTGACGGCTTGGCTACCGTGAAGACCTATCGATCGCTCGACGGCAAGATGATCGCCCTTCTTCCGGAGTCGACGGACAAGGTACACAAGCCGATTTTCCTCACTCCTGAGGATGATTTTGTCATCAATGGCAAAGTAATTGACGTCCTCAAAATGCCGAGATAAAAGGGTTTTCTTTTGATAGCTTTGCGTTTTACCTCTTGCCCCAGTCACCTATTTTGGTAAAAATGTGTGTAAACTGCCATATATAAGCCATAAGGCGACTTTGTCTTATAATGTACAAGGACAATCTTATTGACTTGAATAGGTGACGGGGCTTGCAATTTTTAAAAAAACCAGTCTTTTTTGGTGTATAATGAGAGTGTGAAAAAGAATAATCCACGCGGTAGGGTCGATGCCGGCGTTTTAAGAAATTTAATATAAAACATATGAAATTGCACAACGTCACTTTTATCCTTCTCGTAATAGGAGGTTTGAATTGGTTGTTAGTGGGCTTGCTGAACTGGGATATTAGTCAAGTACTTGGCGGCCAGGCATCGCTTGTTTCCAAGGCGGTCTATGTGCTTGTTGGCCTCTCAGCTGTCTATGAGGTGGTGACTCACAAGGCTAACTGCAAGGAGTGTACATCAGCACCATCAGTATAGTGGTCAGTGTTTCACTGTACAGAAAACACCCTCTCTCTGGGGGTGTTTTGTTTTTGACGAAGGGACGAATTTGTGGGAGGCTAGTGGTGATAAGTAAGAAGAAACACTATGGCCTATCTCACCACTCCGCGGCTCATATTTCCGGTAGAAAACTATAAAGCAAATGGCGTGCCTTTCGGCAAACGTTCTGTCTATAAAGGCGTTTTATGGGGCTTGCACATCGGTGAGGACTGTAATGTGCCAGTCGGGACAGATGTGCGGGCCTGTGGGCGGGGTACCGTAGTCTATGCTGCGCTCCATCCCGGGTCTAAAGAAAAGGGCAATTGGGGGCATATCATCATCATCCGTCACAAGCATGCCAGAACGCGCAAGGTGTTTTATTCCGTCTACGCCCATCTGGGGACATCCTTCAAGCGTATCGGGGAGAAAGTGGAGTGTGGTGAACCGATCGGGTTCGTTGGTGAAAGCTTGACTCCGGAGAATGGGTTTTGGGAAGCCCATTTGCACTTTGCCATCTACACCGGTTCGTGGAAAAACGAAGTCTTGCCTGGGTATTGGAAAGAGGGGGAAAAGCGCACCAGTCCACAGTGGTGGCAGAACCCGAGCGAATTTATTAAAAACTACAAAAATCTGTAGTGATGTGATATTTTTACCGTGTGCGCCCGGAGGGGATCCGGTCACAGATAATTTATTTGCCGTCGCTCATAAATTTCTGCGACCCCAGCTCGTGGTTTCGCGTACTCGCGAAACATCACTCCGCTTTTCTCACCCCTACGCAAGCCAAGCAGTTGGCTTGCTCCGAGTCACAAATTCACTTTGTTCATTTGTGCGCTCGGAGGGGATCGAACCCCCGACCCTCTGGTTCGAAGCCAGATGCTCTAATCCACTGAGCTACGAGCGCATTATTTATATCCACTGATCCGCCAGCTGGCGGAACGAGCGCATCAAAGTGTCTACTCTTTATAGCTTACATTCGGCTTCTGGTCAACGAAACTGTTCCATATAAATTTTCGATGGGTATAGAGGTTAGCAAATATGAGAGCGCTAAGATAGGTTTCTGGAAAACGAGTATACGGACCGATAGAAATAAGGATTCCGACTATGCCGCCGTAGATATATTGTTCATTTCTGAGAATAGGAGAAGTCTTGGGCTCTACCGCCATGACGAGCAAGAAAAATGCGAGCGTCCCTTCAACAATGACAAAAAGGGGGATAGTGCCGAAGAGCATGAAAGAAGAAACAGCAAAAGCGATAAGGGCTGCTAGAACGATGGCAAGCTTGCGGTAGCGGTAGGCGACATAGCCTCCGAGAATGAGGGTGAGAAACATGGCTATGCTGACATCGTTTTCAAAAAGGAAAAGGTGCGGAGCGTAACTGACGCCCCACCAGCTGGGCACATAATTGAAGAAACTAAACAACAGTCCGCTTGAGGCGACTGGATTGAAGAGCGGTCCGGAAGGAGTGCGGAAAAGTCTTTGCAAGAGTTCCGTCGTTCCGCCCAAAAAGAGAAAAATCCACCATGGCGTCTGCGGGTCGAAAAGCAGGAAGAGAATAAGCAACGTGATAATTCTATGCTCTAAGCGAGTCGGTGTGGTCAGTCCGATTTTCTGGCAGAGAAAATAAAGAACAAAATTGGAGATAGTCAGTAGTATGAAGTTTCTGCTGAGAATAAACCAAGATTGGCTATCATATCCGCTCTGCGATAAACATGCTCCGACGGTGAGGGAAATGAGAAAAATAACAAGGGTTTGGATTGGCAAAAGAGGTATTTTCATGCTACCATTTTACCTTGCGGAGTACTATTTGGCAATTGAAAGCGAGTAAAATCGGGTCAATACCCCGCGGTGCAATACCCGTTATTTGAAGAATTTGATGTATACTAGAAGTACTCATAATTTGTAATTATCGCGTATGACAGAAGAACACATGAAGCAGGTGAAAAGCGTAGCTGTCGCTGTGTTGGCGCTCGCGGCAATGATTTATGTTTATCAGTACGGCCGTTCGATCGACCAGACGTACCCGAACAGGATCTTTATGGTTGATGGCGAAGCCAAGATGGAAACGGCTACTGACATCGCGGCGTTTACGGCGAGCGTCGTGACGGAAGGCGGAAAAAATGTGGCCGAAATCCAGAAGCAGAATGTGGAGAAGATGAATACTATCAATGCTTTTTTGCAGGAGAAGGGTGTCGAGAAAAAGGATTTACAGACGAGCCAGTACACGCTGACGCCGCGTTATACGTACTCCAATTGTGCTTTTGGCGGGACTTGTCCGCCGCCGGTGATTTCCGGTTACACCCTGACCCAGACGCTTTCTGTCAAAATACGCAATCTGGACACTATCGGCGATATTCTCTCCAGTATCGTGGAAAAGGGTGCTAATAACGTTTCGGGTATCAGCTTCACGGTGGATGACGATACGGACGCGAAACAGGTGGCGCGGATGGAAGCCATAGCCAAAGCGAAGATGAAAGCCCAGGAGATCGCCAAGGCCGGGAACTTCCGTCTCGGAAAACTGGTTTCGCTCTATGAAGATTCCGGCGTTACACCTTACGCTCAGACGGGTTACGGCGGTCTGGGCGGAGCTGTTTCCGAGATGAAAGTGGCAGCTCCGGTCATCGAGCCCGGCACCCAGTCCAGCACGGTGCGTATGAATCTCACCTACGAGATTATCAACTAGTTTTTTGGAATATAACAAAATCCTCCTTACAAGGAGGATTTTTGCTATCTATATACAGAACACTATGAAATCGGACTTCTTTTACTCTGTCATTCCGAGCTTGTCGAGGAATCTACTTTCTATCAGCACAGATCCCTCCACTCGCCCGCCTAGCCGTCGAGGCTGGAAGACTCGGTCGGGATGACAATAAGTCTGGTTTCTTAATGTGGAATGTGTAGAAGAAAAAATACCCAGTGGGGTGACTAGAGGGAATCGGACCCTCGTTCACGGTACCACAAACCGTTGTCTTACCATTAGACGATAGTCACCCCGCTAAATACTTTTTGAAGGTATGTGCCCTCGGTTGAAATCCCCGCCTGCCGTCGGGCAGGGAACCAACATCAATCCCGCCTTGGCGGGACTGCTTTCCCTCTATCATCGGCTGGTGCCCTCGGTTGGAATCGAACCAACATTAACGGCTTAGAAGTCCGCGGCTCTATCCATTGAGCTACGAGGGCTTGGTGGGCACAGCAGGGATCGAACCTGCGACCGTCGGCTTAAGAGGCCGCTGCTCTACCAACTGAGCTATGTGCCCGAATTCTGCTTTAAACTAAATCTACCCTAACTTCCTTCGTTTGAGTCTACCAACTGCCTGCCCGTCCGTAGCTCGCAAGAGCGAAGGCGGGAGCTATGTGCCCATAATTAAACAAAAGGCGTTTTTTAAAAGTAAAACGCGAAGTCATCGTAACAAAAAATAAGAAAAGCGTCAATAAAAATTTCTTCCACCCCTCCTTTCGAAGGAGGGGGTCGGGGGAGGTTGAATATTCATGTATTCTAAACCCCTCCTCAATCCTCCCCTTGGAAAGGGGAGGAGGAAAACAGATCAAACAAGTAAGGCATAAAAAATAAAAGCCCTCGGGTAGCTGAAGCGGATGCTTGCAGGTTTACCCGAGGGTACTGCGGAAGCCCGACGAAGCCGGGCGTGGAACCTCCCGAGGGGGAGGATACGATTCGATGAATCTTTTGGTTAGCGAATCTTTGTCCGCTTTTTGTTCTGCTTCCTAGAGGCTTACTGCGCCGCCCGCCTGGCTGCTGTTGCTGATCACGATGTAGGTATTGGCAGCTTCGACGCCGACCGCGACGCGCGCCAGATGGCTGAACAGGTAGTAGACCGTTGCATTAAGCTCGTTCTCTCCGCCGGCAACCGGATGCACACCTGCCCCGTAACCGGTATTTATGTCGTTCACGCCGAGGATGTAGGTGCCCGCGTTGATGTCCACGCCGCCGGTCACGATGCTGATTTTGGTTGGCGGAGTTGGAGTATCGCGGCTGTCGCCCGGGTTCGCGGAGATCACGTCAGTGTTGTAGCTCTTTGAGATCAAGTTGTCCCTGTTGTTCGAATTCGCGCCGAGAGTCGCCGCCGGATTCATG
>MFSB01000025.1 GCA_001784735.1 Candidatus Moranbacteria bacterium RIFCSPLOWO2_12_FULL_48_12
CCCTTCCCTTCGTCAACTTTCACATAAGTAGAGATTCTCTCCTGTGTGTGGCCGCCAGCAACACGTAATATGGCGCTCAAGTCTACAAAGGAATCCCCTTTATTTAGCACATCGAATGTCTTTAGTGCGACGCATACTTTCATTTTCATGTTCTTCTCCTCATTCTACTGCAGTTAAGTGAAACGGATCTCACAAAATTTATCCGCTATGTTAAAAAAACTATTTCAATGAGCATAACAACAAAGAGGGATTTAGTCAACACACCCTGTTTGCTTGTCTGCCATCTTTTCCTTATAGTAGAGATACAAGCTTATGACAGTCATCGCTACCAACAAACGAGCAGGATTTGACTACGCCCTCGAGGGACGCTTCGAGGCGGGCTTGGTATTGACCGGAGCGGAGGTGAAATCGGTCAAAACAGGCCATGCCAGCCTCAAAGGGAGCTTCGTGACGGTCAAAGGGGGCGAATTGTACCTGACCAACGCCCTTATCCCCCGCTACGCCCATGCCCACCGCGATACGGCCCACGATGCCACCCGACCTCGTAAGCTTCTCTTGCGCAAGCGGGAAATCCGCTCTCTCATCGGAAAATCCCGCACCGAAGGCTTGACACTGGTGCCCATTCGCCTGTATACTAGGAAACAACTTGTCAAGTTGGAGTTTGCCATCGGCAAAGGGAAAAAGTCCTACGATAAGCGTTCCGACATCGGCAAAAGAGAGGCCGCGCGCCGCATAGAAAGAACGCTAAAACAGAATTAGGAATTACGAATAGAGAATCAGGAATAAGAGTTTAGAATCTTTCTTGATTCATGATTCCAGATTCATGATTCAAAAATCGTAGTCTATCTGGTTTTTTCTAAAATCATTTAAACGTTCTTATTCGCCTTACTTAATGAAGCAAGTCGAATGGGGTTGTTTAGACTCGACAGGGCGTACTTTCAAAATAGGCAAGCCGATCTTGAGAACATGATCGTAAAAATCGTTCTCACGATGATAAATGCAAACTTCATCACCAAGGCAAAGAACGCATTTGCGCAAGCATTTGCTCCGTCTTTCGCTCTTGCTCTCGCTTAATTCGTCCTTCGCTCTTCGGAGCTTCGGAACGATTGGCGCTGAGCCATCAGAATCCTGATTCTCGATAAAGAACCTCTGGTGTCATATCATCGAGACGACGCGAGGACATTTCTTTTTCTTTCAGCCTCAAGTTGTATTGCAAAAGAAAAAAATGTAAGAGTTTTTTGTCTGCTTTTTACCTCTTTCATTACACAAAGCACTCTAAGCTTGTAGAATATTTTGGGAAAATGTTTCTGGACATGGGTGCAATTCCCATCAACTCCACTTGAATCGCAAATGAACACGAATAATGCCACGAATGGGCGCAAAAGGTTTATTTTTAGACTTTATGTTCGTGTAAATTTGTGGATTAATTCGTGATGATTAGGATACATGAGAAGAAGGCGCCACAATCGGCCGAAACCGAAAATGCAGGTCAAGATCCGTTCGCGCGTGAACGAGCAGATCCTGGCTCCAGAGGTAGTCGTCATCGATATCGCGGGTATGAATCGCGGCACGATGGATATCGCAGCCGCACTGCAATTGGCGCGGGAACAGGAAGCCGACCTCGTCGAGGTTTCTCCCCTAGCGGTCCCGCCGGTCTGCAAGGTGACCGATTTCGGCAAGCTCCAATACCGCCAGGCCAAGCAGGAACAGCAGGCCAAGTCCAAACAGAAAAAAGTCGAGACCAAGGGTATCCGTATCGGCTTCCGCACCGACGCGCACGATCTTCTTTTCAAAAAGACACAGGCGGAAAAATTCCTCACCAAAGGCAATAAAGTCCGGGTCGAAATAGTGCTCCGCGGCCGGGAAAAAGCGATGCACGAAAAAGCCAGGGGAAACCTCCACCAGTTCTTGAAAAGCATCGCTGTCCCGCACCGCTTCGAAGAAGAGGTAAAACGCGGGCCGATGGGCTTCACCGCCTTGATCGTGACGGAGTAGCCCTAGAATTAGGAATAGGGAATTAGGAATTATGATTTTTGGGTTCCTGTTCATGATTCGTAATTCATAATTCATTATTCATCTTCAAAACTATGCCAAAACTCAAAACCAGAAAGTCAGTCAGCAAAAAAGTGAAGATCACCGGCAGCGGAAAACTGAAGACTCGCGCCACCGGCCAGAATCACTACAATTCCCGCGACACTGGCAAACAGTCCCGAGCCAAGCGCCAGGACAATAACGTCTACCCGGCCGTCGCAAAGAATATCAAAAATTCCCTTCCGTATTCGTTTTAAACTAACTATCGACTAACAACTAACGACCCACAACATACCGTCTGCCATTCTGATTCGCATTTGTCGTCAGTCGTCAGTCGTAAGTTGTAAGTAAGCCTTATGACCAGAATCAAGAGAGGAATAATGACCAAGAAACGCCACAAGAATGTTCTCAAAGCGGCTAAGGGCTTTCGCTGGGGCAGGAAGAATCTCTTCACCAAAGCCAAAGAAGCTGTCATCAAGGCCGGCAAATACGCCCGCCGCGACCGCCGCTCCAAAAAGCGCAGTTTCCGCAGCCTCTGGATTACGCGGTTGAATACGGCGCTCCGCTTGCACGGGCTGATGTACCGCCAGTTCATCGCCATCGCAAAGACCAAAAATATCGCACTCGACCGCAAAGTGCTTTCCGCTCTCGCAGTCGAGAATCCGGATATTTTCAAAAAATTTGTAGAAAAAGTGAAGTAATTTTCCCGCGTCAATAGAAAACTCCTGTTAGAAACAGGAGTTTTTTGTATTCGACAAAGAATCTACCTTTTGCGATAGCGTATATTCATGATAAGCCAGAGGGATGCCCCTATCAAAAGTGCTCCCAATCCATCTATGAGTACGTCGCTCATTTTGGCGCCGCGGTATGGAACAAAGAATTGATGGAATTCATCTGAAACTCCGTAGGTGATCGAAAAAACCGCCGCCAGAAGAAGAATCTTTTCGAATGTTTCCCGAGAATAAATGGCCGTCGCGAAACGCACCGTAAGAAGCATGAGTGCCGCGTACTCAATGATATGCGCGCCTTTGCGCTCCATATAATATGAGAGCGTTATCTGGTACGGGTGCTCGCTCCCGGGCAGAGAAGAAAAGAAGAAAATCACTCCCATCCATATAAAAAGCGGCAGCCCGCGCAAGAAAATTGGAGAGAATCTGGAAAGAGAAGACATACCCGGTAGTAAAACTTTGAATAAATTCTTACAGTACCTACACAGCATTGTCTAGCCCCTTTTCTAAGAATGAACCCCCTGTGGACATTACTTTTTTTCTCTTCTTTCAAAGTTCTACTACCGGGCATACCGAGTTACTTCTTATCCAAACGCTCCAGAAGCTCCTTGATCAGATCGAAGAAAGCATAAAACGGCAGCCACAACCACAGCGTCTTTTGCATGAAATTGTCGAAGAAGCTGTTGAGATTCATACCCGGTGGCAATACTTCGATAATATGATTTTAAAATCCCTGCAAATAACCTCGTCCTATACCAAACAGGCCATCACTTCAAATATAGCACAATAAAGTTCAGAATATCGAAGTTTTTCCACCGGGCATACCTTCAGATATATGGCTCAATTAAAGCGTTCCGGAGCTATCTCGTAGATCACGTCCTTTTTTTCCACAACTATCTTCCACTGTTCTTTTTCCGCTGCCGCTTTCAGGTTCTGGTTGGGGTTGAAGGCGATCGGATTTTCCACCAGCTTGAGGAAGCTGATATCCGACTCCGTATCACCCACGCCATAAGAACCCTCGAAAGTGAGCTTGTGCTCATACATATACTGTTCTACCACATGTCCCTTGTTCTTGGAAGGCTCAAATTCCGCTACGCCCGTATAGCGTTTTTCCTCATCCAGCGCATAAACGCTCCCGAACACATAATCGAATCTGAGATAATCGCGATTATACTCCTCAACGACTTCGACGGGCGAACCGGAAACTGCGATCAGATGGTATCCGTCGGCACGCAATTTCTTGATAAGCTTTTCCGCAAAAATATAGGTGCGCTTGGCATGAAAAGGAACAACGATCCGGCTCGCTTTGAGCACCTCCTCCTGCGAACACCCTTTGATGTGCTTTGAATAAAGAATCACGAGAGCTTTGCGATAATCCTCATACGTCCCTTCGTGCTCCAGCCAGTTCGTATAGATCTCCGTCAATGTATTGCGGGCCACGGTAGGGAAAATCTTCATCCACGTCAGTTCATTGATCAGCTCAAAATGGAGATTTTTGCGGAAAATCGTCCCATCAATGTCGAAAATAGCGATCTTGTTTTTTTTCATATCACAGACCTATGCGGACCTCACACAGACTTACGCAAAACTCCCCGTTTCCATGAAATGCCACATTTTTTTATCTTTTTTAAAGGTTGTCCCACCGGGCATATATGCGAATCTGCATTATCGTGGATGTTTCTTCAAACGCAGGCGGAAGTGCGACCCGACCCCCTCGATGCTTTCAGCCGTCAAATCCCCTCCCATCTTACACGCAATCTCTCGGGAAATCCAGAGGCCGAGCCCGCTGCCGGAAATCTTGGCCGTCTGATCGGTTTTTATGCGATAAAATTTCGAGAACAAATGTTCGAGAGATGGAGCGGAAATACCAAGCCCCGTATCAGCTACCGTCACGATAACGGCATCATCCGTTTCTTTGGCGGAAAGCTCCACGTTCCCGGCTGGCGTGTACTTCACGGCATTGCCCAAAAGATTGACGAGTATCTGTTTCAGGCGTTCCGGATCGGCAGTGACCGGCGCCACCGCTTGCGGCTCATAGCGGAATGTCAGCCCCTTATTCTTGGCGAGCAATGAAAATTCTTTTGCCAAAGCGCCGAGCAGGACAGCCGTGTCGACAGCTTGCAATTCGATAGGCAGACGGTTCTGCTCGAGGCGGGAAACGTTCAAGATGTCTTCCACAAGATTATCCAGGCGCACAATGGAAGCATCCATACTCTCCAAATATTCGGCTGCCTGCTTCTCTCCCTCCACAGCGCGCGGTTTCAAGGTAGCGTCCCGCAAAAGATCGACGTATCCGCGGAGTACCGTGAGCGGCGTCTTCAGCTCGTGGCTCGCCATAGAAATGAAATCATCTTTCATGCGATCCACTTCTTCCAGCTTCGCTGCGCGCAGGGCATAGCGGAAAAAGCGCATATGATTCATGAGGAGAAGCAACACGAAGATAAGCGAAAGGATGGCCACTCCGTACACCTGCAGAATCGCTCTCCGTACGAAGGCATCATGTTCCTCGAGCGAGAGCTGGAAAAGCACCAGACCCAGCCCGCGACCATCCGCATCCGTCACTTTTTTTACGACATTCCAATAGCGCTTGCCATTCTCATTGGTGAGAAACGCCGGAACGATCCGCGCATCCTGCCACGCGATGAGATAGGGCAAAGCCGTCTCTTCCACGACAGAACCGACAACTCCGTGATCAGTCGAGGCGGCAACAATAAAAGGCGCTTCGTCAGTCGCGCGAGTAAACACCGCTACATCCGTCACATCGCTGTTCTCTTCTTTTATCTGATCCAATTTACCTTGGAGCAGGGTGGTATTTTTCAGAATATCGCTCCCTAAAATACGGAAAATGTTTTCCGCGAGCACCGCCTTGCTTTTCAGAAGCGCATCAGATGTGGCTTGGAATTTTTGGAGAGAATAGTAGCTGTTGAAAAACAAGGCTCCGGTTACGGCGGCAATCAGAAACAATGAGTAAAAAATCTCCGGATTCCGTTTTGTGAACTGCAGACCTTTTTCAAACGTACCTTTCAGCATGAATTCCTCTTACTCAAATTACGGATGCCTTGCGGCCAATCACTACCAGAGCTATCCCCAAAAAACTGAGCGCTATGACGATAGCCATGATGATAAACTCCGTCCGTGAGCGATCGAGCGGCGATGCATTCTGCAGAGCTTCCGCCGCAGCGGCGGCTGCCGGTTTTATCGCGACCGCTTGAGCGGTCTTCACGAAAGGCAAGGCTTCACTCTGGGCTGAAATCTTCCCGACATTATCCGTCACAGCCACAAAGATTTCGTGATCGCCATCCGGTAGTTCTTTGTCCAAGTCATATGTCCAGTTGCCCTCCGCATCCGTCTTCACTGTCACAATAATTGGGTCGCTGTAGATATACAGCGTAATGAACATATTCGGCAGAGCCTTTCCGGAAAATCTCGTTGCCTTCTTCCCGGCGTTTCCTGTATCAACCAGATCTACCGTATCTACCCTGAAACGTTTGTCGCTGACTTTCTTCTCTGGTTCATCCACTGCATTCGCCACGACCTTTTGTGGCGATTCAAAAACTATCTTGTCGCTCTTATCGCCAACTGAAAACTTGAGCGGATCAAAGCCATTTTTGATCTCATCGCCGTCCAGAAAGCCGTCTTTGTCAGTATCGGCCGCTTCCGGATTGGCTCCGAGGCGGATCTCTTCCTTATCAGAAACGCCGTCCCCATCCGTATCCGCCTTTGAATTTTCAAACTTCGCCTTTTCCACCTGCGAAATCCGGTTTTCGGGAATGGCCACATTCAATTGAGCCGGCTGGCTCTGTACCACCGTGCCATCTTTCCGCTGTGCTTTTGCGGAAACATCATATTCGCCATTCGGCAGACGCTTGGCCGCATCGATGTTCAGGCTCCATTCCCCGAAAGAGGTGTTCTTTCCCGCGCCCAGATACGTTTCGGTATCGCTTTTTTTGCCCTGGCTATAATATTCTACGCGCTCCGCATCCTGAGCCGTCGTCGTCACTTGCAACGAGCCTGATGCCGGCGCGACATATGCCGTGCCTGGCTTGGTGTCTTTCTCGGTGTCTTTTTTGGAATCTTTCTTCGACTCCGTGCCAGAAGATGCAGTCGAAGCGGTAAACGTCGGCGGCGTAATCGTTATGGTCTGTTTTGGAGAAGTTTTTTCCTTCTTTTTGGCAGTATCTTCGGATGGCACATTTGTTTCAGTATCTGTCTTGGTATCTGTCCTGATGTCTGTTTCAGTATCTTTCTTCGATTCCGTGGCGGTGTTACCCGATGGCGCAATAAGCGTCGTTTCAGAATTGCTCTTCTCTGCCCGCACAGAATCCGTGAAAAAATAGGCTCCTTGCCATTTCACAAACAAAACTCCAAAAACCGCTACCAAGATGAGAAACAAAGTAGTCCGCTGAGACATAATTTTATGTGTGTTTTTTCATTGAATACCTACCCCCTTTCCTCCATTGTACCCTTTATTTGGTAGAGAGCAATACCCCCGGCCACCGATACGTTGAGCGAATTCTTTTTGCCGTGCATCGGAATTTCGATAATGGCGTCGCATTGTTTCAGAATTTTCGCATCGACGCCGCGGATTTCATTCCCGACGATGAGCGCCACGCTCGATTTCGAGGCGTATTTCCGATAATCGATGCTTCTTTCGCACTGTTCGAGCGCCACAACCGCGAATTTTTCTTTTCTCAAAGCAGCAAGGGTATTTCGAAGAGACGCTGATTTCTTCCAAGACACGCTTTTCTCAGCGCCCAGGGCGGTCTTTTGTAATGCTTTCTCCGCCGCAGTGAGAAAAAACGCCCCCTCCCTGGAAGGCGCCAACGTATAACCGGTGAGAAAAACCTGTGCTACCCCAGTCCCATCTGCCGTCCGGAACAAAGCCCCGACATTGTGAGCGCTCCGCACATTGTGGATGATAAGCACTAGCGCTTCCGTTTTTCTCTTTCGAGTCATATCGTGTCAATGAAAAATGCAAATATCAAATATCAAAATGACAAAGCAAAATGTAAAATTTGGAAGAGTATTTTTACTTTTGAATTTTAATCTGTCCGCCTCGGCGAAGCCTTCGGCCAGCCTCGACGTCTAGGCGGGCGAGACGGGTCATTTTCCATTTTGATTTTTGAATTTTAATTTTTGGCCCCACATTACTGCTGTTCGCTAAAGAGC
>MFSB01000026.1 GCA_001784735.1 Candidatus Moranbacteria bacterium RIFCSPLOWO2_12_FULL_48_12
GCTCATGCTCTCAGTATATATCATCCGCGGCAAGCCGCGGGGAATTATACCCTAAGAGAGATTAAAAAACCGCTCGGTCCCGACTGATGATGTTGCCACCAGCCAAAACCGAGCGTATTACCAAACCGGCTTACTTTCCGCCGATTGTTACCGTCTCCCCCTTCTTGAATTTGGATTCAATGATAAGCTGAGGTTTGCCGGCGTTACTCGTGATCATGCCACATTCCTTCGCCTCATGACCGGCTTCCGCTGCCAGGCGGATGTATCCGCCAACGTCTTCCTTGTCCATCACTACGATCACACCCTGACCACCGTGGAAGGTATCGTAAAAACCGGACGATTTGAAACCGCGCCATTCGCCGCCCAATTGCATAATTTCCGGCGGATCGTAAAGGTCGTCAAGTACAGCTGAGAAGCCATGCCGCTTGAGAAAATCTTCCCAGAATTTCCCCCGGAACGACCCACCTGTTAGATGAACGATAAGCGATGACTTCACGATTGGCGTCAGGTCAGGCGAAGACCAGCCATTCATGTGCACCAAAAATTTGTCGTAAAGAACTGATGGGGTCGCCGCCAGCTCGATATACGGACGAGCAGCCTCTTGGATATACCAGTTGTCACCGAAACACATACTGAATGCTTTGCGCATGCTGGATCCACCATTGGCGCGGAGTCCCTTTTCGCGCAAGGCGACAATCTTTTGACCGACTCTCACGTTCTTTCCCGTAATTACATTCTTGGGATGAACAAAGCCGAAGGCCATCCCTGACCAGATGTACATAAGCGTTGCCTGCAGGTTGTCCGAAGAGACACACGGCCCCCATCTCCGCTGTTTCACCCTTGTACATGACGTAGTTGTTCTCGTCAGCCACTTCCTTGAGGCCGAGCATCAGCTCACATACAGCGTGAAATGTTTGCGAGTCACGGTCTTTGCCGAACGTCTTGATGTTCAGATCGTTGGCAAGCAAAGCAGGATATCCGCCATACCGCGTCTTATCGCCAGCACACATTGCCACCCAATCACGCGATGATTGCCTGTGTTGAAACGCTGCATCAGTAATGATGGGTTTCGTGCCGTTGCCATCCACATCAATGTCGAGCATGGTTCCTGGCGGCAGATCAATCGGCTCAAAACAACGCGGGCCACGAAAGAGGCCGCCCGAAAAATCATGCACCAGAATATGCGGATTGTTCTGATAAGTCTGTTTGCAGAGACCACCAGCAAATTTGCTGTAAAGATCCCCGAGATCAACATTCACACCATCTTGCTTGTACAGATCCGGTCCGACGATACCGACGCAATCACTCATTTTGTCACCCCGCGAAAAATAGTACTATTAAAAAACGACTAGGTACGCTGACCCAGCCCTCCTATGGCTCAACCCTATCAGAAGCCAAGAAAACACGCAAATACTGATCTCCTTCACAATCACCTGCACTCTATTTCCCGCGGCCGCTGGTTTTAGAGCGCAGCAAGAAAAAAGAAATCCAGAGTACCACAGTTTATGCAATTGCATAAACCGTGGTACATCACAGAAAGAAGAATTACTATATAAAAATGAATGTTACCGATTACCCGCCTGCCTCGACGACAAGGCGGGTAGCTACTGTTTATAGGTAACATTGAGTTTCGTGAAATTTTCTGTTTATAAAATGAAGAAACCCTACCAGTCGTTTGACCAGTAGGGCTTCATTTTTCCTCCTTCATCCTTCATCCGGTTTAAAGCGCCGCCATCAGCCCGTTACGGAAGATTGCCAGACTAGCCGGACTGCTCGGTGGCCGTTCCGGATGATCCATGAGGGCCATGGCCAATCCATTGTCGTTACAGATGGCCGCTTCTTCGCTCCCGTTCGGCGACTGGCCTTCGTAGACCATCACGACATTCCTCTTTCCGTGCCCGACGAGTTTGCCATAACGGTGTGCCGAGGGAAAAGTGAAAATACTTCCTTCGAGCCCCCGCGTCCATAGACAATCCGACACAAGAACTCGATGACGGATAGGCCGGCTTGAGAAAACACCCGACTCGTTCTCAGTCATCGCTAGTCCCGAACCAAAGAGACCTGCCCGCACCAATGCTTGCATGCCATTGCAGATTCCGATGACCGGGATCCCCCGCTCCACGAGAAGAGGGAATTGATCACCGAGAAACTCAGCCACCGCGACGCCCGTATCCGGATAGTCCCCGTAAGAGAACCCACCCGGTACGACGAAACAGTCACAGTCGGTAATCCGCTCCTTGCCTTCGTAAAGATCCCGAAGAAAAACCAGGCGAGGATCACCTCCGGCAAGCCGAAAGGCTTCCAGCGTTTCTGCTTCCGTATTGGTTCCGGGCGCGTAAAGTACGCTGACCCGACGTCTACTCCTGATGGCCATAAAGTGCCTCCTTGAATGTTCCCTGCCACGCTTGGCGGAGCAGATCGAGGTTGAGAGATTTCCTTTTCACCAAAAACTTGCGCTCTGGCAAAATGGTACCCACAGCTAACGGATGAAGTTCTGGGAGATAACGATAGAGGCTGTGTGCAATTACCGGTGTAGCTTCCACCAACACACATCCCAGACTTTCCGGGAAAAGTTCAGCACATACCTCCGCCTCGAATCCGAACCCCGAGGCTTCAATGCCTTCAAACAAACGAAGGAATATGCCACCGCGGTTGATCGGCACGGCTGATACAAAGACGCCGTTCCGTGCCAATTCCCCAAGCTTTTCGAGATAGATTCGCGCCTCTTCAACGGGAAACCGGTCCATAGTCGTCCCGGTGATACCCAATACCGAGGAAAGGATGGACCCGTCAAGACGAATGGCACGCGGCCCCAAAGCGACGAGCACATTACCGGCAGTCTGCCAGCGGTGTAAAGCCAGCCGACCCACATCAGACACCTTGCCTATAGCGGTTATCGCAACACTCGGCGGTACTTTGACGATAACGCCACCGAATGTCCCACGCCCTGCCGAACTGTCTTTGCCGGTGATGAACGGCGTCCCGGTAGCAAGCGAGAGATCAACAAGCACCTTCACTTGTTCCCTCAGATGCCACAGCGACACCGGGTCTGCACCATCGGTATAGAAGTTGTCAGCCAGTGCGATGTCTTGCAATTGCACACCGGCTACCACTTGAGTCGCGATCGCGTCCATCATAGTATTGACGGCCGCGCTGACCGGATCTGCTTCGAAATGCCCCGGTGAAAAACTGATACTGACCGTAGCGCCGTAAGGTTTCCCAAACACCGGACGGAGAACCGCCAGTGACGAAGCGACGTTGTAATTTTCTCCGTAAAGCGGCCCCTGATACGTGATGCCCTGCACCGTGGAATCATACTGTGTCGTCGCCGAGGATTGATCGCAGACATCAAAGTGTCCAACGACTGCGAGCCCCATCGCTTCCACATTCCCAAGCGTGATTTCCGGGTATGTTACCATCTGCGTTTTCTCTGCCGGCGCCAGTACCTCGACTGAAGGCAAGGGGCACTCGTCAAAATACGCATACGGCACATCCAAATCGATTTCTCCGGACAGCTGCATACCGACGCTAGGAACGACACCGGGATCAGAGAACATCTGGAATCGGCCGCTGTCGGTAAACACACCGATGACTGTCGCTTCCAACCCGTACTTTTCGTAAATAGCCATGGCCTCAGCGTATTTTTCCGGCTTTACCGCATGACCGAACCGCTCCTGGCTTTCGGAGAGAGCGATCTGCCAACGTGCCATATCGGCGCATTTGAGCGGTACCAGGGCGAGATTGACGATAATGCCACCCACTCCATCGGTACCCTTGCCCATTTCACCGAAACACGACACGATTCCGGCCGCGCCAAAATCATTGCGCGCGCTACAGCATCCCGCGTCGCGGAGCGCAACTCCGGCTCGCATCATTTTTTGTTCCGTATACGGGAGACCGATTTGCACATGTGTGCTGTCTCCGGTATCGGTTTTTTCGGTGATCCCGCCCGAACTGATGGTCGCTCCGTGCAATCCATCATTGCCGGTTCGCCCACCGACGAGTACTACCAAGTCGCCTTTGTGCGGCGTACCTTTTTTCGCCGCGGCGTGGGTCGTAATACCGACGGTACCGCCCAACGCGAACGGCTTGCCGCTATAGTCCGGGTGGCTCATCATACGCACCAAGTCCATCGGAATACCCATCGGGTTTCCATAACCAGCAATGGCGCGCACGGTCTCCCGAGCCATCACGGATGCCGACATGGCTCCTTCCAATTTCGGGTAGCGCTTGCGAACCCGCTCACCGATGACGGTGAGTTCCACATTGCCGATCGGTTTGGCTCCGAGACCATTTTCCAGAATGTCCCGAATAACCCCACCTAGTTTTGTCATCTGTCCGCCGAAAGGCTCAGACTGCGTGGGAGAATTGTGCGTCTCGAGTTTGAACAGGAGAGCCAACCCATCGTAAAAATCCCACACGCCGGCATTGTCGACAAACGCCGACAACAGATTGGGATTGCCGATCTTCGCCGTCGCATCCTTGAGCATCTGGAACAGACCGAGTGCTTTCCACAACGTATGGAAGCAGTGTTCGCTCCAAAAAGCGGCGAATGTTTCCAGATAGACGTCGGACACTACAAAGAGGCCGAGTCTCCCCTGAAACTGCACCAACTTCTTCATCTGCGAAAGCGAGAGATACAGCTCACGATTTTTGCTCAACTGTGTGAGCTCTGCGTCGCCCATCGCGCGGAGATCATAATACTGCGTCTCCTGACGAACCCCGCGCGGTTTGAGCGTGGTAAGCTGCGGCTCTTCGGTATAAGCGATATGCACAGCCTTGTTCACATACAGGCCATCCATACGTTTTCCATAATACCGATAGCCCACTTTCACCGCGTCGACTGTGACGCCGCGCTTGGCGCAGAGTTCGATAATCATCGTTTCCTGCGGATCGATGACGCCGTTCTGATACATCACTTCTTTGAATTTCACTGATGGATCGGACGGCATCTCTTCCGCAACGCGCGTCGTGATACCATCGGAAAACAATGAGTGAAGCGCCGCGACATCCAAAATAGGCTCGTTCGTTTCCAGATTGATGATTCGATAAATATCCGGAGTCACTCCCGGCTTGTTCGGCACGGTGATGATTCGAGTGATGATCATGGTTTTCTCCTCTGGTTGACTACACTGAATTGCAAAGACTGCGTGAAGGTCGAAATGGCCTCCACAAGCTGAAATCTGTGTCGCTCTTCGTTAGAATAC
>MFSB01000027.1 GCA_001784735.1 Candidatus Moranbacteria bacterium RIFCSPLOWO2_12_FULL_48_12
GATCTGGATCCATCGCAACGGCCCCAGCCGTGCCTATGGAAAGTCGCGTATGCAAGATCATCCCCTCTTCGGGAGTACCGGCGAACCGGCCTTCATTCCGATTTCTATGTCGAGCGAAGCCTACCTCTGTGTCGGGCAAGACAGCAACGAATCCAGTTTTTATTCGAGCAATCACGGCGCCGGCCGTGCAGCCGAAGTGACGGACAGCATTGTGCCGAAAAACAAAGCCGAGCTGGATAAGAAACTCCAAACCAAAGGCGTGAAGCTTTACAATGGCCGCTCATCGCGCGTCATCGAGCAGGACTCCTCCCATTACAAACGCGCGGAAGAAGTGATCGAAAACGTTGTCGCAAACAACATCGGTAAAGTCGTAGCCAAGATGCAGCCGGTATCGGTGATTATGTACTAAACCAATCAACAGAAAAATCACAGCAATCGCTGTGGTTTTTTGTAAGATGTTTTTTAAACTTAATCAAACGGACTAAATCCTGCTTTCAACTGATTGACTATTGGCAAGAAAAGAGGCTGAGGTAATTTATCCCATTCAAACCAATCCCACTCTTCGCATTTCTCCGGTTCCATTATTTTGACTTCGCCTGAAGCATAGTCTGCGACCATACAAATTGTGATGTAATGTTTTTGCTCGTTTTTGAATATGTCATTGGTGGCTGTTCCAAAGCGTAGATTTTTGATTTCAATCCCAACTTCTTCCATAACTTCACGATAAGAACACTCTTCCCAAGATTCACCATATTCCAAATGCCCGCCAGGATACGCCCATGTATTTTCTCCATGCGTATTTTTTCTCTTACCCAAAAGGATCTTTCCATTTTTTAGGATAGCCACCCCTATGCCGACTCCCGGCCTATTTTTTTGATCTTTCATATTTTTTAGATTGATGTGCTATACAAGATGATCCTCGCACATGGCAATCATCACTTTCGTTGGAGGAGATAAGTCATCTTGTTTCTTTACTTCCTTAAGCGTAAAATATTCAAATCGTTGTCCCTCATACAATTCAGCCTCATTCAGATCCGCATCCGTCTGCGCGAGAAATACAAAAAATCTACAGCGCTTTTTTCGTTCGACACCGTTTTCCATGAAAGTATGAGTAATGGGCCGACTTCCCAGTTCTTTGATATCGTACAGCTTAATATTCGTTTCTTCGCCGATTTCTCTCTCAAGAGCCTGAAGAGGCGTTTCATCATGTTCGATGCCGCCGCCAAGAAGCCCCCACATGTTCGGATAGAGGATGGTCGGCTTATTATCCCTCAGACAAAACAGGTATTTACCGAGCTTCCTATTTTTGACGAATACCTTCACTCCATCTTTGATTACCATAAAAAATAGAAAAAATAATCTATGCGTCTTTTGTTCGAATATTCACCCCGTTTATTTTTTTGTACTTGCGTTTCTTGTTTTTCTCGACTTTTTTCAGAATCTCATCCTCAAGATCGATGTTCAATATCGCAGCCAGTCCCAAAAGATATATTACTACATCTGCTAGTTCTTCATCCAAATCAGGTAGCTTTTTATGATAGGCGGTAAATGCTTCAGCCAGCTCCCCGTACGTCAAGCAAAACTCCAAGTGAATATCAGTCGTGTTGAATCCCTTGGCGACTTTATTATCGTATATATCTTTCTGGAGTTTTTTCAGGTCGATCATAAATTTGAAAAAATCACTTGGGATAAATAACTCGAACATTTGCATTATACCCAAAAAGCGCTTAAAATGCTAGAATTACCCATATGAAATTCATCGCTTTTTCCGGGGTAGACGGTTCTGGAAAATCCACCCAATTAGCTCTCCTCAAAGAAAAACTAGAACGCGAAAATTGGAATGTCGCGTATTTCCACGCAGTGGAATTCTCTCTCGCCAACCGGATCGCCCGCTTTTTCAAGGGTCAGAAAAGCTTTCAGCCAGGTACAGAAAAGGCTTCTGTCAAGGCCTCATGGTTCTCTCTCCATATGCGCCTCAAGTTCCTCTTTATCGATATGATCCGTTTTTGGTTTTTCCACAATAAACTCCGCAGGGAAAACTGCGCCTACCTTCTTTCTGACCGCTATTTTTATGATTCTCTCATCAATATCGAGTACTTGGCGCAAAAAATCTCTTTTCTAAAGCCAATCATTGATTTGGGAGTGAAAATTTTGGCGAAGTGGATGCCCAAGGCGGATATCGCTTTCTTTTTTGATATCACTTCGGAAAACATACTCTCCCGCGAGCGGGTGCCGGAACAGGGTATCGAATACCTCCGAGCGAAACAAACGCTTTTTAAGCAGAAAATTCTAAAGTGGAATATGATTGTTATCGATGCCGATCGGGATACAGACACAATCTTTCAAAATATTTTGAAAAGGATATGAAAAAATTCTCCTCTGCGCTGGTGTGGCTCACTGTTTCCGAAGTGGTATTCAATATCGCTGCATATGTCGTACATTCGGTCGCCGGTCGTATCTTGGGGCCTGCTGACTATGGTCGTTACGGACTCGTCGTAACGCTCACGACGATGGTGGTCGTTCTTATCGGCAATGGTATCCCGACTGCCATGTCCAAGTACGTGAGCGGCGTCCTCGAAAAGAACCCCGGAGATATCCGTTCCATCAAAAAGAAAACTGCGCTGCTCCAGATATATATCATCGGTGGCATCACGATTCTCTTCTTTCTCTTTGCGCCAGTCATCGCGTGGGCGCTGCGTGATCCATCGCTCACCCCGCTTTTTCGTATTTCATCGCTCATTATACCGGCTTTCGCTGCGGCGTCCTTTTATCACTACTATCTCATCGGTCTCCATCTCTTCAAGCTCCAAGCTATAGTCAAAATCATTCGCTCCTTTGCACGCATCGGATTTATCGCTCTCGCTGCGGTATTTTTTGGTCTCAATGGAGCGATCGGTGGCTATATCCTCGCTCCGCTTTTCACTTTTGGCGCAGCGCTCCTCATCGACGAATTCTATGTCAAACGCAAGCTCGGTTACGGAACAGAAAATAAAAAAGATGATTTTGATTTCCCGGCCAAAACTATTCTTGTTTACGCCGGACCACTGACGCTTTTCCTTGTTTTTTACGAGCTCCTCCTGACTATCGATCTGTACTTCGTCAAAGCACTCCTCCAAGACGATCATCTTACCGGCCTCTACAATGCCGCTATCACTGTCGGGCGTATCCCCTATTATCTTTTTGCAGCGCTCGCCATGATTCTTCTTCCAGCTATTTCCAAAACAACTGCTGAACGCAACACGCTGGAAACCGGTTCCCTCGTCAGCAAATCTCTCCGCCTCATGGCCCTCCTTCTTTTCCCGATAATCACCCTTCTCATCGCATACGCTGCACAGATTCTCCATTTCTTCTATGGCACACGTTACGTCGGAGCAGAAGCTACGATGAGCATTTTCTCGCTCGGCGTCGGATTCCTGACGGTATTTTATGTGCTGGCTTTCGCATTGAATGGCGCCGGTCTCGTCCGTATCCCGATGAAACTTTCATTTTTCGGATTTATTTGTATGGCGGTACTCACCTTTTTCCTCATCCCGCCATTCGGGATAGTCGGCGCAGCGCTTGCCGCTACCATTACTGCTTTTGCTCTCATGATCAGCATCCTTATCTATACGAAAATTCACTTCGCCGTCCATCTGCCGTTCAAAACCGTCTTCTTTTCCTTATTCAGCGCGCTCGTTATAGCCTTTCTTTCACGTTTCTTACCGCATGGCATCTATAGTTTTTTCTTCTCCGGAGCTATTTTGTTCTTCCTCTACTTTGTCTTTCTCAAGTTCTTCGGCGAGCTGAAAGATGAAGACCTCGCCCCCTTCACACAGCTTTTCAAAAAAACTTGAACTTTTTTTGTTATTCAAAAAATATACCTATTTACCGCGGTCGCGGTAAATAGGTATAAATAGTTTTCACTTGCGAGCTAGCCTCGCAGAGACGCAAGTCTAGACGGGCAAGCCCCCGCCACTGCCTCTCCCACCAAGGCAGGATCTGTAAGGCATTCATATGTTAACGGCCCCAGGTAAAAACATCGATCGAACCGCGCACCTGGTCGTTGCTGACACGCGTCAGATTCTTGTTTAAAAAATCTTTCACCCCTTTGCCGACGTAATCGTAATCATTATCCGAGAGGATCACCCAGCCGGTCCGATACTCCAGCATCAATTTTTCCAAGGCTTCCTGCGAAAGACGCGCCCGAGAAATCTCATCTCCCAGGTCATAGACAGGCACTTGGGCAGCGCTAAAGTAGTAATTGCGGACATTGCGGGTCACCAAGACATCCGTCGCCAGATGGTTTTTCTTGAAATAGGCGAAAACTTTCCGGTAGTTCGGATTGCTGCCGGAGGAAGTCTCGTGATATGTATTGTTCTCTTCGCCGAAATAGCCCCAATTCGGCACCAGTATAAGCATGATTCCCAGAACCAAGAGCGACTGTACGCCAACCTTCAAGCTCCATTTCTCCCGAATGAGCCTCCAGAGGCTGAAAACGCCAGCGGAAACCAGTATCATGGCGAAGGACTCCGCGAAGAAAATATACTGTGCCCCGACATTGCGCCGCCACATCCATATCGCCATCGAGAGCGGCACAAGAAGCGAGAGTGAGAGCCACAGGGATTCTTTGGGTAGGCCTTCGCGCTTGACGATCCACCAACCGCCCAAAACCATAAGAAAAATAGCCAAAAGCGGATGATAATAATCCTTCAAAACATACTTGATATAGCCGTAATGATCATCGAAGAAAATAAGCCCGGCGGCAAAAGAGCGGAAAAATTTCGGAAAGAAAATAGCTGTGGCTATCACGCCTATGAGTCCGAGAGCGAACATAACGGAATATTTGCTTTGCCATTTCCCATTCCGGCGATATTCTTGGAACGCTCTCACTATCAGGTAGGCGGCCACGGAAAAAATGAGCATCCCGGTCAATTGATGCGTCAGCAGAGAGAGAATGAAAAACGCGCCGGCTGCCACTGCGAAATGTATGTTGATGCCGAATTTCTCCCAGATATTCTTTACCCATAATACGCGTCCGCTATAGACTCTTTCAAGAGCCAAGAATGTGAACGTAGCCGTCGCAAGATAGAGCGGAAAAAACATGGCGTACATCCGGAGCGTCCGATCGATAATGATCCCGCTTACTGAGAGCGCGAAAAGAAGCGCGGCCAGGAGCCCGATTTCTCGACGCTTTGTCAGAACAATAGCTGCCCAAAAAATCACTCCGATGGAAATGACGCCCCAGAGCACGCTGACACTTCTTGCCACCGTTTCAGTCGGCGGCAAGAAACGGAAAATTTGGGCAACCTGCCATTTATAGACAGCCGCCCGCTCATCGCGCGGCACATTGATATTTACTTCGGATGGACGGCCGAAATTGAAATCCCAAGCGCGCCACTCCCCTGTCTGCGCATACCCATACGCTGAATTCATATCCAAAAACTCATCAGCTACGAAAGAATTGTTATCCAGCCCGGAAAAGCGCAGTCCCGTTCCCAAGATGACGATAGCCGCCAGCGCCGACAACGTGTGTTTCCAATTCATAGGTGTACGTATTAATTATCTTGTGCTTTTTCTTCCAATTGATCCAAGGAAGTTTCTTCTTCCTCTTTGCTCACCGTGGCATTGCGTTCGAAAAACTCTCTCCACGTGTAGCGCGGCGGCGCTTTCGAATCACTGCCTTTCGGCTTGGAAAAATCCTGCCGCTCGCCGATGATCGCTTCTGGTTTCGGGATGAGCTCGATCGCGACCAACGTGCCGAAAGGAGTGGTTTCACCGACAGTATAATTCACGCGATACTTCTTCAGCGCATCCTCGAGATCGGACTGGGCTCGCAAAATGAGATAATACACGCCCTGCCGATAGATACCGTCAAAGCCCAAAACAGCATTCTCTATACCACGCCTCTCTATCAGGTACTTGAGCGCGCGCCGGTGCTGGGGCTCACTGAACATATACACCGGATAGCCCGTGTCTCTGTGACGCCTCTCAAAAAAATCAACAATGATATTTTGTTGCTTGAGCGTGACGCGGATATGTTCTTTGAGAATCCGATCCGGTGCGCTATCTACCGCCTCTGTATCGGCACGCGACAATTCCTCAAAGCGCGCTTTGAGGAAATACAGATTGGAAACAGCCAATAGCAAAATAATACCGAAAATGATCTGCCGGCCGATTTTTCGTTCGCCAAAAAAGTTTTTCAACGCCTTGAGCAAAAGTCCGAGCAGGATAAAGAAAAGCGATCCGGAAAGCAGAAAAAATCTCGGGGCAATGTCATACGCAAGCGGAAGAAAGAGCCCGAAAGTCACGGCAAACCAGATGCCGCAGAGCAAGAGAAAATCCGACGGTCGGCGTTCTTTTTCCCTCCACCAGAACCATACGAGCGACAAAAGCCCTGCGCCGAAAATAAGCACCGCCGCCACGCCATACCATTTGCCCTTGTCGCACCGGCTATCGCACGCCCAGCCTACTCGTTCGTTTTTCCCAGGGATGACAATCGCAGGAAATGTCCCACCCTCGAAACCGGTCGTGACCACCATGCCATACAGAGCATGTTCGGATACATTTCTGATCGCTTTCTCTATAAGAGTGTGATCGCTTTTACTAGATTTTTTCGTTATCGCCTGGAGAAACTCTTCTGTATTTGCGAAACCGGCTTCTTTTTCATTGAGAGCCATCGGCAGATACAGAACGAAAGCAACCGCTAGCGCTCCGAGCCAAATTTTCCAAGAGAATTTCGGCCGGCGGATGATAAGAAACGCGGCCAGAACAATCGGCAACGCGAGAAAGGCAAGAAAGTGAAAATGGGTCGCAAAAATAAGCGCGAAAACCGACACCAGAAACCACAGGCCTCTTTTCGTCTCATTATGATCGACAGCGCGCAGTAGCGCATAAAAACCAAGCAAAACAAAAAACGGCAACACATTCGGATTCCATGCGAAGCGTCCGTACATCACGAAATATTCAGACACTGCGAACAAAAGCGTCAGCCCCAAAGCTAATTTTTCCGAAAAGTACCGCCTCAAGAAGAGATAAAAAAGAGGGATCGCGAGAATGGAAAATACTGCTACGAACCCAGCCATACCCGCAGGCAACCTGCCAAACACGAGCGCGCTTACGTATTCCAGATAATAAAAACCCGGCGCCAGACGCAGAAACGTCCCGCCCGCCTTGGGCCCGAGCAGCGGCAGATCCGTCGCACTGCCATCAAGAGCCGTATCGATGACACGGACATCGCGCGCCTGATCCAACTCAAAATGCAACCAATCAGAAAAATGGTATGTCCGCAAAAAAAACCCGAACCCAATAATGGCTATGAGACCGAAGACCGCCAGTTGTTTTGAAGAAAAATTTGGCATCCCTCCCCCATTAGAAATTTATATGATATTTCACACGGTGCTCACCCCGTGAAATACAGCCAGGCTGGTGCGGAGCAATTTCACGGGGTAAACTTTCTTTTTTCTTTGATTTACGCTAGGATACAAGGGAACTTTCCTTTATCTTAAACCATTTTAAGGCTCGAAGCAAACCGCGCATACCGCTATGCAAACCTTTTTCAAAAGCCTGGAAAATCGCGTTTATGGCATTTTGACTGCTCTCATCGCGACCCTGACCCTTCTTTTTATCGCCTTGCAAGTAAATGGGCTCACCCTGCTTCGTCTGACGGCCAGCAATGCCGATTTTTATTTTGGTTTTGTCGTAGCCGCCGTACTGACCATAGGCTGTATCGCCTACTTTTCTCTGCATTTTGACTGGAAGAAACAGCTTGCTATCGTGCTTCTCATCTGGCTCCCCAGTACCCTTACCCTCGCTTATGGATTGAGTGTTTCTCGCCATTTTCATTATATTTTCTTCATAGCCCTCGGTGTCTATGTTATTTTTGCCGGCATACTTATCTCCGCTCTTTTCATCATCAAGGAACGCTCTTCTGAAAACAGCGTGGATACGGAAGCGTTGTCTTGTAAGCAATGGCTTGTTTCCCAAGGCTTGCCGACCCTCCTGCTTATCCTCATCGTAACAGGGATGTTTTTTGTTTTCGGTCTCTCGCGCCTGACCCAGTATGCCGCGGTCGACGAACCGCTCTGGATCGATGGCCGCATTGCCAAATATTGGAAAAATATCGGAGAACGCGACTGGAAAGGAACCAATATCAGCGATAAACCCGGTATCACTGTCGCCCTCGTCACCGGCCCCGGCACACTTTTCAAATCAACTAAAGAATACAAAACTTTGCACTATCAAGGTGAGGTTTTCAATCTCAAAAACGATGTGGAAAGCTACTACTTCGCCTTCCGTTTTCCGCTCCTTCTTTTTGTCACGCTCATGCTGCCGCTTTTCTACTTTTTCCTAGAACGCCTGCTGGGAAGAAGGCACGCCCTTTTCAGTTTTATTTTCATCGCGCTTTCACCGGTTTTGATCGGCATGACAAAAATCATCAATCCGGATTCATTGCTCTGGGTATTCGCTCCGCTCTCCCTCCTCTCCTATCTCATATTTTTGAAACGGGGCACTTTCCGTTACCTCATTTTCTGCGGTATCTTACTGGGTCTCGCGCTCCTCACCAAATACGTGGCCAATATTCTTTTTGTTTTTTTCCTCGGCCTGATTTTCCTCGAATACCTCTACCATCCAAAACAAGCTCTCATCCCTTTCACGCTCTACCTGAAAAAATCTCTCAAGCATTTCATTTTACTCACCTTCGTCGCACTGGCAACTTTTTACAGCCTTTTTCCGGCTGTCTGGATTAAACCATCCAAACTGCTCACTTCCACGCTTTTGAGCCAAGCCTTTGAAAAAGTAGCGCCCCTGTTTTTGATACTTATCGCTCTCATCCTCATCGATCAATGGATCAATAAGTCCCGTATGACGAGTATCATCTTAGGCCTGCTTCAGAAGCTCAAGCACTTTCTTGCCCTCATCATAAACGGCGTGTTTTTCATAGCGGTCTTTTTCACCCTCTTCAATACCTGGCGCGGCATGACACCCTATGATTTTATGGACCTCCTCGCCTCGCCTAAATCGATCATGGGCAAAAGCGATTTCATGGGCGCCTACCTCACGAACTTCTACCCGCTCCTCTTCGGCATTCCTCCGCTTGTTTTTTTCTTTCTCCTCTTGGCGCCCCTTTTCTTTTTCAAAAAATATTTCGTAGAGTCAATCGCTTTGCGCACCAGCTTTTATCTCATCGTTTTCATCCTCCTCTATTACCTCGGAACAACCGTCAATCATGTGGGAGCGATCGTCCGCTACCAGATCATCATCTTCCCGCTGGCGGCCATCATCGCCGGCATCACTCTCGAACATTCTTTGATGGCCATCCGCGAAAAACTTTCCATCAAAGCCATGCCGACGCCGGTTTTCGTAGCTTCCCTCATTATTCTTTTCGGAGGCTTGTCGCTTTTCACAACGCCGTTCCCCCTGAGTTATGCCTCGACCATGCTGTCGGCCAAATACAGCATTGATGTGAAAGATATGGGTGCGGGGAGCTATGAAGCCGCGGAGTTTCTCAACTTGCTCCCCGATGCCGAAAATATGCTCATCTGGACAGATAAAGACGGGGTGTGCAAATTCTTCGTCGGCCGCTGCAAGCGGGGTCGCAACTATGAAACCCTGCGGAGAGATGGGTTGGATTACATCGTTGTTTCTGCCGGAAGGGAGAGCCGGACGACCAAAATGATGGGCGGAGACATCGTCAGCAACAAGCCGGGGCTCATCCGTTTCGATGAGTATTATGCAAAAACCAATCCGGTCTTCCAGATTCTCATCAATAATCGCCCATCGCACTTTGTCAAAGTATTCCGCTTCGAACCATAGTTCAAGAAAATCGCCCTGCCCGCTTTCACAACTTTGAGAGTGAAAACGGAGGTATGTTTATCGGAATTACTATAAAAACATTTGAAAGTTTAGAAAAGCCGGTAACCTCATTGTAATTATTCAAAGTAGTACCACCGGGTATGACAGCCTTTCTTAAGAGATATTTTTTTCACATTTCGCTCGCCTTCATTCTTTCCGCATATTTTTTCTTCGGTATAGCACACCTTGAAAAATTCATCACTGCCGACGAACACTACTGGGTCGAAGAACGCATTCCGCAATACTGGGATGCCGTAGCGAAAAGCAAATGGAAAAAAACGCTCATCAATGACAAGCCCGGCGTAAGCCTCGCCTTGGTTTCCGGTATAGGCTATCTGCTCCATCCTGACTCCAAGACCTTGTGCATCGAAAACAAGGCCAAAGTGCTCGTCTGCCAAACGGACCAGATAGCGGCGACGTACAGGGATTTCCGCCTCCCTATCCTGATGGTGAACGGATTTCTCCTTCTTCTTCTCTTTTTCCTCATTACCAAGCTTACGAATCCTTGGATCGCGCTGTGGACCACTGCGCTCTCGGCTCTTTCACCCATCCTTTTGGGCATCTCGCAGATCGTGAATCCTGATAGCCTGCTCTGGTCTTTCAGCGCGGTGGCGATATTTTCTTTCTTGGCTCTTTTAAAATCCGAAGAAAAAAAATTCCTGTGGCTCACGCTCCTCTTCACCGGTCTAGCGCTCCTTTCCAAATACACCGCCCTTATTTTGTTTCCTTTTTACTTGGCTCTGATCCTCTTGCGCTTCTTGCATACCACCGAAGCAACAGCCGAGACCCTGCGTACCGATCTGAAGAAAGATCTCATCCGATGGATAGTCATCGTTTTCGGTTCGCTGGCTCTTTTGTGTTTTTTTCTCCCCGCTCTTATGCTCAGTCCGAGCGCTCGAGCCGCCTTTCTTCTCGCTCTCCCCAATAAACTGATCCTTTTTCTCTGCGGAGGCCTGCTCCTCGCCGGACTCGTTTTAGACACCGCTCTTCTGAAAAACAAACTCCTCTTGTATCTCCGTACTTTCTGTCAGAAATTTCTCGCCCCCCTTTCCAGAGCAGTGCCGCTCCTCTTTCTGGGCATCTTTCTCTTCCTGATCATCGCCCGAAACTTTTTTACCGAGTGGAAAATCTTTGCACTCATTCCTTTCGACATCAAAGACCTGAGCGATGCCCGCTACTATACTGATGTACCGAACTTCTTCGAGGCTTTCCTGCTCGAGTGGAACCCGCTGGTCTTTTCGCTCACCCCGCTCGTACTCCTGGGGTCAGCAGCCCTACTGATCACGCTTTTGGGAAAGAAAAATAATGTTTCTTTCTTTTTCGCTTACAGCTTATTCTCTTTCGTTTTTGCATACACGCTCCTCCTTCTCTTCTCCAACGTGCTCGCGACACCGCGCTACAGCGTTCTTCTCTATCCCCTTTTCGCTTTTTTGGCGGCCTTGGGCTTCTGGTCCATCCGTAAACGACTGACCGCGCAGTGGGCGCCGCTTCTCATAACCGCGGTCATTTTCTTGGGTTCGCTCGGAAGCCTCTTCGCTCTCAAGCCTTTTTATTCCAATTACGCCAATTTTCTGCTTCCCAAAAGCGCTCTCATCAGCGATTCCTGGGGCTATGGCGGTTACGAGGCCGCACAGTATCTCAATTCCCTGCCAGACGCCGAAAACCTCCTCGCCTGGAGCGACTATTATGGCGTCTGTGAATTCTTCGTCGGAAAATGCCTCACAGCCTACTCATTCGATAAAGAAATGATGCAGCCGAATTATTATGTCCTCACGCGCCGCGGACAGATCCGCTATATGTCCCGCTACGATCGCTGGGAAGAAAAATCCGGGCTCACCGCTTATAAATATTACAACGCGCCGAATCCCGCCTGGCTTCTCGAAATTGATGGCCGACCAGGAAACTTTATCAAAGTGGTACGGGTGAGCGAATAGGCTCTCTCTGAAAACTGAAAAGAGCCTACTGTTTTATGTCTTCTTTCCTCAAGTATTGCGGAAGAGCGATGAAGGAAATCAGCATCTGCATGAAACGAGAGAGAAGCGCCACCGTCACGGCCGTTTCCGCGCTCACTCCGATGAGACCGAAAAAAGTGATGTAGGCCCATTCTTTGATGCCGATGTTGTTGATTGAGAGCGGCACGGCCGATATGATGGTCACGAGAAAAATGACGGAGAGAAACGGAATGAATCCGATAGCGCTCCCGAGCGAATGGAAGAGCGCGAAATTGGAGAGCGCTATGCCAGTGAAGATAAACAGCGCCGACCAGAGGCTGGTCCGCCACCAGATATGTTTTTTCGTATAAAAAATAATCTCTTCCAAAAAACGCCGGAGCTTGTGAAATGGGAGACGAGCCACCAGTACGTGAAACCACGACTGGCAATAGGCATATGTGATGACGAGATCGACGATGAAAAAAATGGCGAGAGCGGCGAGTATCAGGGCGAGCGGAATGCTCTCTCGTATGAAAGGAAACAAGAGCGGGCTCAAGGCGAGCGCCAGAAGCGCCATCGTCCAAAGTCCGATAAAACGATCGAAGATCACCGTGGAAAGCGCCGCGGCACGGGCCCCGGAGCGCTTGGCGAGCCAGAGACTGCGATAGGCGTCGCCGCCGAGCGTCGATGGCAGGAAATTATTGATGAACGCACCAGTGAGATACGCGAAAAATCCTTCTTTCACAGTGAAATGAAGCTCCTTCAAGCTCGCGATGATCTGCCATTTCTTCGCCGAAATAAGATTCCCAAGAAGTTGGAAAACGATATACAAAAAAAGAAACGGCAATGAAATGTCGTATATCTGCGCCCCTACCCGTTCCCAATCGACGCGCTCGATCAGCCACAAAACAAGCCCGCCACCGACAATAATTTTCACGCCAAAAAGCAGTGTCTTTTTCATTTCTTTTGTATTGCCTCTTGATACAGATGGTAGTAACTGGTCGCCACATTCTTCCAGCTCAGCGCTTCGGCTCGCTTTCGGCTGGCTTGACCAAAACGGATGCGGAGCGCTTCATCGCTCATGAGCCGTTCCGATTTTTCCGCCAGATCATCAACATCTTTCATCTTCACCATAAATCCGTTCACCCCTTCTTCCACCAGTTCCCTGGCTCCGCCCGTATCGGTCGTCACGATCGGAAGGCCTGAGGAAAGAGCCTCAAGCATGGCGTTGCTCATCCCTTCATTGAGCGATGGCAATACGAAAAGATGGGCTTTTTGATAATATGGGCGAGTTTCTTCTCGAGAGATCCTGCCCAAGAAACGGACGCTATTTCCCAAACGCAGCTCGCGCACTATTCCCTCCAGTCTTTCTCTATCATTCCCGTCACCCATAATTTCGAGAAGCACTTGCGGATGTTTGGAAACCAGTTTCGCGACCGCTCGGATGAGATATTCAATCCCCTTTCTAGCGGTAATCCTCGTTGCTCCCAGCGTAATAACAAACTTGTCATGGGGCTGTTTGGAAGTGTCCGGAAAAAAATCATCCACACTGACTCCGTTATAAATAACGTCCAGCGCTTGTTTTTCATTCGTTTTGAGCGCCAAATTTTTCAGTCCCTCGCTCGCCGCCACCACCCGGTACGCCTGTCGCCATACCCTGCAGATGAGAGGCTTGAGAAAAGTATAGAGGAGAGAAAAACGCTCGCTGAATCCTGGTACGTCGGCTCCGCGGAGAGACACGATATATGGTATGTCATACCGTTTCGAGAGGCGTCTCGCCATATATCCGCACGGCACGCTGAAAAAAGCATGAATGACATCGAACTGCTCTTTCCTCTGTAGTCCACTCGCGAACTGATATCCTTTGAATGAATAGATGAGCAAATCTTTCATTGATTGATGATGCAGATTCCGTTTATTCTTTCCGATCGGTATAGAGTGGATCGTTACCCTGCCCTCTGCTGGAAAATGATGATAATCGCCATCGACGGAAGAGGTGACTAGGTGCACCTCGAGACCAGGAATTTTGGCATATTCCTTGAGCAAGTAAGCGGTAGCATTCCCCGCCCCGCCCCCGAGCGGTGGATATTCATAATTGAGAAAAAGGATTTTCATAAAAGAGAGTTCCTAAAGCTTATCAAGTCTTTAAAGTTTGCAAGTAAAAACTTTATGAGCTTTTGACCTTATGAACATTTCAGCTTTCTAACTTTTCACACGCTACACGCCGATCCCAAAATAAGTAAAGCCTTCTTTCTCCGCCTCGCTGCGCTCCAAGACGTTGCGGCCGTCAAAGATGATGTTGCCCTTCATACGTTTCTTGAGATCTTTGTAATCAACCACGCGGAACTCGTCCCATTCGGTACAGATAATGAGGGCATGAGCGCCCTTGAGAGCATCCGATGCTTTTTTGGTATAAACAATATTTTTGTGCTGAAGAATTTTCTTGGTATTCGGCATCGCCACCGGGTCGAAGGCTTTGACCTTGGCTCCGGCATCGAGGAACAGGCGGATATTCTGCAGTCCCGGAGCTTCGCGGACATCGTCGGTGCGCGGCTTGAAGGCCAGCCCCCATACTGCGATCGTTTTGTTTTTCAGCTTGTCGCCGAAGACCTGATTCAATTTCACGAATGGTTTGATGCGCTGATCGGCATTGATTTCATCCGCCATTTCGATCAAACGGAAATGAGCATCATACTCATGGCCGGTTTTGATGAACGCTTTCACGTCCTTGGGAAAGCAAGAACCGCCGTACCCGATACCAGCATAAAGAAAACGCGCTCCGATACGGCTATCGTACCCGAGGCCTTTGGCAATTTCCTTCACATTCCCGCCGGCCACATCGCAAAAGTTAGCCACTTCGTTCATAAAAGTGATCTTCATGGCAAGAAAAGTATTGGCGGCATATTTGATGATTTCAGCGCTCCGCAAGTCAGTAAACATAACCGGACGGCCGGCGCGAGCTATCGGACGATAGACTTGTTCCATCAGTTTGCGCGCTTTGACGGATTTCGTTCCCACCACGACGCGATCAGGATTGAGAAAATCTTTCACGGCGGCTCCTTCGCGCAAGAACTCCGGATTGGAAACGACATCAAAAGGATGCCTCCCTTTGGAAGCCTTTTTGATGATTTCCTCTACTTTTTCCGCCGTTCCCACCGGCACGGTGGATTTGTCGATAAAAATTTTATAACCGTTCAGATGCTTGCCGAAAGTCCGAGCGGCCGCAAAAACATACTGGAGATCAGCCTGTCCGGTCGCCTTGTCTTCCGGCGTTCCGACAGCCATAAAGACAACTTCAGCATCCTGAATAGCCGCTTTCAGATCCGTCGCGAAGCGGAGCCGCCCTTCTTTGACATTGCGCGCGACAATTTCTTCCAAACCGATCTCATAAATAGGGATGCCGCCTTTTTTCAGAAAAGTGATTTTTTTCCTATCGATATCCGCACAGATCACCGCATGTCCGATTTCCGCCATACAAGCGCCCGACACCAGCCCCACATATCCCGTCCCGAGAAAAGTCAGTTTCATTTCTTCAAGAATTAAGAATTAAGAGTCAAAAATCATGGACAGGCAACTCAACACAATTGCCTCACGAATTAAAAAATATTTCTTGATTCGTGATTCCTTTTTACTGCTCACGAATTTCGCGGATCGAATAGTTCATCCGATTGCGGGTCTGGTAGTAATTGCGCACTACCATATCGGCCAAGAGGCCGGAAACAAAGAGCTGCACGCCGATCAGGACAAAAAAGATGCCCACAAGCGGCCAGAGACGCTCGGAAAGCGATGCCCCAAAAAAGATTTTCAGGGTAAGCATCCAGACGAGGATGCCGCTGCCGATAGTGAAGAGAAACATCCCGCCGCCGCCGAAAAGATGGAGCGGCCGATAGGAATACTTGCGCCAGAACCAGATGGAAAGCATATCCACGAAACCTTTGATGGCGCGTTTCCAATTGTATTTCGTCATCCCGTGGATGCGCGGATGGTGCGATACTTTGACTTCCGTCACCCGAAAGCCTTCCAACTGGAGGAGAGCCGGAATGAAACGGTGCATCTCGCCGAACAGATCCACAGAGCGGAAACATTCGCGCCGGTAGGCTTTCAGGCTGCAGCCGGAATCATGGATGTTATCCTTGATGAGAATCTTGCGCAAGAGGTTGGCGCCGCGGGAAAAGAAACGCTTCATCAAAGAATCCTGGCGGTTGAAGCGCCATCCGGAAACGACATCGTACCCTTCATCGATCTTCGCAAGCAGAAACGGGATATCCGCCGGATCATTCTGCAGATCGCCGTCGAGCGTGATGATGATCTCTCCCTTGGCGGCCTTGATACCGGCGTCAAATGCCGCTGTCTGACCGAAATTCTTGCGGAATACAATAAGCTTCAAAGGCGACAAGCCCCGTGTGGAAGGAAGTGTCTTGTCCCTGGAACCGTCGTCAATGAAGATTATTTCAAACAGCCGCCCAATGGATTGGGCCGCCTGTTTGATTCTCTCATGCAATTCTTTCACATCACCCTCCTCATTGTAGAGCGGAACGACGACAGATAAATAAAGTTGGTTTTCGGACATGGCTTTATCTTAGCGTAAAATCAGTAAAAAAGCAAAAACCTCTGCCCAAAAATACACCTCCAAAATGAGAAGGGATTAGTAGCGGTATTGATCGCCTTTGTATGGGCCGTCTACCTGAACATCGATATATTTGGCTTGTTCCGGAGTAAGCTTGGTCAGCGACACGCCGAGCTTCCCGAGATGCAGGCGCGCCACTTCTTCATCGAGCGTTTTGGACAGCGTAGAGACGCCCACCGCATGCTCTTTGGCCCACAGCTCAAGCTGCGCCAAGACCTGATTGGTGAATGATGTGCTCATGACAAAGCTCGGATGACCCGTTGCGTTGCCAAGATTCACCAGCCGGCCGCGCGAAAGGAGGATGATGGCGTGTCCATCCGGGAAAATGAATTTGTCCACTTGCGGCTTGATGGAAATCTCTTTGATACCGGGATACTGTTCCAATTTTTCCACTTGGATCTCATTGTCGAAATGGCCGATGTTACACACGATGGCATCGTCTTTCATCTTTTCCATATGCAGGGTCGTGATGATATCGCGATTGCCGGTAGCCGTGACGAAAATATCCGCTTCTGCGACGACTTCTTCAACCGTTCGGATTTCATAGCCTTCCATAGCGGCCTGCAGGGCGCAGATCGGATCGATCTCAGTCACGATGATACGCGCTCCGAATCCCGACAAACTCTCTACGCAGCCTTTGCCAACATCGCCATAGCCGCATACGACGACGGTCTTTCCCGCGATCATCACGTCGGTTCCACGCTTGATGCCATCCACCAAGCTTTCGCGACAGCCATAGAGATTGTCGAACTTGCTTTTCGTCACGGAATCATTGACATTGATGGCCGGAAAGAGGAGTTTTCCCTCCTGCATCATCTGGTAGAGCCGATGCACGCCGGTGGTCGTCTCTTCGGAAACGCCTTTCACGGCCGGCAAGCGCTTGCTCCAGAACTGCTTGTCCTCGGCATACACCGCTTTCAGCCTTTTCATCAGTTCTTGCACATCTTCCGGTTCCTTGGAATAATCCTGATCCAGAAGCGCCGGATCTTTCTCGCACTCGACGCCCTTGTGGAGCATCAGCGTCGCATCGCCGCCATCATCCACGATGAGCTGCGGCCCGTTTTCACCGCCAAAATCAAATATCTTCCAGGTACACCACCAGTATTCCTCGAGTGTCTCGCCCTTCCAAGCGAATACCGGAATACCGCTCTTGGCAATAGCTGAGGCGGCGTGATCTTGGGTGAAATAGATATTGCACGACGCCCAACGCACATCCGCTCCCAGTTTGGAAAGCGTCTCGATGAGTACGGCTGTCTGAATGGTCATATGCAGACTTCCAGAAATCCGCGCGCCTGAAAAAGGCTTGGAAGAGCCATATTTCTCCCGAAGCGCCATCAGCCCCGGCATTTCTTTTTCCGCCATCTCAATCTCCTTGCACCCGAATTCAGAAAGAGAAATATCCGCTACTTTGTAATTTTCTGTCTCGTTCATGATATTTTTTCTTACTTTAAAAACTTGTAACTTTATAAACCTGATAAACTTTCGACTTTATAAACTTTACGAACTTTCAAACTCTTTTAATATATCTTTCAATTTCCGATAATGCGTTTCGTGCAGGCGTGCTCCGGGACTATTGACGACGAGAGCGGCGACATGGCTGCCGACCTTCCCAGCTGACTCTATATTCTGCCCCTTGGCTATCCCATGCAAGAACCCGGCCGCATACATATCCCCCGCGCCGTTGGTATTCACTACCTCTACGACATACGGATCGATCGTATATACTTTGTTTCCTGTCTGCACCAGACTGCCCCGCGCTCCCAGTTTTACCACGGCGATATCAGAAAGATCGCATATTTCCTGCAGAGCTTCTCTTTCCTTTTTCCCGGTAAACGCATATGCTTCATCTTCATTGACAAAGACGATATTCACGTATTTTTTTACTATCTCCCTGATAACGCTGAGATTTTTCGTTATGAGCCACGCGGCCGAAAGATCGATGGAAATCAGCGTACCATGCATTTTGGCAAAATCCATCGCGGCCATCACTGCCTCCCGGGTAGATACATCTTCCAAAAGGTAGCCTTCGATATGAAGAATCTTGCTTTTTCGTATATCCGCCTCGGAAATGTGGTGCTTCCCCAAATGTTTGGCGGCACCCAGGCAGGTAGCAAACGTCCTCTCTCCATCGGGAGTGACAAAAGTGATAGCACATCCAGTCTCCGCTCCTTCATGCCGCAGAAGATTGGTAATCACGCCGCCTCTCTGCATTTCTTCCTCATACGCGTCGCCATGCAGATCATCGCCAATGACGCCGAGGAATAATCCTCTGGCACCGAGAAGCGTAGCGCCAGTTACCGTATTGCCGGCGCTCCCTCCCGAAATGTATGTTTTTGTATGCTCCTCCAAGCTTTCCAAAATACTCTGGCTTTGCGCGCTGTCCACGAGATGCATCTCGCCCTTCTTCAGCCCATGCATGAGCAAAACGGCTTCTTCCACTTCGATGATAATATCCAAAAGAGGGTTGCCGATACCAATGATGTCGTATTCTTTTTCTGTGTTCATTCCATCTCTCATTAGGACTGAGCGTTTGGATGAAATTCAAGGCGCGGAGAAAGCGACGTCGGAAGCATACTATTAGTTACGCTGGAGACGGAGCAGAGGCTCCGCAACGCAGAAGTTCGCCAAACGCTCAGTCCTAAGCTTTCATTTTTATAATTTCTTCCCAAGGCAGACCCGCCTTGCCGAAATGCCCGTACTTGGCCGTCTTGCCGTAGATCGGCTGGCGCAATTTGAGCGTATCCATAATGGCGCGGGGACGGAAATCGAAATACTGCATCGCGATATCGCGCAGGCTCTTGCCATCCTCGTCGAGCGCCTCTACCATAAGCGGCTCGGCTTTGCCGATAGCGTAGGCGACCGATACCAGGCATTCCTTGGCAAAACCATTGGCGACCAGATTTTTGGCGACAAAGCGCGCCATATAGGCACCGGAGCGATCGACTTTAGAAGGATCCTTGCCGGAAAAACAGCCGCCGCCGTGCGGAATGAGTCCGCCATAGGTGTCCACCATCAGTTTGCGGCCGGTCAGTCCCGTATCCGAATCGAATCCGCCCTGCACGAACCGGCCGGTCGGATTGATATAAATATTGATTTTGCTTGCATCGCCTACCAGAGGAGTGATCAGCTTGTCGATCAAGGTCTGCCTGATCTCTTCTTGCGAAACATCTTCGGTATGCTGCGTACTCACAAGAATGGTCTGGACTTTTCCGTCCATCATCGTCACCTGGGACTTGCCGTCGGGACGGAGCCACTTCACAACTCCCTCTTTGCGCAACTTCTCCAATCCTTCGGTCAGCTGGTGCGCCAAGACGATGCCTCTCGGCAAAAATTCAGGAGTTTCATCCGTCGCGAAACCATACATAATCCCCTGATCGCCAGCCCCGCCGGTATCCACTCCCAGAGCGATATCCGGCGATTGCTGTACCACATGCACATGTATCGAAAGCGGCGCCTCATAGCCGGCCTCCTTATACACCCGGCTCGCGATAGCCGCATAGTCCACCTTGGAGTTGGTCGTCACTTCGCCTCCGATATTGAATTCTCCGTGATTGCCGAAAGTTTCCACGGCCACCCGGCTCATCGGGTCTTCTGCCAAACAGGCGTCCAGTATCGCGTCAGAAACCTGATCGCATACCTTGTCCGGATGTCCCAGGGTGACCGATTCGACGGTATATAATTTATTCCGAATACTCATTGCTTTGTTTCTTAAATGATTAACTTCTCTCTACGATAATACGCTAAAAATGCTCGATGTTCAAACAGCACTCACTCTCAAATCAAAAGAGCAAATGGAACAATGGGGTTAATTTTCTACATATGATCCTATGATAACGGAAGCTTCCAATTTTGACAATGCGCCTGTCCACAATGCTTCCTTTAATAGTAATGCGGGCAAAAAACGCTGTCAGCGTGGATACTGCTGGCGAGCAAATCGTCGTGAGCGGAAGTAGCTTTCAAGATTGACTTTTTCCTGATATGATTCGCAAGAAAGAACTCCATTCTCTTCTCTATGCGATTTGACCAGATTTCCGTTGTCGTCCCCTGCTACAAAGAAGCGGAGGTGATAGAAACGAATATAAAAACGCTCTCGCAGTACCTCAAAGGGCGCTTTCTTCATTTCGAGATCATCGTCGTAACCGATGGCAGTCCGGACGATACGAGAAAGAACATCGAGCGCTTCGGCAACGCCCATCCGGACATCCCTCTCATCCTTATCCCTTTCGCCAAAAATCAAGGCAAGGGAGCGGCTATCAAGGCGGGTGTCCTTGCCTCGAAATTTGATCCAATCCTCTTTATCGATGCCGATCTGACGATTCCTATCGATGAATTGGAAAAATTCACTTCCGCTATCGGTTCCGCAGATATCGCCATCGCTTCCCGCCTCGTCTCCGGATCAAGCTTCGAAGAACCCGCCCCTTGGTACCGCGTCATGCTGGCTCGCGGGTTTCACCTTCTGCAAATCATTTTTCTCGGCAATTTTGAATTTTCCGACACGCAATGCGGTTTCAAGCTCTTCCGACGCGCTATCGCGCTCGACCTTTTCAGGAAAATCACCGTAAAACGCTTCGCGTTCGATGCCGAACTGCTCTTCCTGGCCAAGAAATTCAATTTCCGGGTTGCCATCCTTCCTGTCAGCGTCAAAAAGGATCCGCGCAACACCAATGTCAATACATTCAAAGACTCCATCAATATGTTTTTCGCCCTCCTCAAGATCCGCCTGAATGATTGGATGGGAAGATATAAATAACACTCTAGCTTTATTCACCCTGTGAAATCCTGCTTCACAGGAATCCGCTCGAGCGGATTATTTCACAGGGTAAACTTTCCGACTTTCCTTGGACTTTACCGACTTTCCGACTTTCCGACTTTTTGACTTGATAGACTTTATGGACTTTCCAACTTTACAGACTTTTATAGTCGTTCCTGCTTACCATGAAGCGGCCGTTATTCAATCCGTTATCGCCGAAATCCGCGCTGCCGGATACGATAATATCGTCGTCGTAGATGATGGCAGTCAAGATGATACGTATAAATCAGCCAGGGCAACCGGAGTTACGACTCTCCGTCACCGTCTCAACCGCGGCAAAGGCGCCGCCACCAAGACCGGCATCGAGGCAGCCAAGCTCCTTGGCGCCGATATCATCGTCACCATGGACGCCGACGGCCAGCATGACCCAGGGGATATCGCACGCCTCATAGAACCTATCGAGAAAAACCACTGCGACGTCGTCTTGGGCACGCGCCTCAAGAATCCAGTTGGTATGCCCCGCTATAAGATCTGGCAGAACAAGATAGGCAATCTCGTCACCTGGTTCTTCTACGGCCTCTATGTCTCCGACAGCCAGTCCGGTTTCCGCGCCTATTCCCGCCATGCCGCCGAGCTTATCAACACAAAGACCGACCGCTATGAGTACGACAGCGAGGTGATCCGAGAGATCTACCTCTACAAGCTCAAATATATGGAAATTCCCATCCAAGTGCGCTACACTGAATACTCAATGGGCAAGATCCACAAACAAAGCTTCGCAAACGGCCTCAAAACCCTCTATAAAATCATTTGGAATCTTATCAGCTAATCTTAATCAACTATCATCTGGAACCTTATCAGTTTGAAATATCCTCGCAACTTACGAATATCTTTACAACCCCAATAGCCACTTTTTTAGAATCACATACCGGATTTTCTTTCCGCCAAAATTATCTTCTCCCTCAAAATCTTCAGTTATTATGAGCCCGCTGTCCAGTTTAAACTCATACATCGCCTTGAGAAGTACCTTAGTCTCTCGCTTTTTTGTATTTATATCTTGTATGTCCCAGCACACTTGGATAAGTTCCGTGACATTAGTATTTCTTTTAACCACAAAGTTAACTTCTTCCTGAGCCAAGCTTTTCCAATAATATATTTCCATACTTGGATCAAAGTTTGATCTTCTTTTGAGTTCAAGAAATACCATATTTTCAGCCAACTTGCCAAAATTGTCACTAAAGCGAAACCCAACAACATTAGCTAATCCGGTATCCACGGCATATACTTTTCTTGGACTCTTCTCCTGCTGTTTAACTTTGAATGAAAATCTCTTCAGAAAAAACACTACATATGAAGTTTCTAAATATGCAGAAAATCTCTCAGCTGATACAGTAGATATATTGAGGAATTTTCCAACAGAAGTAAATGTGACGGGGGAAGATACATTGCTTAAGTAAAATTTTACTAAACTTTTTATTTCCTCAGTTTTCCTTATTTTATAACGTTTTATCAAATCCTTATTAACCACATCATCAAAATACGAAAGAAGAATGCTTTCCTTATCTTGTCCTAAAACTACCAAAGGGAAAGAACCAAATTCTAAAAACTCCTTGAGAAATGATTTTAACACTATCTCATTTCTTATACATTCCAACTCATTGGTTATCTCCAAGTTTTTGAATTTCAAAAATTCTGCAAAAGAAAGCGGCATCACCGTCATATCTAAATGTCTCCCTGTCAATACTGTCGCCAACTCGCTGCTTAAAAGCTTTGAGTTAGAACCAGAAACGATTATATTAGCTTTCCCCAGCTCCTGCATGGTTCTCACCCATTTTTCCCATCTTGGGATTTCTTGTACCTCATCTAAAAAAACATATATTTCTCCTTCTGGCTTATAAGTCTCCAAATAGACATCGAGTGCTTGCTGAAGAAGTTTTGTGTCTAATCCAGTAAACCGAGGATCCTCAAAATTGATTATTAAGATATTATTCTTATTAACCCCTTTCTTTTCTATAAGCCACTTGGCAAGTTGTCTCATTATATAGGACTTTCCGCTTCGTCTAGCCCCTATTATTACCTTTATCTGTTCACTGGGAAGCCTTCCCTCTAAAATATTCAAATAAGAGCTTCTGTTAAGCCCAACTTTTAAATCTTTTTTCCAAAAATTCCAATCTTCAAGTATACCTATAAGCTCATTTTTATTCATTTTATTTGTCATATGTTATAAAATACTAATATTTTGTTACATACGCATTATATATATTATAAAATATTAAGTCAACCTTTTTGGTACAAAGTGAGGATCTATACGTTTACACATTGAACCAAAAGTGATAATCGTTCTTGCCTTTGAAAACAAGCTTTCCTGAAAGCAAAAATGCTGATATAATTCAGAAAATCATCTGGAATCTTGTTTCTTAATATGGATTTCCTGACTTTCTAACTTTATTCACCCAGTGAAATCGCTCCCCCTGTGAAATCTGCGAAGCGATGTGGCAAAACCCACAATTTCACAGGGCAAGTTGCAGGAACCCGCTTGGGCGGATTATTTCACAGGGTAAACTTTCGACTTTTTAACTTGATAAACTCACCCTTATGTCCCTCGCCCTCTATCAAATCGTCATCCTCGCCGTGGCCGCCTTTATGCTCTATCAGGGCATCACCAACTACTTCAAACGCCAAAGCGGACAAACTGTCATCAAGCTCTTCATCCGCATCATCGTCTGGGGCGGGATGGCTATCGTCGTCGCTTTCCCCAGTATCAGCAATTCTGTCGCCGAACTCATCGGTATTCAGAATAATGTCAATGCCGTTATTCTCGCCGGCTTTCTCCTCGTCTTTATGATGATCTTCAAGCTCCTCTCCGCCATCGAGCGCCTGGAACAACAAATTTCCATCGTTACCCGAAAAGACACGCTTGGAGAAATCAGGGGAAAAGACACAAATCAGGATATATCATAAAAGTTATTCAGTTATGTTAAAAATGGGGAGGCTCTTTTGGATAAATATTTTCTTTTTCTCCCTTTACGGAATAATAGTTTTTTTTTATTTTTTATTTGATAAAAATTCTGTTCTTCAAACATTCAAATCTCTAGCTGCTTTGATAATTCTTTTTCCGCTTTTAGGCATCAATCTCTCCATTTTCCTAGAAAAAATATTCTCCCAAAAATTTGATCTCCTGGAAAAAATTATTTCGGGAGTGATACTCTCCTTTATCCTCTCACCCTCCCTTCTAACGCTGGAGTATTCTTTGTTTACTACTATTTTTCCTGAACTCCCTTTTATAAATGCTCTTCTATTATTCTTTGCCGCTTTTCTTTTTAATCCATTTTCTTTTGAAACAGAAACAAAAGAATCAGAACCTTTTAAAGAAAAAAAGACAAGCGATTCCTGGATGATATTCTTAAGCAGTGCCAGTTATATAGCCCTCATCTGGATTATAGTTTCTGCCTATCACCCCCTTCCGGACTATGATCCTTACTATTGGCTGCCCAAGTTTAATACTGAATTTTCACAAAATATTCTTACATCCTTCCATCTTTCGCGGCCTTTATTTTCTTCGTTCTCTTACATTTTCAATCAGACAGCACAGATCGACCTCTACACTTTTTATAAATATATCTTCCCGTTCTTGTTTCTTCTTACGCTTCTTCCGGCTGTTCTTTTGAGCCGATTTTATGTCAGAACGACAAGCCGTTTCGCCCTGTATCTTCTCCCTCTCGCAAGCGCTTCTGCTATTCTTTACTCCCTCATGCCTATCCCTCAGGCACTCCTCAACATTTGTATCGCTTTTTTTATCTATTTTCTTCTCTATTCGCTTTTTTCACAGAAGCAATTTTTTTATTTTTTAGCCGGAGCCATTATTTTTGGAGCCTACTTTTATCATGAAGCGGCGCTGCTTATCTTTTTGCCCTGGTTCGGAATAACTGTCTATTCCTATCGATACTCCATCTTTAAAAAAATCCGAGAAAATAAGTTATCTTCAACCTTTGTTTTTCTTCTGTTGCTTTCATATGGACAATCGTTATTTATCCCGATGTACACATTTCTTTCTTTTTGGCTCACAAGAATTGCCGTGATTCTTCCACAATTGCAGATAAATTTCTCTTTTCCGCTCGTCTATACAAATGTTGATGGGAATCAAGTCGGCTGGGGCAATTGGATTGGCGTAGTTAAGTATTATTTATTTTATGCAGGTCCGACTGTTTTCTTTATACTTTTCCTCCTCTTTATCGGCATTTTTTACTTGAGAAAAACCACTGTTCAAAAACGCTTTCTTGAATATGCATCACAGAAAGAAGTTGCAGTGCTCGTACTTTCCTTTCTTTTATTCTTCATACTTGCCGAGATCCTTCCGCGCTTTTTCAGCTTTGCGCTTTTCCCTGAACGCGCCTGGGGCTTCGCTGGTTTTTTTATCGTCGCTTTTTTTCTTCTGTTCATTCGGGAATTTCCGCATAAATATCCCTGGCTTGTCTCTATTTTTATCGCAACGGTCATCTTAAATATGGGTAGCGCTACATACATAAATTCGTTTAAAAAATATCTTATTACGCCTGAGCAACTCGCTTCAGCAGAGTGGATCAAAGCTCACTTGCCGAAAGATAGGATTTTCTTTACCCGTGGCAATATAAATCTCCTCGAAGTCCATTCGCAATCAGAATATATAAATGTCGGAACCCCTCTTTTCTATTCTGATTTAAGTGTTTTTAATGCACACTATGTGAGTTTTTCAGAAAAAGAAAAAGAGATACAGCTCAACTATGACGCGATTACAGTTCAGTTAGAAAAAACAGTTAGACAACTGAAAGAAAAGAATCCCGCTATCGATACAGAGATCATTTCTAAAAATGTACTCGCCGGAAAACAGCATTTAGATAGCATAGAGAAACTTACAATCGAAATGAAAAATTTTCAAAAAAAGAGAGGGCGATATTCCTATATTTACTACGCAAAAACAAGCGAAAAAAATATCTACGCGAGCAGGCCATATTTTGAAAAAGACAAAAATATTCTCATAGACTCCTTTCCATTTGATAATTTTCCAGATCGATTCCAGCGAATCTATATTGCACCCAATAACGCTGTAATCATCTGGCAAGTAACCGAGCAATAAAGACTCTATGCACATTCTCGTCTTTTCACCGTTTTATCCTCCACATATTGGTGGTTTGGAAAGTCATAGCGACGAATTCAACAAATACCTCTCGCAAAAAGAGATAAAAATTCATGTTTTCACGCCGCGCCTACCAGAAGATGCTCCAGAAACTGAAACGCGCCGCAACGGAGTAAGCATCATCCGTTTCCCCGCTTTCGAGCCTATTCACAATTATCCCGTGCCGAGATTCTGGCGCGCAGATTTCTGGCGACAATGGAACTCCATCTTCAAAGAGGATTATGATATCGTAATTTCCCGCACGCGATTTTTCTTTCCCTCCCTGATGGCTCTCCGGTACGCCAGAAAACAGAAACTTCCTCTCCTCCACATCGAACATGGTTCCGATTTCGCAAAGTTCAACGGCCAGATCAAAACCAGGCTTGGCGAACTCTATGATAGGACATTCGGACAGCTCATTCTCCGCTATGCCGATCATATCATCGGCAATTCACAGGCATCGGCCGACTTCGTGAAGAGGCTTTCCGGAAGAACTGACTGCCAGGTAATCTATCGTGGCGCCAACATCGAAAGAATAGAAGGCATCGAGCCACGAAGCGATCTGCGGGAAAAATACGCTGACAAAACCATCATCGCCTTTATCGGACGCCTCATTGACGGCAAAGGTGTACGCGATCTTATCGCCGCTGTCGCCCGATTGGAACGAAACGGTATTTTATCATTCATCATCGGCAGCGGTCCCGAAGAAGAAAGCCTCAAAAAACTTGTCTCAAAGTATCAATTGGATAGCCAAGTCATTTTCTTCGGAAATCTTCCCTTCCTAGAATCTATTGCTGTCCTCAAAACCGCCGATATTGTCGTCAATCCGAGCTACACCGAAGGGCTTCCGACGGCCGTCACCGAAGCGGCTCTTTGTCAAAAGGCTATCATTGCTACCGATGTCGGCGGCACCAGAGAAATCATTTCCGGAAATAATGATGGCTATCTTACTCAGCCAAAAAATATTGAGCAATTAAAAGATAAGCTTTCTGATTTGATTGATCATCCCGAGAAGCGCCTTGTTTTCGGTCAAAATGCTTATCAAGCAGTCAAAAGCAAATTCTCCTGGGATCACGCCACTGACCAATACCTTGAAGTTTTCTCCAAACTCCTCGAGAATAGAAAGAAGTGACATAAATGTCATCCCGGGCTTGACCCGGGATCCAGAGAACTCGTCCGCATTCTTGATTCATGATTCATAATTTCTGATTCTTTTTCGAACCTATGTGTGGCATCGCCGGGAAAATTTCCTTCTCGTCAAAAAATCTCTCAACTCAAGAAATTGAGACGATGAACGATGCTATCAAACACCGCGGCCCGGACGATGGCGGCATCTATATTTCACCGGATAATAAAGTCGGCCTCGGCCACCGCCGCCTTTCTATCATCGACCTCTCTTCTTTCGGCCACCAGCCGATGCGCTATCTCGATCGCTATGAAATCGTTTTCAACGGCGAAATTTATAACTTCCAGGAAAAACGCGCGGAACTGGAACAAGAGGGCTATAGCTTCGTGTCACACTCCGATACCGAGGTGATTCTTGCTCTCTACGATAAATATGGAAAAGATTGCCTCAAACATCTCCGCGGTATGTTCGCCTTTGCCATCTATGACGAGCGAGAACAGACACTTTTTTGCGCCAGAGACAGAGTCGGAAAAAAGCCCTTTAAATATTATCTGGACAACGACGTCTTCATGTTCGCCTCAGAGCTTAAAGCGATTTTGACCCAGCCGGAGTATACGAGAGAGCCTGATTACCTCGCTATCCACCATTATTTGACTCTCCAGTACGTTCCTGCTCCACTGACCGGTTTCAAAGGCATCAAGAAACTCGAAGCTGCTCACTTCATGACTTTAGACCTTCGGACTCGACGACTCGTGAAACAGCGCTATTGGAAGCTTGATTACTCTCATAAACTTGATCTCTCCGAAGAGGAGTGGAGAAAACGAATTTTGGAAAAACTGGAAGAATCCGTGAAACTGCGGATGATTTCCGATGTCCCAATCGGCGCGTTTCTCTCCGGTGGTATAGACTCCAGCGCCATCGTTGCCTTGATGGCAAAAAATTCTCCAACTCCGATCAAGACATTTTCTATAGGGTTCAAGGAAGAGAAATACAATGAACTGAAATATGCCAAAATTGTCGCTGATAGATTCAAGACTGACCATACCGAATTCATCGTCTTACCTCACGCGATCGAACTGCTGCCTATGCTCGTAAGGCAGTATGAGGAGCCCTACGCTGATTCCAGCGCCCTTCCAACCTACTACGTCTCCAAACTCACTCGTGATC
>MFSB01000028.1 GCA_001784735.1 Candidatus Moranbacteria bacterium RIFCSPLOWO2_12_FULL_48_12
CACACATCATCCACTCCTCCGGTAAAAAAGAGATTCGTCTTGGGATGGAGATAGGTGATACCACGTCTGAGCGAATCACGCCATTCTTCCAACTTCTCATGCTGCAACGGTACCGCGTCGAGACCATAAGCCTTCATCAGTGGATGCGGTGTTCCCGAAGCCCGGTGGATATCGAATTCTTTTTTGAGAAGCGTATCCACGGCCGAATTGAGCGAGAACGGATAGCCGGGCGGTCGATCCGTACCGAGGCGCCGATCCAGATAAAAACAGCGCGGGCAAGACAAAAAGACCTCCAGCCGCGAACGGCTCAAACGGAACGGCTCTGATGAATGCGGATCAAATAAATTTCTGTTGCGCCTGGGATTGTAGTATTGAGACATAGATAGTTAAAAATGTAAAAGCCTGCCCGAAACGCTTCTCGCCTTGGCGGGATGCGGGCGGGTCAAAATGGAAAAATACTAGATGGCTCTATTCTAACACAAAAAACCCCGACGTGTCGGGGTTCCTTGTTACTTTGCTTCTCTCCCTAAAACTTGGGAATAAAGGCGGACAACCAACCGAAAATACCTTTTATCTCGGATTGACTGGCGATAAAACTCTGCAACTTTCCCGTCTCCAGCTTCAAAGTGTCGATCTGATCATCCAGTATCTTCCTCAGATCCGGATCAGAAATCCGCTTCGATGCTGATTCGAGTGCTGCCGCTCGGGTATTCATCGCCACTACTTCCGTATTCAGCGCATCCAGAGCATCGGAGTCGGATCCGAAGAGGGTTTCTGCCAATCCGCCACGATCCTCGATATCTCCCAAGCTCTTCTTGATAGCCTTCGATGCCGCCTTGTGTTCGGCCGCTATCGTTCTCACTTTTTTGGAAACGCCATTATCATCGCCATCCTCGATCTCAGCTACATCATCGAGACCCTCAGACAGATCATCCGCATCATCTTCATGATCTTCGAACAAATCATCGTCATCCGTGCCTCCGAGGGCGAAGATATTGCTCTCCACCAGGCTCTTCAAACGTTTCACACGTTTTTCGAAAGCCTTCACCGTATCCCGGGTTATCGTTCCGGGAGCCGCCGCAATCGTTGCCTTGAGTGCAGAAAAATCCGAGCGCAGGGTTGCCAGCTGGGACTTGAAAGCCGCCGCATCGCCGCCCAAGCCTTCAAGCTCTGCAATCTTTTTCTCTACCTGTCCGAAGCGCTTTTCCACTTTGGCTACTTCTTCAGCGACTTTTTTGGAAAATTCCATATCCTTTTCTGTGAAATGGGCCGTTTTTTTGATCTGCTTGGCAAGCATCTTCGCCGTCGCCAAATCATTCGCATCAAATGAGGTCCCTACTTGGGCGAGACCGGCTTCCGCCAGAGCCAAACGAGCCAGTGCGGTGGTCACATCCGCTCCTTCGGCTTGTTTTTCCAAGATATTTTTTCTTGCTTTGTCTATTTCTTCCTGTAGTTTGCTCAAAGTTTTATCGCGATCCTTGAACATCCCCTCGTTATCCCCGCCCTTATTTTCATCTTCATCGGCCTCATCAGCTTCATCTTCATCGGTTTCAGACTTATTTTCATCCTCGACTTCATCGGCATCTTCGTCATCATCTTCCTTATTGGAACTTTCACGAGCTTTTTCAGCTTCTTTTTTGGCTTTTTCACTTGCTTTTTCCTGCTCTTTCTTAGCTTTCTCCTGTTCTTTTTCCTTGTCTTTATCATCGTCCTTGTCTTCATCTTCATCTTCACCATCATCTTCAGCTTCGTTATCATCCTCCCCCTCGTCCGCCGAGGTAATGGCCGCAAAGTTAAACTGATTCTTGGTTACTATGGCTGCTACTCCGGCAAAAGTGCCCAATGCCAATAAAGCGATAACCAGCGCCGCCCCTGTCCCCATTTTTGTCTTTATTTTCGGCATACCCGGTGGTACTGCTTTGAACAAGGTAACTTGATAAAGTTTCCTAAGATCAAAGTATTTGTTACTGTTTATATTAATGTTAACCTAATACCTCGATAGAACAAGCTTTCAAAGTTGTCCCACCGGGCATATTTGTTTTATTTTTATGTATTATCTAAAAAAAAGGAACGACCTTCCCTTATTTTTACTATATCATAAAACGTACAAAAAAAATAGCCTGTCAATAGCTCTTTCGGTATACTTATATAAGCGAGCGAAAAACACTGAGAGTCTCCTCCACCGTCTTCTCCCAGGAAAAAAGCTTGGCGCGCGCTTCGCCCTTCTTGCGCAAGGCATCGGCCAGTTCCTGATCCGTCAAAACCTGCCGAAGTGCCTGCAAAAGCTCATCGGGCTGATACGGATCGATGAGAATCCCGGCATCGCCGACGATTTCCGGAAGCGCTGAGGAATGGGAAACGATGACCGGTACGCCGCAGGCCATGGCCTCGAGCGGCGGAAAACCGAAACCCTCGTAAAACGACGGGTACACGAACACGCTCGCCAGATTATAGAGCGCCGCTTTGTCGGGATCGGCGATGAAGCCGGGAAGAAAGATTTTGTCGCCATATGGCGACTCTGCAATCGCTTCAAACACTTCCTCGCACTTCCACCCGCTGACCCCGGCGATGACCAGCTCATACTTAGCCAAGGCTGGATGATTAAGGTGCATCAACCCCTCGTACCCCTTTATGAGCGCCAGAATATTCTTGCGCGGTTCGAACGTCGCAAGCGATAGGATGAATTTGTACGGCAGGTGATACTTCTCCTTCACCCGCAGGAGCTCCCCATCATTTCGGCTCATCACATGGAATTGTTCTCCGATACCGCTTCGGATGACGGTAATCTTCTTTTCCGATACGCCATACTGCGCCGTGAGATCATCTTTGGTCGATTGGGAGACGGCGATCACCTTGTCGGCAGCCAGCGCCAAGCGCCGGAAATTGATGAAAAAATGCCACAGGCGGCGCTTGAAGGAAAATGTTTCGGGAAACAATTCGAAGGAGAGATCATGAGCCGTCACCAAAAACTTGGTCTTCCGCGATACCGAGGCGAAATTCAGATTCGGCAGAAAAAAAATATCCGTACCGCCGACCATCCTATCCAACTGGGGAAAATGCAGATACCAAAGCGAAAGATTGAGAAGCTTGTTGGGGAAACGGAAAGCCTTCAGGGTGACGTTCGGGTATCTGGTCGCCCAGCTGAAATCCAGATGCGTCTTGCGCCACGCGTTGAAAAAGAGCACGTACTCGTTCTCCGTATCATGCTCAAAAAGCCCCTTGAGAAGGGCCAAGGTATATTCTTCTACTCCAGTGCGCTTCCCCTCCGCCAGACACCGTATATCAATCCCTATGCGCATACCCGGTCAGTGAAACTTCGACAATTTTTATAAACTGTAGAAATAACAGGTATTTACCCCAGGGCAAGCCCTGGATCCTGAAACGAGCCCAGGCTCGTTTCATATCCGCGGCAAGCCGCGGGGTATTCAACCCGATTTTACCGGCACTCGCTCGGAAACGAAAGTAAACTTTCGTTTCACTCGCTTCGTTTGGTAATAAAGTTAAGTTTGTTTTTCCGCCTGTACCTGAGTATCTACCGCCTTTCCTGAAATCCAGTCGAAGTTCTACTGCTGGGCATATTCACAGAACCTACCCTCCTTCGCTAAAGACAAGCTTCTAGCGAGTCGAGGCGGGCAACTTACAACATACAACTAACAACTTCTGAAGAAAAGATTTATTTTTAATTTTCTGTACACCACTTTACAAGATAGTACTTTTCTTGCAATTGCAAGAAAAGTACTATTCTTTATTTCTCATTGCAAAAGTAATTGCGCAAAAGAGCCACCCAAAACCCGACAAATATCCCGAACACCAACCCCACCGCCACAGCCGGAAAAAAAGAAACACGAGCATCGCGGATGACCGGGTCGCTCCCAATCACTATGAACCAACTCGCCTTTTTGTTTTCCTGATTCAGACTGTCTGTATAATGATTGAGCGTCGTCACAGCCACTTCCGCGATTTTCTTGAGCGTCTTATCACTCGCATCCGTGTAAGTCACTTCAATCATCTGCGAAGACAGCCGCTTCGCCTCAAATGCGTTTTTCAAATCCCGAAGGCCTTCGTTATGCAAGTCAAGACTGACAGCCGTGTAGATATCTTCCACCACCCGCGGAGAACCGAACCAGCGCACGACCGTATCCGCGAAACGTTCATCTGCCTGCAGACGGTAAAAACTGTCGTACGTATAATCTTGAGTATTTTCCACCCCTGAGCGGCCGATATTGAGAAGGAGCGTCGCCTGATACTCCGCTCGCTGACCCTTCTGCCAAATAATGGCCACCAAAAGACTCAAAAACACTATTGTCCAAAACACCTTTTCCTGCTTCTTGAAAATGTCGGCGTAGTCTTTTAATTCCATACTTGAGAATGATAAATGATGATTGATGCAGGATGCTTGATGAATCTTCTCTTTATTAATCTCTTATCATGCATCCATTATCTCTGCTTAAGATGCTCCTTGAGAGCATTGGTAATGTAGTCTTTTATTGTAGCCTTAAATCGCTCTTTGTCAAAAGGAAGCGCTTTGGCTCGGATATACTGTGGATCATACTCGGCCGCCTGAAAACGCTCTACCGCTCCTACGATAGCCTCCGGCGTCTGCTCATCAAAGAACACGCCCATAACGCCTTCCTCCATATGTTCCACAATATCCCCTCCTCGATACGCGATGAGCGGCCGCCCCGATGCCATCGCCTCGATAGCCACGATACCAAAATCCTCTTCTTGCGGAAACACGAACCCGCGGCACTCGGCATAAAACTTCGGCAAGTCCTCTTCCGGTACGCGCCCAAGGAATTCGATCGTCGGCCCAGCCATTTTTTTCAAACGCTCCATTTCCGGTCCACGCCCGATGATTTTGAGAGGCAATCTCAACCGATTGAACGCTTCAATCGCGATATCGTGACGCTTGTACGCGATGAGCCGTCCCACCATAAGAAAATAGTTGCCCGGTTTCTCGGCTATAGAGAAACGCTCGATATTGACCGGCGGATGGATGACCGTGGCCTTTTGACGATAATATTTCTTGATCCGTTTCGCGACAAACTGCGAATTGGCGAGAAAGCTGTCCACCCGGTCCGCGCTGGCTTTGTCCCAGAGGCGGATGGGGTTCATAAAAAACGGCACCAGCTTCTTGATCATCTGCGGGAACCCGAAATCCTGCGTATATTTCTGACAATCATCCCAGGCATACCGCATAGGCGTGTGCATATAACAGATATGGAGCGTCTCCGGCCGTGTGATAATGCCTTTGGCATAACTCGACGAATCCGACAGCACGATGTCGTATTTACTGAAATCGAACTGCTCGATGGCCAGCGGCATCAGCGGCGGGAAAAAGCGATGGCGTTTGCGCGAGAACGGCAGATGCTGGAGAAACGACGTATAGATGCGCTTGCCCTCGAACATCCCATGCATCGCCTCCCGATCGTGAATAAGCGTATAGATCGGCGCATAAGGAAAAAGCTCGGTGAAGGCTTCCAAGACCCGCTCCGCTCCCCCGTACTGCACCAAGTAATCATGCACCAATGCGATTTTCATCCCGTTAGAGCTCAGTCTTTTTTAGTAAAGCCAGTATACTTCTTTTTGTTTTTTTGACTCTAGAAAATATATACATAATAGTACATAAGCTCTAACGGGACTCATCCCGTTAGAGAACGCCTTGCTGAAAGCACGGCTTCAGCCGCCTTGGGGCGGCTTTTCTCTAACAGGACTCATATACCCCCACTGTATCGCAAAATGCCATTTTCCGCGAGAGGAAACACAAAGAGGCTTCTTCAGCCTCTTTGTGTTTCGACATTCCTCTCTTACAGCCCATGCGAGCTCTTATTTTTCAGATGCTCTTCATACGTAACCGAAAAAATAGTCTCGCCGGTTTTCGGATCATTCAAAAAATAGAAGTACGAATTGGCCTGTGGAGAAATAGTCGCATTGAGCGTCATCAGACCGGGATTGCCGATCGGGCCCGGCGGCAGCCCGGAATTGATGTAAGTATTGTACGGTGATGGCGTTTGTGTTTCAGCATATGAATACTGCACTCTATCGACACCCAATATGTATTGAAGCGTTGCACAGCTCTCTAGCGCTTGCCCGACAGCCAGACGCCGTAAAAAAATATCAGCCACCATTTTCCGATCGGTCTCGGTTTTCACCTCATTCTCCACAATACTGGCCAGCGTCACCGTGGCAAAGAGACTGCGTTTCTGTTTCTCGGCCGCTGTCCGAAGCACGACGTCAAACTTTTTTCCGAAGTTCGTCAACATTTTTTCAACAATCGCTTCCGCGGACGTTTGTGGGTCAAAAAAGTAGGTATCTGGGAAAAGAAAGCCTTCCAACGACGCACCGGCGGGCATGTCGGAAAGAAAATCGAATTGCTTCCTCAGTTCCGGCTGCGGTTTCTGTACCAGCATAAGAAAGTCCGCTCCCGGCAAACCGTTGGCCGTCAAACGCTGAGCCATTTTTTTACTCCCCCACCCTTCCGGAAAAGTAATGCGGACATCCCGCGGTACGGTCTTGCCCTCTGTGATCATAAACGCTATTTCCGCCACGGACAGATTCCCGCTCAAGCTGTACGCCCCGGCGACGAGATTATGGGTTTTCTGTTCTCGAACGAGATGCCACAGAAAGACGTAACGCGAAGAAATCAGGCCAGCCGCCTCCAGCCGCTCCGCTAAGCTGAACATATTTTCTCCTTGTCTGACTTCGAAACGCTGGATCTGCCGACTGATGCCATGGAAGTGCGAGGCCGAGTATGAAAGATAAAAAAATCCTCCAAAGGTGAGGAGAGAAAGTAATAAAGCGATAAATAAAAATGTGCGCATATTTCAGATGAAATGATCAATAATCAATTTCCAATTTTCATTGAATTTATATTGTCTCAATTTTCAACTTAACATTTTACCGAACTTTGTGGTTTTTTCTTCAAGATTACGACCTTCTTTGTTTGATATTTGACTCATTGAAAATTCACTGTGAATTGATAATTGTAAATTGAAAATTCTTCAAGGTGATTTCTGAACCAGAGGAACAAAGACAAAGCCGGCAAATTCCTCTGTATAGTAATCGTCCTCTCCGCGCCTTTCGAGGTAGACAAGATGATTGTGAACCGGGATCACCATCTTCCCTCCAATAACGAGCTGCTGCTTGAGCGCCTGCGAAATCTCATCGGCTGCCGCAGAGACCAGAATCCGATCGTGGGGTTTGAGCGGCTCATATCCCAGAGTGCCGTCGCCCAAAATACACTTTACGATGCCGGCGCTCACCAGGCCGAATTTCTCCACATTGCACTTGGTCACATCGTGAAGCTCCGGAAGCAATTCGATTGCCGCCACCCGACCGCCTCCAACGCTCACGATATTTCCCAAAAGCGCGCTCGTCCACCCGGAACCGCTTCCGATATCCAAAATCTTCTGCCCCGGTCTCGGGTCAAGAAGCTCGAACATGATCGCCACCGTCGTCGGCTGGGATATCGTCTGGCCGAAACCGATCGGGAGAGGGACGTCGGCTTCCGCCTGCTCCTCAAACTCCGGCGGAACGAAATCCGCCCGCGTTATCTCATTGAATGCCCGAATGATCGGTGCCGATTTCAGATACCCATTGCGAATAAGCAGTTCGACAAGTCCGCTACCCATATTTTAAATAATTGGAAATTTTTTACTACAATCCGATCACCTGCACGAAAACATCGCGCTTGCGGGAGCCGTCAAATTCTACGGCGAAGATATTCTGCCGCTCCGTCAGCAGGAGTTTGCCTTTTTCTACGGGGATCGTCTCGCTGTTGCCCAGAAGGATGGCCTTGCAGTGCGAGTGGCCGTTGCTCCGCCCGTCGGAACCGGATGCGCGCCTGAGCTCGAAAAGGTCATGCGAATATTGCTCATCCACCGGCACTATTTTGTACAAAATCCGCATAAAATCCTGAAGCAGCATCGATTCGTTGTGATTGATGGTGATGCCCATCGTCGTGTGCGGCACATACACGAGCGCCTGCCCCTCGCGGATGCCGGAACGATCGACGATCTCCTGCGCCCGATCCGTGATATCCATGAATTCGATCTGCGTCTTGCTTTCCAGATCGATCCTTTCTTTATGTATTTTCATTTTTTTATTTTAATTGGTTAGATATTAGATTCTAAAGCGTTGTTTCATTTTTTTGTTCTTTTACAAAAAATCCCTCCTCTCTTGTCATCCTCGGGCTTGACCCGAGGATCCAGGATATGTACCAGAAAACCAGTTTTTAGAAGGAATATGACTCTCTGGATCCCGCATCAAGTGCGGGATGACACCTGCCCAAAATAATACCAAAAGATCAATTCGTATAATTCGGATGCTCATTCGGATCATTCGTATCGCTTTAGACGCCTGCCAGCTCGGTCTTCAGCTTGTCTTTTGTCTGTACCCCGATGAACTCTTTGACCACCTGTCCGCTCTTGAACACCTTCATCGTCGGAATGGACATGATTCCATAGGCTCCCGCCGTCGCGGGATTCTCATCCACATTGACTTTGCCGATCTTCACCGCTGTCATTTCTTTGGCCAGGTCGTCCACTACCGATCCCATCAGCTGGCAAGGTCCGCACCACGGCGCCCAAAAATCCACCAGCACCGGCTTGTCGCTCTTCAGCACTTCCGCATCAAAATTCGCATCGGTAAATTCCATCGCCATAGAGTTGAAATTGAAATAATTATATGCTGTAAGTATACTCAAAAACGAAAGAAAAGGCAAAACTAAGAGCCTACTACCTGATATATTGCGATAAATAAAACGGAAGAGTATGATAAAAATGGTTTAACACAAGCCTTGTCTCCTATAATCAATATGAAGATTAGTCAATACGTATATCTCTGGAGCAACAAGCAGGCGCTTATTACTGTGGAGATGAATATCAATGC
>MFSB01000029.1:0-6111 GCA_001784735.1 Candidatus Moranbacteria bacterium RIFCSPLOWO2_12_FULL_48_12
CATGCCGATGAGTGCTCGCGTATCATCTGCTCGAAAATCGCGAGCGACTCCTCATGGAGTTCTCCTGACGGTTTGTGGGTCACCCGTATACCCAGACAATGCCCGAAGCGGCGCACTTCCCAACGGGCTCTGGTAAGGCCGACGTCGAAGGTAAAGGGAAAGTCGTTTACGGTATGTTTGGAGACCTGATCGAGAGTCGCTTTTCCAAAAATTCCTCCGTCCCAATCATGCCGGTTCCAATCCGTACCATAGGCCTGTAGCAACTTCTCGGCATCCGGCTTTTCCACAAGTCTTTGCCAGTAAATCCTGCAATACTCGTGCAAGAGTTTTTTGAACTTTTGCTCGTCCGTTTGCCCACCATCGTAACAGGCATCGTCCAGAATATAAGGGTAACAAAGTGGCTTTACCTCCAAGACTGGGGCGGGGAATGATCCTTGAAAAAACTGATTTTTAAGGTGCGTTGCGTCAAACATGATTATTTTCCCTTTCGAGGGGGTTTGTGAAGGCGATCGCTCGCCAGCCCGCCAGTCGCCCGGTGGGATAGAACAGGACGATCCCGCTCCACCCTAAGAACAGCAAAGCTTGTTATCCTCAGGGTAGGCGCGACAGGAATAGCAAAGACTAACACAGGCCAAATATTATTGCAAAAGTTCCATATTGCATTTAACGGCTCATCGCGAACTCTTAGGTTTCACAAGTTTTGCAGTACCTTCAACCAATCATAACCACTTTCGCAACCTTGAATCCCTATTCCGTCTCTTACAAATGTTCTAGCGGCCGCTAGAACATTTGTAAACTCTTGATAAACATCGAAGAGGAGTACTTTTTCCGCAATTGCGGAAAAAGTACTCCTCTATGCTTTTCTCAATGAGTAACCGACCACCGGACTGAGGTTCGGTGGTCGGTTACTTCTCAAGCGAATTTACTTCTTGCCTTCGGGAGGCTTGGCTTCCTTGCCAGCGGGGGCTTTCTTCTCTTCTTTGCTCCCGCCTTTCTTTTCGGTATCGACAGCAGCGCCTTCTCCTGCGGCCAAAGTTTCTTCCTCCTTCACGACGCCCTCTACCTGGGTGACATCACCCTCTACCTTCTCATCCAAAGCGGCCATTTCCGCTTCGGTGCGCGGAGCCTCGACCAGCACGATGGTCGTCTCAAGCGGAATGAGTACTGCGACACCTGCCGGGATCTTCACATCCTTCATTTGGACGTGACTGCCGAATTCAAGGAGCACAGTAAGATCCACAATAAGCGAATGCGGCAAGTCTTTTGGCAGACAACTCACCAATATTTCTTCTATGGGTTTCACGAGGATGCCGCCCATTTCGCGGACAGCCGGAGACTCACCGACGAATTCAAGCGGGATATGCGCTTCCAATTTCTCATCCATGCGCACCTGGAAAAAATCGATATGAGAAAAACGGCTCGAGAGTGGATCAATCTGCACATCATTCACGATCACATTCACCGCCCTGCCTTCATCCTTGGTCACTTCGACAATGCTGTTCTCCCCCGCCTTGTCATACAGCTTGGAAAAATGCAGATACTGCACCCAGAACATCTGCGGCTTGATGCTGTGGCCGTACAGCACCGCCGGAATGGATCCCTGCTTGCGCATCGTATCCAGATTTTTTCCCGCCTTTTCGCGAACCTTCACTTGCAATGTAAACCCCGCCATAATGCTATTCTTAAAAAATTTTACTATTAGAACTTACGCGTTTGGATGAAATTCAACCCGCTTCGCCGAAGCTACAGCGAGGCGAGGGCGCGGAGAAGGCGACGGCGGAAGCGTACTGTTAGCTACGCTGGAGACGGCGCAGAGGCTCCGCAACGCAGAAGTTCGCCAAACGCTAAGTTCTAATTATATAAACTCCTCTACGCCCCCTGTATACTGTTTCAAAAATTGATGAGCCTCAATAACCTGATCCGATGAAATAGCTTCACCCTGGAATACCTGGCGCGCCTCGTTCTGCTTCAGATCGGTGAGCAGACCCAAGGAAACCACCCCGAACTGTCCCATCGAGATGAAGACCATCGATGCCGCCCCACAGCCTTCGCAGGTGATGTGAAGCGTCGTCCGCTTGTCGTCCTCGTCCAAAACGAGCATCTTGGTCATCCGGTATTTCTTGTTGCACACCGGACACCGCACGACAGACTGCAAATTCTCGAGTGGCATTTTCATAGAACTAGTATACCCCGTTACCTATCTTAGGAGCAATACCCCTTCTAGAACATTGTAAGACGAAGTCGCCTATCGGCTTGGACTTACTGCTCTCTCACAATTCTTCAAAATAGGTAACGGGGTAAACCCCTTTATACGTCTCAAAAGCAAAATTAAGTAACTATTTTTTCAAAAGAGCCCTAGACTCGAAGCTATCTGAGCTATGATAGCTTACCATGAGAAATAAGCCATAGTCAACCCTGCGTCCTGTCCAATGCAAGATAAGTCTGAACGGAGCACTCACTTGCACGGATAATATGCGAGGAGTATTATATGGTTGGAATGTTGGTCAGTATTAACTATATTTTATGAAATTTGATGCACCACCAGACAGTGGACAAGGCGAGAATTTGGAGCAAGCCTTAAGCGAAGCCTTATCAGAATTGAGAGGGAATATGAGTGCGGCCAGAATGTTTAGAGACAATGCAGCTGAATTAATGCAACGAGCAAGAGACCTCGAAAAGCAGGCAGAGGGAGCAGACCTGATAGCACAGGATAGGCAGAGACAAGTTTTTGTTTTACAAGCCAGAATCCGAGAAAAAGAAGTCAGAGATAGACCAAAGGCTTAAATAATACAAAGTCCAGTCGGTGTAGGAATCAACCCCACTATTTGTAAGTTTCTTCAATATGTGTATACTACATGGGTAACCAATTAACTAACCAGAACCCTATGGCTGACGCAATTGTCGTAGCTGAGACGGGGCACTGCATGAAGTGCAAGGAAAAGCGCGAAATGAAGGACACGGAGAAAGTCGTGATGAAGAACGGCCGGAGCGCCATGAAAGGCATCTGCACCGTCTGCGGTACGAAGATGTTCAAGATCCTCGGTATGGAGAAGTAGCCTGTCTTATCAGGAACACTAAAGCACCCCTCGGGGCGCTTTTATGTTGATTCCCTATCGTGCATCACTTATCCCACATCCCCCTCTCTTACACATCCAGATTCTTGACGGTCCTGGCGTGGGTCTGGATGAAACGGCGACGCGGTTCCACTTCGTTGCCCATCAAGATATCGAAAAGCTCGTCGGCCTCTTCGGCATCCTCGATATTCACCTGAAGCATAATCCGATTGTCTGGATTCATCGTAGTCTCCCAAAGCTGTTCCGGGTTCATTTCTCCGAGACCTTTGTAACGCTGGAGTGAGACACCGCCCACTGTTTCGTCGACACTCTCGTCTGAAACAACTTCGACTGCGCTTCCTTCGCCCGCCAAAGCCTTGACGACGGCGGGTTCAGCTTTCTTCGCCTTCTTGTCCTTTTTAGCGGCAGTTTTCGCCAGAGCCTCTTTCTTCATTGTCTCCACCAGACGCAATTTTTCTTCTTCTGTGTAGGCATAACGAACATCCTTGCCTTTTTGGAGACGGTAAAGCGGCGGCTGGGCGATGTAGATATGCCCGCCACGGATGAGCGATTCGTAATAGCGATAAAAAAACGTCAGGAGGAGCGTCCGGATGTGCGAACCATCCACATCGGCATCAGCCATGATGATGACCTTGCCATAGCGCAGTTTCGAAAGATCGAATGTTTCCCCGATACCCACCCCGAGCGCGATGATGATCGGCTTGAGCGTATCGGATTTCACCACTTTGTCGAGACTGGTTTTCTCCACGTTCACCAGCTTGCCCCGCAAAGGCAGAATGGCCTGGAATTCGCGGTTGCGTCCCTGTTTGGCGCTATTATGGACAAATATTCCCGAGGCAAGAGCGAAATTATGCGTTCCAGGAACCTCGATATCGTAGACATCAATTTTTTGAGATACTGCCGTTATCGTTTTTATCCGATGATTAAAATGTATCACCGCTTCCTGTAATTTCTTCTCTTCGCCCTGAAAAAATCTCTGACAGATAGTTTCATAGCGGATCAAGCTTTTGTCATTTGATTCTTTTCTGACTTCATTATAAGCGTCTTTATCCACCTTGTGGCTTTTCTCGTAAAGACTGTGCAAAGTCTTCAAAGCTTTTTGAAGATAGGTTTGATTATAAGAAGCTTTTCTCTTCTTCCTGAAATCAGCAGTCCACTGTTCTTTCGTTTTTTCCTTTCTCCAATGGAGCAGATTCAGATCCTGCCATTGTTTTTTCGCAGTTTCGGAAAGCCACTGTTTCTGCTCTGGATGTTGTTCAAAATACTCTCTTACTCTTGTTGCTTGCTTTTCCTTATTTTCGTCTTTTGACCAATATTCTTTTTGATTGTTATCAAGGAGTTGATTGTTTTTCTTCCTGTACTCAGCATCGGTAGCGTAGAACTCAAGAAACTTTTGCGTCATGAATTCCTTATATTCTTCATTTTCCCATTGCTTTTTGGCATTGGCACTCAGTAATTCTCTGTTTTTAAGAGCTTTTTCTCTCGCCTGTTTTCTAAATGCTTCCGTCTGCCTGGCCAGTGTCGACTTTATTTTCACATCTTCTCGATGCAAAGTCTTTTCTAACTGAACAGCGTGCAAATGCAGATGCTTTTCGCGAGAAACCCGCTGGATATTTGTCGGATCGTTATTCAATTTGTTGAAATCTACATGATGGCGATAGACTCCATTGGAAGATAGATAAACATTCTCCTTAAGATTGAAGATATCTGATAACACGTGCGTATGTATCCAGCGCTTCGCTTGCGGATCAAAGACCATTTCATAACCATCCAAAGTAGAACGACCTTCTCTCTTCGATAATTTTCGATACAGCGGGGCAAGGCTATGGTCAGGAGTCAAGTCGCGAGCAGACATGTAGGTGCCATCCACCAAGCGAAACAGATGATCAGGAGTGCAGATAAGTTTCTCACTATTATCCAAGGTAATTTTTATTACTTCGGCTTTTTTCTTGGTAATTCTTGGATGAAGGATCGGAACAACACCAATATGTCCGTTGTCATGCATGGTATAACAAAAATTCTGTTTTCCTTGTCTGTCTTCTGCTAGCAATTCTTTAAAAGAAAGATTTCTTCCGTCCACTAATGCTATCTTCGTATCTCCATCAAAACAGCCTCCGGCGGAGTCTCCCTCGACAATGTACACTTCGGAACGGGTGGCATCGCGCGTGGTGCAGTCAGCCAGTTTTCCCGGCAGCGTCATCCCTTCAAGCGCCCCTTTGCGTAACACCGCATCTTTGGCCGCCCGGGCGGCAATGCGCGCCCGCACCGTAAGCAGGCACTTGTCAATCATCTCCCGCGCATCGGCCGGATGAGTTTCCAGATATTCATTCAATCCATCCGCAGTAACCGACGATACGGCGCCCCGGACTTCTTGGTTATTGAGCTTGTCCTTGGTCTGGCCTTCGAATTGTGGATTGATGAGCTTCACAGAGACCACGGCCGTCAGCCCCTCGCTCAAATCCTCCGAAGTAAAGGCGCCCTCTTTTTCCTTGATGAGATTATTTTTCTTGGCGTAGTCGTTCATGGCACGGGTGAGCGCCATCTTGAAACCGGTGACGTGCGTTCCGCCACCCGGATTCAGAATATTGTTGGCAAACGCGAACACGTGTTCCTTGAAGCCATCGGTAAACTGGAGCGCTACCTCCACAGAGATATCGCTCAGGGTTTTTTCGATGTATACCGGCGTCTGATTCTTCACCGCTTTCTTGCGATTGAGGAATTTCACGAACGAAACGATGCCGGAATCGAAATAGAAACTGTGGCGCCGTACTTTGTATTCTTCTTCTTTGCCTTTGGCTTCGCGCCAATCCTCACAACGAATGCGCACTCCCTTGGTGAGGAAGGCCTGATAGCGGAGGTACTCGAGAATCTTCGTCCAAGAATAAGCGATTTCCGGAAAAATTTCCGAGTCGGCTTGGAACGCCACTGTCGTGCCGGTTCTTTCGGACTTGCCGATCGCTTTCACATTGGCTACCGGCTTGCCCCGTTTGTATTCTTGCACCCACACTTTCCCCTGGCGCTCCACCGTCACCTTGGT
>MFSB01000029.1:6122-11049 GCA_001784735.1 Candidatus Moranbacteria bacterium RIFCSPLOWO2_12_FULL_48_12
CGCTCCACCGTCACCTTGGTAACGAGATACAGGGCGTTCACGACAGAAACACCGACACCGTGCAAGCCGCCGGAAATCTTGTAGCCTCCTTCGCCGCCGAACTTTCCCCCGGCATGCAGCATCGTCATGACTGTTTCCAGCGTAGATTTCTTCGTTTGCGGATGAATCTCCACCGGGATGCCGCGGCCATTGTCTGTCACTTCCACGAAGTTGTCCGGTAGCAGACGCACTAAAATATCCGTGCAGTGTCCGGCCATCGCTTCGTCGATAGAATTGTTCACCACTTCCCAAACAAGATGGTGCAAACCCTCTGTCGATGTGCCGCCGATATACATGCCCGGACGCTTGCGCACCGGATCCAAACCTTCCAGCACCTGGATGGATTTCGCGCCATAACTCGTTTGTTCTGTCTTTTTCGCCATAAATGTCTTCGAGTGAAACGAGAAGCTACATTTGTGAGCGTCCCGCTTCAATTCTCTAATTAAACCTTAACCTCATTCATATGGAGCTGTAAGACCCCGCCTGCAACGCTTCGCGTAGCGATGCGGGCAGGGCTTCCGAGAAAACAATTAAATATTATTTCAGTCATATTCGGAATTGGGGCGGGATAACCATCCTTACATCAAAAACCCCTACTCATTTTTGTGTTGAAAAAAGCGTCGGGATGAGAATTCTATCAAGAGTATCGCCGCGAGGAGGAGAAGCGCATCCCACCAAGTCAGAATCCGCTGATACTGAAAAAAAACGATGCCCAGCGCATACAGAGTCAGCAGAAACGCCTGACGGAACGCTCCGCTCAAATGATGAGCGGCTCCCGTGTCTCGAAGCGCCTTCCGGTATACCCACGTCACCGAGAGCGTGAGGAATCCAGTGAGGAATGCGAAGAGACTGATGAAAAATAGTCCCGCTCCCATACTCCCGGCAGCCTCCGGATCCAGCCCGATAAGCACTCCCAGCCACGCAGAAAACGCGAAGAGCGTGAACAAACGAATACCCCACAAATATGTGGATAAGGACATAGCATTAAACTAAGAAAACAGTACTTTTTTCGACTGTTTCCTCTATCTATTCTACCCTTTTTCTCGAAAAAAAGCAACCCTTTTTATCAGCGTAAATGTCCCTTATTTAAAGCTTTTTTAAACAAAAAATGAGCCCTTCCCGACCCATTCTTTCTAAAATATCAAGCCCTCGATACATACGTCCCTTTTTCCGTATTGACGATGACGCTATCACCCGTTTTCACGAAGAGCGGGGTCGTAATTTGGATGCCGGTTTCGAGCGTGACTACCTTGCCGCCGCCTGATGCCGTATCGCCCTTGATACCCGGAGGCGCATCGGTCACCTTGAGCGTGACTTTGATCGGCAATTCCAGGTTGATCGGCTGCCCATTCCAATTGAGGATGGAAACTTCAGTCCCTTCGATAAGGTACAAATACATATTCCCGAGCACCTTTTTGGAAAGCGAGAACTGATCATAGGTCACCGTATCCATAAACTGGTATGCCTCCCCGGCACGGTACAGGTACTGCGCATAGGACTTGGAAACTTCTGCCTCCTCGATTTTTTCGGCGCCTTGGAACGTATAGTCGATAATCGCTCCGGAGAGCAGGTTCTTCAATTTGGTGCGCATCACCGCTCCCCCACGTCCGATCTTCGAATGCTGGTAGTCCATCACGACGTAGGGTTCGCCGTTCCAGATGATTTTCTTGCCGGTTTTGATCTCTGTAAGATTCAACATAGTGAAAGAAACTTACGACTTACTACCTACGACTTACGACGAAATCCTCAAAGCGTTTCTGTCTTTTTTTGTCGTCAGTTGTTAGTTGTCAGTCATTTGTTCTTATTTCACGACATATGGGATAAGCGCCATAAAACGGGCGCGTTTTACGGCGTTCGCCAGACCGCGTTGCTCTTTGGCAGAGAGGCCGTGGCGTTTCGGCGGATACATCTTTCCCTGCGAATTCAAAAAGCGCCGCAAGAAATAGGCGTCCTTGTAATCGAGCTTCGCCAGTTTTTTACTCATTGCTGCTTCCATAATAGATACTGTAAAATTAAAAAATCAAAAGTGAAAATGACAAGCTAAAATGCAAAATTATGAAATTCTAAAATGTTTATTAATTTTCTCTCACTTTAAATTTTTCATTGTCATTTTGCATTTTGATATTTACATTTTTCATTTAAAACGGGACATCCTCGATCTTGATCTCACTCTTCTCATCATCGAGGTTGATGGTCGGGATTTCCTCCTCTGCCGGAGCTTTTGATCGGCCTTGACCCGCTCCCGCATACGCTCCTACGGCGGCGCTACCTGTCCGCGCACTCCCCTGAGAAGATCCTTGGGCACGATTCCCAAGCTGCATATTCTCTCCGACAATCTCGGTGACCCGGCGCTGCGAGCCGTCTTTGGCTGTATATTCCCTCGTCTGCAAACGCCCCTCGATAAAACACTCCTGGCCTTTGGTGAGGTACTGCGAGGCGATTTCCGCCAGCCGCCCCCACAAAACGACATTGTGGAACTCGGTGCGCTCCTGGCGCGTACCGCTCTTGTCAGTCCAGAAATTGTTCGTGGCCATAGAGAGCGTCACTACTGACTGTCCGCTTTGCGTGGTCCGCATATCCGGATCACGCGTCAACCGCCCGACGAGAATGGCTTTATTCACGTTCATTGCTTTGTGAACACAAATTGCACGAATATCTACCGAATGCCACGAATATAATCCGTATACCTTCGACTGAATTCGAGTAACTTGCGTTGTTTAATGAATTATATATGCTTTATTATTTTCTAAAATTTTTCTAAGTTTTCCTCTTCTGTCGTAAGTCGTTGGTCGTAAGTCGTAAGTCAATTTCAAATATCAAGTTTTTCTTTCAATTGCTCGTCGATCTCGGCATCGCTCATTGGCTTGGCCGTCTCTTTGGGAGCCATCGGAGCCTGCGGCATCGGGCGAACTGCCCCACGCTTCTCATAGCGGCCTCCGCGGCTATCCATTTTCGGCCGTTCTACGCGTTCGATGGCTTTCAATTCCGGCAGACCTTCGGCCGAGACGATAAGAAAACGCAAGATATCTTTGGAAAGCTGGAGGGCGCGATTGATAACAACGAGCGGATGTGCCGCTTCCGCGGTCTCGCTCGCATCACGCTCGTCTTTATCGGGCAACGTGAAACGACGGGCGATATAGGTCCCGCGCACCTCTTTTTTCACCTCATAGGCCATTTTGCGCTTTTCTTCCGTCACCGGAGCAAGAAACGTCCCGTCGGCGGATACGACCATTTTCTCTACCGCCTCGCGGATACGCGGCAACTCGCTCTCCTTGGACTCTCCGACGAGATACAACAGTTCGTATTCTTGCATACACTAATACTCACTAATTAAAACGAATAAACACAAACGGCTTTTATATACTACTACCACATTTGAGAACATTCGTGGCATTATTCGTGTACATTTGTGTCTCTAATAAAAAATCCGTCAACAACGAGAGTCCTTGGTACGGGGGTTGTTCCTTCTAGTCCCAAGTGTACTTCGACAAGCTCAGCACCTTCGGCGGGAGAAACGTCGGACTTTCTCAGTTGTCTTCCCAGACTACCAGATACCCTCGCTTTTGGCAAGCCCGTCAATGTCTGTAGGTGCGATCGCAAAGAACCTCGCCTAGAGATTTTTGTAATTGCCAGAAAGGCTCTGGATGGTCTTCGCATAATTATTCAATGCGAAGCACGACCAGCCGAGATAGCGCATCGAGGCATAGGTTTCCCATTTCACGCTCACTTTTTTCCCGGTACAAGGACTCTTGATGGTCGTATTCCCGCCCTTGGCGCCGCCGTCGTTGGCCAGCTTCGATGCCATGGCCACCACACCATCCGTCAAATTCCAAGGATCAGGCGGATTGTGGCCAGTACGTGAAGCGATGGTACTCTTGTATCCCTTCCAGGTATCAGCCATAAATTGCGCCGCACCCATAGCGCCGCCGGTTCCTTTGTAGCTTTTCGGCGGGCAGGATACTTTTAATTTTTTGTAATCATAATCGAGCTCGTTGGCTATTTCTTTGAAAATTCCCAATCGATAGGCGCTCATCTTGCTCTGCTTATAATCGCAACCGCCGACTGAAGCTCCCAAACGTGATTCAACCGACAACATTCCGAAAAGAAATCCTTCCCGTATGCCCGTCTTGCTAGCGGCAAACTGGATCGCGTCTTTGATGTTTTTCGCATCATAGCTCTTCCCCAACAATTTGTTCAAATCACCTTTCAACTCCTGCAGTTTCGACTGCAACTCCGCAATGGTCGCCTGCTGATCCTCGAGATCATCCTCTGTTTCTATTTTTTCGGCGACTAGAACCTGCTTCTGTCTGCTCTTTATCTGAAGCAATGTCTCGTGATCTTTTTTGACATCTTCCAAAGAAATTTTTTCGTCAGTAATTTTTGCCCGCATCTCACTTATGTCCTGAATCACGCCCTGCATTTTTTCCTGAGTGGAAAAAAGACTGTCATTCTCTTGAAAGAGCCCGAGAAAATCGTTACTCGACAATATCACCTCAGGAAGCGGAATGCTGCCGTTGAAATACATCTCCTGAATGAGCCCGCTCAAGACATGCCGCTCCAGTACGAGCTGCTGCTCAAGGTTGGCGATTTCACGCTCTTTCTGCCCGATGGTCTGCTCGGTCTGATTGAGCAGGTTCTGGGTACGCTGTATCAGCTGTTGCGTGGACGTGAGCGAAGAATCGATCTGATTCAAATCCTGCTTCAACGCATCAAGTTCCTGGGTTTCTTTTTTCAGTTTTTTCTCAAGTTTGCTGATATCACTTTCAATCTCATCGGCGCTCTCTTGTGCGAGAACAAAAGCGTGTTGGCCGGGCATAACGAAAACGAGAGCCAGAAACATCCCGCCCATCAGTAGAGAGAAAATTTTCTTCTTTTGTCGCATACAGAA
>MFSB01000030.1:0-4609 GCA_001784735.1 Candidatus Moranbacteria bacterium RIFCSPLOWO2_12_FULL_48_12
AGAATGTTAATTTTGATAGGCTGTTTTCAGAACATCACGTTGTATAGTTAACAGTCAAGGGTGCATAGCTACCTCTTTTGTGTTAGAATATACATGTAATCTGTGAGGGAACTTTCGTCCCGATTTTTTCTATGGAACAGCCTTTTTTATCGGTGATTATCCCGGCTTACAAGGAGGGTGAGCGCATCGGACGCAATTTATTGGAGATAGATCAGTATCTCAAGGAGAAAAATTATACGTATGAGATCGTTGTCGTTGTCGACGGATCTCCGGATAATACCGCGGAAGTGGCGCGCAACTATGCTCTCCAGGTTCCGCATGTGCGCGTCATCGACAACCAAGAAAATCATGGCAAGGGCTACGTCGTCCGTCAGGGACTCTTGGAGGCGAAGGGCAGATGGCGCTTGTTCCTCGACGCCGATGGATCAACCTCCATTACGCACCTGGACTCGTTTTCCTCTCAGTTCGATGCCGGTTATGATGTGATTATCGGCTCACGCAAGGTTGAGGGGGCTTTTGTCCAGGTTCACCAGCCGAGGCATCGTGAAATCATGGGAGAGGGAGGGAACTGGCTCATTCGCATTGTCTTGGGGCTGTGGAGCTATCCGGACACGCAGTGCGGTTTCAAGATTCTCTCTGATGCGGCTGCCAAAGAAATAGCCAGCCGCATGGTGGTGGATCGCTTCGGTTTTGATTTCGAGCTCATCGCTCTTGCTCTCAAGCTCGGCTTCAAGGTAAAACAGATGCCGGTGCGCTGGATGAACGAAGAGGGTTCGACCGTGAAGCTGACGGGGCCGAACGGATTCATCCAGGTGCTCATCGACCTGTGGAAGACCAAATGGCGTTTTCTCGCCGGAGCCTATCATATCCGCGAATATACGAAAAAGAAGGCTATCATTGTCTGAATCTTTCCAGTGAATCTCAAAAAGAAAAAGGGCAGAAACAAATTTTAAAACACATGACGCAAAAAGAAGAAAAAAACAAACAGGCGGCTCTGTATGAATCGGAATTGCGCCAGGATATCGTCACTGGCGACTTCGTGGTGATCGCTACTGGGCGAGCCAAGCGTCCGCAAGAATTTGCCGGAATAAAGCGCGCTTTGGCGGACGATGTCCCCGATCCCTTCGAGAATCCAGAAGAGAGCGGCCAAGAGAAAGACGTGCTGATTTATCGCCGCGACGGGGGAGAGTGGAGCCTGCGCGTGTTTCCCAATAAATACCCGGCTTTTTCGCGTGGCCGGGTAGCACGGGAGCTTTCTGAAGGGCCGTATTTCGCGATGACCGGTGTCGGCTATCACGAGATAGTAGTGACGCGTGATCCCGTACGCTCGCTCGCCCTTCTCGATGTCTGGCAGGGCGCCGAAGTGTTTGACGCATATCAGGAGCGGTATCTCGCGCTGATGAACAAGAAAAGCGTCAATTATATCCAAGTATTCCATAACCATGGCAAAGAAGCCGGCGCGTCTATCGCTCATCCGCACTCGCAGCTCATGGCGGTGCCGGTGGTTTCACCCTATATCGCCCTCGAACTCAGGGGAGCGGAAGAGTACTGGCGGAGCCACAAGCACAAGGTTCACACTGTGATGACGGAATATGAGAGCCAGGCGAGGAAGCGGGTTATTTTTGAAAACGAACGTTTTATCGCCTTCTGTCCTTTTGCTTCACGGGTGGCTTTTGAAATCTGGGTGGTTGGGAAACGGGAGAACCCTTATTTCGAGCGCATTACCGATGAAGAAAAATTTTCCTTGGCGGAAATAATGCAGAAAGCCTTGTATGCGATCTACCGGGGTCTCGGTGATCCGCCCTATAACTTCTATATCCATACGGCGCCGTGCGACGGGAAAGATTATCCGCATTATCAGTGGCATATCGAGATTTTGCCGCACACGGCGACCTGGGCCGGGTTCGAGCTTTCCACCGGCATAGAGATCTCGGCTATCCAGCCGGAAGCGGCTGCGGAATACTTGTGCGCACAGTTGAGTAAGTAGCCGGGAAAAATCAACCCTATGCCCAGTAGTGAAATTTCGACCACAGAATTGCCAAGCAGTCTTAAGAAAGCATAATACTTTACAGAAAGATTCTATTTTTAAAAGAGGCAAACAAGGTTAATTTGTCGAAATTCTACTACTGGGTATGCGGAAATTCTATGTTGTCGGAAACCTGAAGATGAACATGCTTTCGCGCGAAGAAGCGGCGCAGTATCTCTCTGTCCTCAATCGCGAGGTGCACGATAAACAGTATCAGCATGTGACCTTGGTCGTGTGTCCGTCGTTTCTGTATCTTTCTCAATTCGATGATTTGCCGGAGGGCATAGCCAAAGGAGCGCAGAACCTCTTTTCGGAGAAAAGCGGAGCGTATACGGGAGAAATTTCGCCCGTGATGCTCAAAAACGACGGTGTGGAGTATGTCATTGTGGGGCATAGCGAACGGAGGCGCTACGCCGGCGAAACGAATGAGATGATTCGGGGGAAAGCCCTCTCGGCCATAAGGAACCACCTGACACCGATCGTGTGCATCGGTGAGACAAAAGAGGAGCGCCACGCGGAAGAAACGGACAGCGTGCTCATGTTACAGGTGAAAACACTCTTTTCTGGTTTCTCGAAATCGCAGGCAGAAAATGTGATCGTCGCCTATGAGCCACGCTGGGCCATCGGGACCGATGTCGTGCCGACCACAGGGGAAATTCTTGGGGTGCGGGTGCTTCTCAGGAAATTATTTACCGAAATCTTCGATGCCCGGACAGCACAGCGGATGACTATTCTCTATGGCGGCTCGGTCAAGAGATCTTTTTTGCCAGCGGTTTCTTGGGAAGCGGGGATGGACGGGGTACTGGTCGGACGAGAAAGCCTTTTCCCGCATGAACTGGTGAAGATGATGAATCTTTTTGAAGAAGAGGCGGAAAAAGAATAATGTCAAAGCTCAAATGACAAATATCAAATCAATGGCTAAAATTGTAATGTCAAAAATAAGCTTCAATCATTAGGATTTAGGATTTGATTTGAAATTTGAATTTTGGATTTATATATAAATACTATGCTGGCAGATGTCAAGATATTGTTAGAAAAAGCGCGGCTGGGCAAGTATGCCGTGGGTGCATTCAATACGGTCAACCTGGAAACGACACGAGCCATTATTGACACCGCCAAGGAGCTTTCAGCGCCGGTAATCGTAGAAATAACAGAAAGAACTTTTGACTATGCCGGTGGCCGGGCTATTTTTCAGCTCGTGAAAAACATCGCGGAGTTTTATGCGCCAGAAATTCCGGTCGGCATCCATCTGGATCATGGCAAGAGTTTCGAGGCGGTGGAGCGAGCCATGGATATCGGCTTCACATCAGTCATGTATGACGGATCGCGGAAAGTTTATGTCGACAATGTTATGACAACCAAGAAGATTGTCGAGACCGCTCATTCTCGCGGTATCGTGGTCCAGGCGGAACTCGGCAATGTACCGTATCTCGGCGAGATGCAGATGGAAAATATTGAGTGGGAAAAGTATATGACGGATCCGGATCAGGCAGTGCAGTTTGTGAAAGAAACGGACATAGATACATTGGCCGTGGCTATCGGCAATGCTCACGGATTTTTTCGTGAACGGAGCAGTCCGGATTATGAACGGCTGGAGAGGATTGCAAAAAGTGTAAGCATCCCTCTCGTGCTTCACGGGGCTTCTGATTGGAATAATGGCCGAGTGAAAGAGGTTATCGAGCGCGGTATCAGCTGTTTCAATGTGGATACGGCGATACAGCTCGCTATGATCGGCGGTTTACGTGAAGCATTGACATCTGAAACAGAGACGGATTTACGCAAAGTTTTGGGACGGGGCAGAGAGTATGCCAAGAACACGATCAAAGAGAAGATCCTTGCTTTTGGGAGCGCGGGCAAAGCGTAGGAACCAGAATTATGAATCAGGAATCATGAATTAAAAATAAAAAATATGACAAAGAAACGAGTCGCCATAAACGGGTTTGGGCGGATCGGTCGGGCGGCCTTCAAGATCGCCTTGGAGAAAAAGGACATCGATGTGGTCGCCATAAACGATCTGACGAACGCGGATACGCTCGCCCACCTTTTGAAATACGACAGTGCGTACGGACACTATCGGAAATCAGTAGCCGCGAGCGATGGAAAACTGATGGTGGACGGAAAAGCGTTTCCTGTGTACGCTGAGCCGGATCCGCAAAAACTTCCTTGGAAAGAGCTGGGGGTAGACGTGGTGCTGGAGTGTACGGGCCGTTTCACCGATAAGGAGGCTGCTCGGCGGCATATCGAAGCTGGCGCTAAGAAAGTGATTCTTTCGGCGCCAGCGAAGGGGGAGGATGGCTCAGTGCCGACCTTCCTCAGAGGTGTCAACGAGAGCCAATACCAGAATGAAGATGTGGTTTCCAATGCCTCGTGTACGACTCATTCGCTGGCGCCAGTCGCTCAGGTGTTAAATGAAGCCTTTGGCATCGAGAAGGCGCTTATGACGACGATTCATTCCTATACCGGGGACCAGAATATTCAGGATGGGCCGCACAAGGATCTGCGGCGGGCTCGGGCCGCCGCGCAGAATATCGTGCCGACGACGACGGGAGCCGCCTTGGCCGTGACTCAGGGGCTTCCGGGGCT
>MFSB01000030.1:4647-15380 GCA_001784735.1 Candidatus Moranbacteria bacterium RIFCSPLOWO2_12_FULL_48_12
GTCGCTCTCGGACTGTACTTTTCTTCTGAAACGCAAAACGACCAAAGAAGAAATCAATCAGGCTTTGAAAAATGCGGCCAGTGATCCGCGCTATGCCTCGGTGCTCTCCGTCACGGAAGAGCCGCTAGTGTCATCGGATTTTATCGGCAACCCGTATTCGAGCATCGTTGATCTGACGCTCACCAAGGTGGTGGGCGGCGATCTCGTCAAGGTGGTTGCGTGGTATGACAACGAGTGGGGATATGCCAATCGTCTGGTAGAGATGGCGGCGCTCATCGGGTAAATCTTGTGGAAAAAGAAGTATGACAAAGACGATACAGGGACAAAACTCTCCGGGAGAAAATAGAAAGCGGTTGCAAGAAATCGCTGAAATACGGTTCGGTACGCTTTCCGATGACGAGATCCTGCGTTTTCTGGCTGAGCGCAAACGGCTGGCCGATGTGGAACATGAATATGAAAAGGTGCAGAAAGAAGAAGAGGCTCGCTTGGAACGGGAAAGGAAAGCCGCCGAAAATCTGAAAGCGGCAGAAAAGAAGAAAGTGGCCATTTCCAAAAAAATCGAAGAGCTCAATAAATCTATTTCTCCCGAGAAGCCAGACGATGATCTTTTGATTCTGGTTGCGAAGCGGAGAGCATTGGAAAAAGAATTGGAAGAAGCGGGCGGGGCGGATCTTCTTCGGAAAGAGGAGCCCGTGCTGGCGCCCGTTCCTCCTCTGTCAGCCGCAGCAGAGACTATCCCTGAAAAGGAACATCCGAAGCCAGAGCCAGAAGCAGCGGCTCCGGCTGTCGTCCCGGAAGAAGAGGTGACCTTGGCGGACGGGAAAAAAGCGGCCGTGGCCGAAGTTTCTCCGCAGCCGATCAAGATTCACGTCGATGGAGGGTATGGGAACGAGAAGATCCAAAGCGACGACATCGAAGGCGGTAGCGGGTTTCAACGTTATTTTGATCAGCTGAAAGACAATGTCGAGTCCCTCGGGACGCTTCTTCAGAGTATGCCGCTGGATGCCAAAAAAAATAAGGCATTTATGCTGAAAGTGGCAGAAATAGATCCGGCCTATGCGATGCATTATGCTGACAAGGAGACGCTTAAAAAAGATGAGGATTTCAATATGCGGGTTGTTTCTCTGAAGAATCCGCGCAATTCTGGAAACGCCATCGCCGAGATGCTGCCGGAAGCGAGAACGTCGAAAGTTCTTTTGACAGCGGTGAAACAGGATTATCGCAATGTCAGATTTATTCAGCCCAGTATGGCGGATTATGATGAAATGATAGGCATAGCGAAAAGAGGGGCATTGGAGAAAGTGAAGAACCTCAAAGAGGCAGTGGATATTATGTTCCTTATTCCGAAACTGCTCCAGCAGGATAAGCCATTCATGTTTCAGGTGAAGGAAATTACAGAGCCGAAAAAAGAGAAGTAAAGTTCAGAGAAACCTTTCAAACAGGCTCTGAACAGATACAAGGAAAGTATGTATGATATTTTGATAAAAAATGGGACCGTCATCGATGGCAGCGGCCGGCCGATGTACCAGGCGGACATCGCGGTGAGAGAAGGTTCGATTGCCGCGATAGGCGATCTGGCGCAGGCACGGGCGGGGCGCGTGATCGATGCGGCGGGGCAGTATGTCGCTCCGGGTTTTATCGATGTCAACAATCATTCTGATACGTATTGGCAGCTCTTGGCTCATCCGGAATTGGAGAGCCTTCTCTATCAGGGCGTGACGACGATCATCGGCGGCAATTCCGGCTCATCCTTGGCGCCGCTCTCTGGCGTGGAAATCATCCGCTCCATCCAAAAATGGACGGATGTGGAGAAAATCAATTTCAATTGGCTTTCCATGAAGGATTTTCTGCAAGAGATCGAACGCCGCCGCCCGGCGGTCAATTTCGCTACGTTGGTGGGGCATGGGACGATCCGGCGCGGCGCAATGAAAGATAAGACACGCACCATCACGCCGGAGGAGATTGAAATTATGCAAAGGATGCTCGAGACCGCCCTGAAAGAAGGCGCCATCGGGCTGTCTACCGGACTCATGTATACGCACGCGCGTGGAGCGGGGGCGCGGGAACTTCTGACGCTTGCCAAAACGGTGGTCTCTCAAGGCGGGATATATGCGACCTATGTGCGCGACGAGGGAGGGGATCTGGTGAAATCAGTCGAGGAAGCGATCACGGTTGCCCGGGATGCCGAGGCTCCGCTCCATATCTCGCATCTCAAGGCGGTGGGCAGAAACAACTGGCATCTCATGGATGAAGCTTTCAATCTCATCGAAGCGGCGGCGCTCGGCGACATCAAGATAAGCTTCGATGTCTATCCCTACACGGCGACCGGATCGGTCTTGTATACGCTCCTGCCGGAATGGGTGACGCAAGAGGGGCGCAAGATGATGCTCGCGCGTTTGAAGGACTCGAGTGTCAGGAATACCGTGCTCCGAGATATGCGCCAGAAAGAAACTGATTATTCGCAAATCATCATCGCTTCGTCGACTTTGAGCAAGATGCTGTCGCGGCGCAAGATTTCCGAAATCGCAGCATTGCAAGGAACATCTCCGGAAGAGACCGTCCTTGATTTTCTCATAGCGAGCAATGGCCGGGCGATCGTTTCTTCGGAAGTGCTTTCGGAAAAGAATGTTTTGAAAGCCATTCAGCATCCGTTTTCCATCATTTCGAGCAATGGCGTCGGGTACGGAGCCTTGCACGCCAAGACCGGAGAGCTGGTGCACCCGCGCAATTTCGGGACGTTTCCCAAGGTGTTTTCCGAATATGTGCGCAACCAGAAGGCGCTCTCTTGGGAAGAGGCGGTGCACAAGATGAGCGGCAAGCCGGCCCGGAAGTTCCAGCTGGAAAAAAGAGGTTTCTTGCAGGAGGGGTATTTCGCTGATATAGTGGTGTTTCAGCCGGAAACTATCGCCGATCGGGCTACGATGGAGGCTCCGTATCAGTACGCGACGGGGATTTCTTCCCTGCTTGTCAATGGTTCTCTGGTGATGGAAGCGGGGGAGCTACTTTCCGGAAAACGGCGCGGAATCGTGCTCAGGCGGAAGAAGGGCTGGCTGGAGTGGTGAAAGACAATGAAAATATTAAATATAAAAAATCAAAATGACCCGTCTCGCCCGCCTAGACGTCGAGGCTGGCTAAGGCCTTCGCCGAGGCGGACAATGCAAAATGCAAAGTTTAGAATGCATTAGTAATTTTGTATTTTGATCTGTCATTTTCCATTTTGATTTTTACACTTTTATCTTCAGTGTTCTTTGTAAGGAATACTTTTTAATATGGGAAGGGTGTAAAATAGAGGATATTCGTAATGGACGTGGATTATGTTGCAAGAATCATTTTTCAAAGACAAGCGGATTACGGTGTTCGGCCTCGGTCTCAATACGGGGGGCGTGGGGACGGTGAAATTTCTCGCGGAGCACGGCGCGCGTGAGATTATCGTGACTGATATGAAGTCGCGCGAAGAGCTGGAGACGTCGCTCCAAAAACTGGCGAAGTATAAGAATGTGACATACGTGCTCGGGCAGCACAGGACGGAGAATTTCACGCACGTTGATATGGTGATCAAAAACCCCATCATCCCTTGGACGAATGAATATGTGAAGCTGGCGGAAAAGCATGGCGTGCCGGTAGAAATGGACTCGAGCATCTTTTTTGCGCTGTGCCGAGCGTCGATCATCGGTGTGACGGGGACCAAAGGAAAAACGACTACGACGGCGCTCATTGCGCATATATTGGAGAAAGCCGGAAAGAGTGTGGTTCGGGTGGGCATCGGGCAGGGGGGGGTTTTAAGCACGCTGAAAAATATCACGCCGGAAAGCGTTGTCGTGTTCGAGCTTTCCTCCTGGCGGCTTTCAGCACTCGGGCGCATCAAAAAAAGCCCGCACATGGCCGTTTTGACGAATATCTATCCGGATCATCTCAATTACTACAAGACAATGGCCGCGTACGTTGCTGACAAGAAAAATATTTTCTTGTTCCAGAAACAGAAAGATACTCTGGTCGCCAATTTCGATGATGTGGAGATCCGCACTCTGGCGCAAGATGCCAAGGGATCACTCATCTGGTTTTCCGGGAGCCGGGAGATCGATGGTGACGGTGTCTGGGTGAACGAGGAAACAATATACATACGCAGACAGGGTGAAACGCAGAAGCTCATGCCCCTCTCAAGCATTCCTCTCAAGGGCGAGCATAACGTGGGCAATGTCGCGGCGGCGGTGGCCGCGGCACTGGCTTACGGAGTATCCCCGAAACAGATCGTGGGCGGGGTAGAAAGTTTTGCCGGGTTGCCGCATCATCTGGAACATATAGGCGAGAAAAAAGGGGTGCAGTATTACAATGATACGGCGGCGACGATTCCGGAAGCGGCTATTGCCGCACTGCGTTCCTTCACGGAGCCAGTCATTCTCATCGCGGGAGGGAGCGATAAGCGCCTGGATTTCGGTTTGTTGGCCAAAGAAATTCTCAAGCGTTCCAAAGGGTTGATCCTATTCAAAGGGGAGGCGACGGAAAAGCTTTTACAGGCGCTGAAGGGGGAATTGCCTGCGGAAGAAAAGGGGCGGCCCTTCGAGGTGGTGGAGAGTATGGGGAAGGCGGTAGAATTGGCTTCTCGGAATGCCGAGCCGGGCGATATCGTCCTCCTCTCTCCCGGAGCGACGAGCTTCGGAATTTTCAAGAATGAATTCGACCGCGGAGAACAGTTTAAGAAAGCAGTGGAAAGCATTTGAAGTATAATTTTGTCCAACAACTAAAAGCAATTTTTTGCCTGTTGGGGGCGTCGCGTTTATCTTTTGTTTAGAAGTTAACGTGTTATTTAGAAATTAGAAATTGAAAATTAGAAATTTTAAAAATCGCTAGCCTTTCCTTTTTTGAGTATATATCAAAAGCTCTTGACACTCTGAAGCATAGCATGTAATATACCCCTATAGGGTATTTTTTATCACTTATACTTATGACATTAGGCAAGACAGCCAAAAGCGAAAGAGCCAAGATGCTTTCTCGTATCGCGCGTATCGAAGGGCAGCTCCGCGGCGTGCGCCGGATGGTGGAGGGCGGGAAGGAGTGTCTGGATGTGATCACGCAGATTTCGGCCATTCGTGAGGCAGTGGCGATGCTCGGCGTAGAGCTTCTGAAAGACGATATCCTCTGCAAATGGGACGGCCGGAAGAAAATCGATGAGGCCTATCTGAAAAATCTTTTCAAAATGCAGTAGTTTTTTCAAATGCAAAATTTAAAAATCAAAACTTAAAACCACAGATTAAAATTCAAAACGAATAAATGTTTAAATCATTCTTCGTTCCAACCACTTTACATTTTTCATTGCCATTTTGCATTTTGATTTTTTAATTTTTATTTATCTGTGAACAACCCTCTCGAGTCCGCCCGGCAGCAGCTGGTGAACATACAGGCGATACTCCAAATCAACCCGAATATTTTTGAGCGCTTGCTGTATCCCGACCGGATGATTGAAGTAGCCATACCGGTCAAGATGGATGACGGTACGACAAAAATATTTACTGGCTACCGCTCGCAGCACAACAATGCCCGCGGGCCGTACAAGGGCGGTATCCGTTTCCATCCGGGAGTGACGCGTGAAGAGGTGATGGCTCTTTCGATGTGGATGACGTGGAAAACAGCCGTCGTGGATATTCCTCTCGGCGGCGGCAAAGGTGGCGTGGTAGTGGATGCCAAAGGACTTTCTGATCAGGAGTTGGAAGCTCTCTCTCGTGGTTATATGCGAGCTATATATCCTTTGGTAGGAAAAAACAGAGATGTTCCGGCGCCAGACGTTTCGACAGACGCTCGGACAATGGGCTGGATGCTCGATGAATATGAAATGCTTCCGGGAGAATGCTCTCCCGGAGTGATTACCGGAAAACCGCTGTCTATTGGCGGGTCGCTCGGCCGGGACTATGCGACGGCCCAGGGGGCTTTCTATGTCTTGGAGCGGGCGGCCGCGAAACTGCATCTTGGGAAAGAATCAACCATAGCGATCCAAGGATTCGGCAATGGCGGATGCCATTTGGCACATATGCTTGAGAAATCTGGCTACAGGGTAGTGGCTATCGCCGATTCGAAATCAACCGTGTATCGTAGCGCCGGCCTTGATGTGAAAGAAGTGGATGAACACAAGCGCGTAACCGGTACTTTGAAAACTTGTATAGGATGTGAGAAGCTCCCGAGCGAGGCGGTTCTTTCTCTTCCGGCGGATATTTTGGTGCCCGCGGCGCTGGAAAACGCGATCCATAGAGAAAATGCGGAGGCCGTGCAAGCGAAAATCATCGTGGAAATTGCCAATGGTCCTACGACACCTGAGGCGGAAGAGATTCTCCTCGGGAAGGGCGTGACGGTAGTGCCGGATATCTTAGCCAATGCCGGCGGCGTCGTGGTTTCGTATTTCGAGCAGGTGCAGAACGCGATAAACTACTTCTGGACAGAGACGGACATCAATGTCAAACTGAAAGAGAAGATGGAAACGGCAATTGATGCGGTGTGGAATGAAAAAGAGCGCTATAATACCTCTGTGCGGATGGGGGCGTATGCGCTGGCTGTGAAGAGGGTGGCCCAAGCGATGCAGGATCGAGGGCGGGGTTAGAATCAGGAATCAAGAATAACGAATCAAGAATTCCGCGGAGCGGAATACGAAAAACCATGATTCATAATTCACAATTCTTAATTCTTCTGAATGAGAAAGAAGAAATTTACTAAAAAGCTAATCGGAAAATGTATGTATGACGTTGTCATAATAGGCGGGGGACCGGGAGGGGTGGCGGCCGGAATCTATATAGCGCGCAAGCGATTGAAGGCGCTGTTCATCACGGAACATTTTCAGAGCCAGTCGGCGGTGTCGGCGAGCATCGAGAACTGGATAGGCACGCTTTCGATTTCTGGCTGGGAGTTTGCAGGGATGCTTGAAAAACATCTGCGAGCGCAGGAGGGGATTGAGATTATCACGGGAGTGCAAGCGACTGCTGTATCGGAAAAAGACGGTCACTATATAGTGAAGACAACTGACAACAAACAGTATGAGACGAAAACTATCATTATCGCGACCGGCGGCCGGCATCGCTACCTGGATATTCCCGGCGAGGAGAAATTCAAAGGCAAGGGCGTCGTCTATTGTTCGACGTGCGATGCGCCATTTTTTCGCGGGAAAAAAGTCGCGGTTGTCGGCGGAGGCAATGCGGGACTGGAAGCGGTGGAAGATTTGCTTCCTTATGCATCCGCTATCACGCTTCTCGTGCGCTCCGGTGTCCTCAAGGGCGATCCGGTGACGCAGGAAAAAGTCTTGGCATCGGAAAAAGTCCAGGTGATGTACAATGTTTTGCCGCAAGCGGTGCTCGGCGAAACGAACGTGGTCGGGCTGACCTATAAAGATGCCCAGACCGGCGAAGAAAAAACCATGCCTCTGGATGGCGTGTTTGTGGAAATCGGGATGGTACCCAATACGGAATTTGTGAGAGACTTGCTCGACCTCAACCCACGTGGAGAAATCATCCTTGACCATCGTACCAAGGCGACATCCAAACCCGGCATTTTTGCGACCGGTGATGCCTCTGACGCTCCCTACAAACAGAACAATATTTCCGCCGGCGACGGCGTGGTGGCCGCCTTGTCCGCGTATGATTATTTACGCAGACAAAAGAGCTGACCTTTGATCCCGTTAGAGTTCTGCCAACCCCACTCATTTCTTGCAGGCTATTTATAAGTGTAGAGAAATCTAAATCTTGAGCCTTGCTAGTCAGAGCTCTAACGGGATTGACAGGGGCTGTAAAACGTGCTATACTGGGTGTACAAGTTTGAAGGCGGGACGCCTCGACTAGAGTTGAGCGAACTTTGCCAGAACGGCGGGTGTTTCCGGGGTGAAACGTCCGTTTTTCTTTTTCCAAGAGAGAATCTTGACGTGATATACAGGTATACCTACTTTAGACGGCCGTCGGAAGTAGGTATAACGGCCATCGAAAATTCGGCTTTCTTTTGGGGAAAGAAAAGAGTCCTTTAACAAAAACAAAAACAAAAACCTGCCTACCGGCAGGCAGGCAAAAAACAAAAACCTTTGTTTTTACCAACAACAAGGCAAGTTCTCTTGCCTTGGCCTCTCGATACAGAGGCCAGATAGGCCGCTAATGCTCTAGCGGTCTTTTTCATCCCGCATTATCGCTTTTTCATGATGGTGGTGTCAAAACTTTTTCTTCCAGACATCAAGAGTATACCTTTGTGGTTGTATCCTGCATAGTGCGGGATTCATTGATTTAAAGCTTGTTCTCGGCTATACTGGGCAATATGGAAGTTTTTGAAATCGAGGGAGGAAAACGGCTGAAGGGGCGCATCGCCGTATCGGGGCTGAAGAATGCGGCGACGCCTATCATTGCCGCGACACTCCTCACCAAAGAACCGTGTGTTTTGAAGAATATCCCTCGTATCGAGGATGTTTTCCGCATGCTGGAAATCCTGGAAAGCATGGGTGCGACGATACAGTGGCAGGGGCGGTCAACGGTGATGATCGATGCTCGGGCGATTGATCCGAAAAAAATCGATCAGGAAAAAGTCAAACGTTTGCGCTCATCGATCTTCCTTTTGGGAGCGCTCGCGGGCCGTTTCGGAAAATTCCATTTGCGGCAGCCCGGCGGGTGTGTCATCGGGGCGCGTCCGGTAGAAACCCATATCGATGCCCTGACAAAACTTGGGGTGAAGATCGCTTCGGATGAAAAAGGATATGCTGTCGATGCGAGAGGGAGGCACGCTGGCGACATCGTGCTCAAAGAATTTTCTGTGACGGCCACGGAAAACGCGATGCTTCTGGCCGCGACGCTTTCCGATACCACACAGATAAAAATCTCCGCCTGCGAACCGCATGTCGAAGACCTCGGGCATTTTCTCGAAAAAATGGGCGCGCAGATCGAAGGACTAGGAACCCACACGCTCCGGATAACAGGCAAGAAGCAGCTTTCCGGCGCGATCTACACGATTATTCCTGATCACAACGAAGCTGCGACATTCCTCATTCTCGGGGCGGCGACCGGGAGCGAAATCACGGTTGTCAATGCCCGGGAAGAGCATTTGGATATTGTCCTCGAGAAACTTGAGGAGTTCGGGGTTCGCTTCACCGTGAAGAAAAACGAGATTACGATCCATCCGGCCAAGAAATTGCGGGCTGTTTCAAAAATTGATACGCGCACGTATCCGGGAATTCCTACCGAGACGCAGGCGCTCTTCGGGATGCTCGCGACGCAGGCCGAAGGAGAGACGCTTATTTTCGAAACGCTGTATGAGGGGCGCTTCAACTATATTCCTGAGCTCCAGAAGATGGGAGCCAAAGCGACGATTCTCAATCCGCACCAAGCCATCATTTCAGGCAGGACGCCGCTAAAGGGAACCATTATAAAAAGTTTTGATCTGCGCGCAGGGGCTACGCTTATTATCGCCGCTCTGGTCGCTCGGGGGAAGACGATTATCGAAGATATTTATCAGGTGGATCGCGGTTACGAACGTATCGAAGAGCGTTTGCAGAAAATCGGTGCCGCTATCCGTCGAGTAGACTTGTAAAAAGAAAAATATGAAATCGATGTTTGTACGAAAAATCGGTATTGATCTCGGAACGACGAATACCCTGGTATTCGTGCCGGGCAAAGGAGTCGTCGTCAATGAACCTTCGGTGGTGGCGATTTCTTTGCTTGAGAACAAGGTGCTGGCTGTCGGGAACGAAGCCAAGGAAATGCTGGGCCGCACACCGGATACGATTGTCGCCAGTCAGCCACTCCGGGATGGAGCCATTGCCGATTACCGCGTGACGGAGGCGATGCTCAAATATTTCTTGAATCGCGTGAGCGGCCGGATTCGTTTTTTCCGTCCGGAAGTGGTCCTCTCTATTCCGGCCGGGGTCACGTCGACGGAGCGGCGCGCCGTCATTGATGCGGCGCTCAAGGCCGGTGCCAAAGCGGCGTATGTGGTGAAGGAACCGATTTTGGCGGCAATAGGCGCGGGTATCCCGATTCATGCGGCGCAGGGGAATATGATCATCAATGTCGGCGGCGGCACATCGGAGATCGCTATCATCTCTCTCGGCGGTATCGTGGCGGCGCACAGCGCGCGCGTCGGCGGCAATCGGATCGACCAGGCCATTTCCGATTATATCAAGCGTAAATATAGTCTGGCTATCGGTGATCGGACGGCAGAGGAAATCAAGATAAAAATAGGATCAGCCATCGCTCAGGTGAAGGAGGATCATGTAGAAGTACGCGGCCGCGATCTGATGGGGGGGTTGCCGAAGACTGTCCTTATTTCTTCCAATGAAGTGACGGAAGCTATTCAGGATGAGCTCAGGGAAATCATCAATGTCATCAAAACCGTCCTTCAAGAAACCCCGCCGGAATTGGCGGCGGATATTATGGACAAGGGGATGGTACTTTCGGGTGGGACAGCCCGGCTCAAGCATCTGGATCAGCTTATTTCCAAAACTATCAATGTGCCGTGTTATGTGGCGGATGATCCGGCGCTGTGCGTGGTGAAAGGCACCGGCATCGTATTGGAGAATCTGGAAGTGTATAAACGGAGCATCATGTTAGCCAAATGATTTGGCTAACAAATGTAAAAATAAAATATCAAATATCAAAATGACAATGCAAAATGAAAATATACGAGACTCAAAGTTGATTTTGCATTGATTAATTTTGCATTTTAATCTCAATTAGGGTCTAATTCCCCGCCGCTTGCGGCGAGTATCAAAGACAAATTTGTCAAAG
>MFSB01000031.1:0-649 GCA_001784735.1 Candidatus Moranbacteria bacterium RIFCSPLOWO2_12_FULL_48_12
GAGGATGGTAGCCGCGGTCATGTTGGTATCTGAAGCGGAGGAAAGGGTAAATCCCCAGCCGCCGTCCGAGTTCTGCTCGGCAAGCAGGTGGTTTTTTGACCCGGTGATCACCGTATCTGTCACAGGAAGGCCGGCCGCGCGCAGGGCTAGTACCCCAAAAATATCGTCATTGAGAGTTTGCGCGTCACCGATCTGACCGCTCTGGTAGAAGTTTTTCAGAGCTGCTACATAGTCCGAGTTCCCGAAAGTGCGCGGGTCCTGGCCCGCGGCCGCGATGGCGATGATGGGCGCCTCGTACTGTATCGCTGACGAGGCATTCAGATTTTTGAGATGATCCGCGTTCGGGTTTTGCCCGAGGGCGGATAGCGCCATCACACTCCAGGGGCTGGTGTTGTGGGACTGAAGATAACTTGCGGCCGAGGGGGCATTGTACGCGATGCCCACGAGCGGAGCCGTGAGGATGCTCGCGATGACGAGCAGTATCGCGGTTTTTTTCATACTATCCTTTCTGCCAAACTAAAACGCCCCGCAAAGGGGGCGAATTGTTCAGGCGAGGAAACAAAAGGCCCTTCTCTTTGCTCGAAGAGACAGAGGAGCTTGGTCCTTGCGAGTAACTAGGTTAGTCATCTGACTTGTCGCTGAAGTAGCG
>MFSB01000031.1:699-8562 GCA_001784735.1 Candidatus Moranbacteria bacterium RIFCSPLOWO2_12_FULL_48_12
GCTTGTCGACGCGAGGCGGGTCAGCGCTGATAGGCTTTCGGCCCGAGGCCGATCCGCCTTGGGCGAAAACTGCTTTTCAAAACATAATTCTCGGCACTGACCTACTCTTGCCACTGAAGGCTACCACCCGCCTAGACTCGGCGAGGCTGGTCGGCGCTGAGATGCTTAACGGCTGTGCTTGTCCCGCTCCAATTTTCAATACATTGTTCCTGGCACCGACCTACTCTTGCCACTGAAGGCTACCATCGGCGCTGAAGTGCTTAACTACCGAGTTCGGGATGGGATCGGGTGTGTCCACTTCGCTAGAGACACCAGGAACAATATATTGAAAAGTACTCAAAAATTGGAGCGAGATTCGGTATGGGATCAGGTGTGACCCTATCGCTAGAGGCACCGGATACTCTGGTCTCAAAATGTTCTAAAGACGGAAACACCCGCCCGAATCGCTACGCGAATGCGTTGCGGGCGGGTTCCTCTCCAAATTGTCTGTCTAATAATAATTGTATATGTTGATCACTGCCCGCCTCCGCCTTGCGGCTTTGGCGAGGTTCGCCTTTCGGCGACAAGCACTCTTCACTGCTAACCGTCTCTGGCTCGTCAGATCCGCTGATTGGCGGATTCGTCGAGTCAAAGGAAAAAAGAAAGTTGAATAAATTTATTAGTACTGCTTGGCTTAATCCCTCTCGAGACTTCCACCTGCAGCCTATCAACCCGGCCTCCGCCTTGCGGCTTTGGCGAGGTCCGCCTTGCGGCGACCTAGTCATCTTCTAGGAAATTTCCCCAGCACCTAATTTGTGCCACAACAAACTATGCAAGTCTGTTATCAAAGAAGTACTTTATAGATTGATTGCGATTCTATAAAATTACTCTTCTTTTGCGTCAAAGACGCATGCGCAAATTAGGTGCTGGGTGTTGCCTTATCTTGAGCTTGGCTTCCCGCTTAGATGCTTTCAGCGGTTATCCTACCCGAACGTAGCTACCGAACAATGCTCCTGGCGGAACAGCTCGTACACCAGAGGTTCGTTCTTTCCGGTCCTCTCGTACTAAGAAAGAGTTCTCTCAAGCAACACACGCCTACAGCAGATAGGAAACCAACCTGTCTCACGCATGATACCACTCGTTACCGAGTGCATTGGACTATAGCTTCATCCAGCCGTAATTTTGAAAAATAGAAATTTCTATGGTCCAAAATTACAGCTGGATTGCTGACGTTTAGTCTCTACGGGCGTATTTTTCTTTTCTTCGAGTAGTTTAATACTCGATATATATCTACCAATTTGAGCATTGCCTGAAAATCACATTCATTCTTGATTTTCTTCTTCGCTTCAATGATTTTTTCCATTAGAGCCAACTGTTTCTTCTTAAAAAGAGAAAACGGTTTGGCTATCACAATGAATTCTTGAATCTCAGCAACCTTGTTGATTATAAGTTCTAGAATTCCATCATTACGCTCTCTAATGTAACCAAGTTGAAGCATTGCATGAAGCCTTTTCAGGGCTTCCTTAGATTTACTCGACTGGAACAGAACAATACTCGGAGCTATCTGATAGCCATAACGATACGAATCGTTTGGTTTTGCTCGTACATATACGCTACCGTCGCCATCGAGAAACCCTGCAATATATGCTCTTTGTGTTGGTGATAGTTTCATACTTCCCTCGGTATTATCCTAACATATGACAGGTTAATGTCAAATGGGATTTCACCGAAACGAGTCAGCTTGTTACTTTATATTACTATAAAGTACCGCCGTGATGTGATTGATTTTCTAACACTATTTCTAAGACGAAAAACCTATTTGATGTCGCAAGCCTCGGGGTTCAAACTATGAAAAAGCTAAACGCTTTACCCTACGACCAACGACGCGCAACTTGCAACAAAAATGCATTCGCATTCTGTTATTGGTTGTTAGTTATTGGTTATAAGTTAAGCAGCTTCGCTACTTCACGGTTTGAACCCAGCTCACGTACCACTTTAATTGGCGAACAGCCAAACCCTTGGGACCTTCTCCAGCCCCAGGATGTGATGAGCCGACATCGAGGTGCCAAACCTTGCCGTCGATATGGACTCTTGGGCAAGATCAGCCTGTTATCCCCAGGGTAACTTTTATCTGATGATCTTCCACACTCCTACGAGTGATGGTCGGTTCACTAAATTCTACTTTCGTAACTGATCGACTGATCGGTCTCTCAGTAAAGCTGACTTGTGCTTTTGCGCTATCGATCCGATTTCCATCCGGACCTAGTCAACCTTAGTAAACGCCTCCGTTGCTTTTTAGGAGGCGACCGCCCCAGTCAAACTACCCACCAGGCACTGTCCCCGCACCGGTCGCTACGCTCCGGGTGCGGGACAAGCCCCCTCGCCTCAATAATAGAAACGGCGGGCCTGCCCAGCACCATCGGTCTGCGAAGCAGAGTGATCGGTGCAGGGTTAGAATTAAAATCTCTGCAGGGTGGTATTCCACTTGTCGACTCCACGCCCCCCAGAAGGGGCGCTTCAGAGTCTCCCACCTATGCTCGGCAGCAAAAACTTTAAGTCAATACCAAGTTATAGTAAAGCTCCATGGGGTCTTTTCGTCTAGCTGTAGGTCGACGGCATCTTTACCGTCATTGCAATTTCACCGGGATGTTCGTTGAGACAGTTTCCAAGTCGTTACGCCTTTCATGCGGGTCAGAACTTCATGTTACTCCAATATTTCTATTGGCACTGACTATATCTTCATCCCTCAATTTTTATCGAGGGCGTCGGCGTGTTATGGCAGCGTTGATTTATTTCAAAACCCTTGCGAGTTTCAAAATACTTCTGCCATCTCAATTGTTCTGAAGAACAATCTCAGTCGATACGGGTTCTCAAAAACTTGAGATTCCCACGGTATTCTCCTGCCTTCGTCGCACTCTCCTTGATATAGAATGCTCCAGCGAGGACTCCACCGTTATTAGCCGAATTTGTTACCAAGATTACTCTTAGCACAGGCAATTTCTTTACCTGACAAGGAATTTCGCTACCTTAGGACGATTCGTGCCCTGTGTTCAGAAAGAATTTTCATTCTCTCCGTTTTTGATTTCTACTGGTAACCGGAAATCAAAACTCATAGTTACCCATGAGATCGGACTATATCATCCAGCATGGCGCTCCTTTCGGAATGCCCGTGGTTTGGCGTATAGTCTCTGAGGATTCTCTTTTTGAGTTTTTTCGTAATCGATTTGCGTAAACTTGCGCGTACGTCCTCGACCGAAATTGAGCTCTTCGCGCAACCGGATAATTTCACTCAGTCCAGCCGAGGTCAGATGCTCCTTACGAAAAACTTTTTCTGCGATACGACAGAAGATGGAAAAATTTTTCTTTTTTCTTTGCGAACGAAATTCGAAACGCTGGAAAAAAGGAATGACTTTCTCTTGAATCGCTTGCGGATTGGCACACACATAGTAATACACGCCATCTTTTCTTTCTTGTAACCTGCCACAACCAAGATATCTCTTGAATTGTGAAAGAATGTAGCTCTCCTTTTGAGCGACATTGAAAGTCAAGACGACTTGCCATCCCAGTGTATGATCCGGACGCTGTCGTAAACTCACTATGAAACTTCCTTCCCCATCGGCAAAGCCAGCTAAATAGTGGCCCACTTCTGGAGGAATTAGTTTCAACCATGCATTGTTTTCTTGCATAGATCATGTATTTAAGAGTCTTTCCTGCTGATTGTCCGACTCGTATCCCGCGATACTCTCACTGCTATGATTTTCACTGCCATTTCTCAGGCGAGTACATAACAATCCATTCGGAGTTTCCAGCATATAGCCAAATTTTTTAACTACAATCGTTCTATAGTTATCGCCGACGTTCACTGGCGCTTCGGGGATTGGCTTGCACCGCTCCCGTTAACGTTCCAGCACTGGTCAGGCGTCAGCCCCTATACTTCCCCTTACGGGTTTGCAGAGACCTGTGTTTTTGGTAAACAGTCGCTTGGAAAACTTTAGCTGCGTCCAGCCGTAGATTCAGTCTGTGAGCAAACTACTGCTGATTCTATTCATCAACCAGCGTTTATTGCTCCCATGTTGTTTGAGCGCTCTTTCCCGACGATCAGCATCTAATTTCACTCGGTATGCCTCTGCATATACGAGTATCCACTTCCCTGATTTCCGTCTGGTTGAAGTTTGCTCACCCGCATTGTGTTCTTTGAGACGTCTTTCCAATTTATCAGTTTTCCCAATATAAATTTCTTTTGAAAACGAATTTTGAATCACATAAACACAATGCATATATTTGTTTTTAAGACTGAATCTACGGCTGGAAAGACATATTGCGAACTTACGTCTAGCTTTTTTGCCGAGTTCCTTAACGAATTCTCTCCCGTTCATCTTAGGCTACTCGCCCAGTCCACCTGTGTCGGTTTGCGGTACGGATATTTGCATACGAACCTTAGAAGATTTTCCTGGCACCCCGCTCCCTCTCCTTACCCAGCCGTACTTTTACAACAAATGTTCTCCATTGAGAAATAATTTTCATTTACACGCCTAATAACAGCACATAAATGTTTGCGGTAAAAGTACGGCTGGGGTCGTCCTCATCCATCAGACTGGTGCCGCCGGGATTTACCTCGGCGACGTCTTCAGACAAGAAACCCCAATCCAATAAGGGGCAAGAGGTACAGAGATGCGTCTCTCCCTCGAATATGCAAACAGTTCAGGAATATTAACCTGATGTCCATCGACTACGCCTTTCAGCCTCGCCTTAGGACCGACTAACCCTGGGATGATCACCATGGCCCAGGAAACCTCGGACTTTCGATGTCGAGGGCTCTCACCTCGATTGCGGTTACTCATTCCAACATTCTCACTTCTGTACGCTCCACGGTCGGTCGCCCTCCCGCTTCAGTGCCTACAGAACGCTCTCTTACCACCCAGCACCTAACTTGTGCCACAACAGATACATACCTGTTATGAAAAATTTAAAATATACTACGAGAAAAACTTCTCACATATTTTTTTACCATTGCGCCATAGGCGCATGCACAAGTTAGGTGCTGGGTCCGTAGCTTCGGTACTGTATTTAGCCCCGTTACATTGTCGGCGCGAAAACTCTAGATGAGTGAGCTATTACGCACTCTTTAAAGGATGGCTGCTTCTAAGCCAACCTCCTCAGTGTCTCTGAGTTTTCACTTCCTTTCCCACTTAATACAGATTTTGGGACCTTAGCTGACGGTCTGGGCTTTTTCCCTTTTGTGCTCCGAGCTTAGCCCCGGAGTACTGACTGCCTTGGTAGATATCGCGGGTATTCGGAGTTTGGTTGAAAATCCTATGGCAAGCCACGAATTCTCATCCAGTAGCTCTACCCCCCGGACACAATTTACAAGACGCTAGCCCTCAAGCTATTTCAGAGAGAACCAGCTATTGCCAAACTCGATTGGAATTTCTCCCCTACACACAAGTCATCCCCTTGAGTTGCACAGCAAGTGGGTGCGGGCCTCCACGTGGTTTTACCCACGCTTCACCCTGCTCATATGTAGCTCGTCTGGCTTCGGGTCTAATCCACGCGACCTTCCGCCCGTATCACGCAAAGCATGATACTTGGCTCTAAATCAAAATTTAAAAATCAAAAATAAAAATTATGGATTCCGCTAAGGCAGGAAAAGAATTTCTTCTGTCCGCAAAGCGGACTCCTCATTTTTTCATTTTGAGATTTGCATTTTACATTTGAGTGAGTATCACACACTGTGTGATACGAACGGTGGCGCCCTATTCAGGCTCGCTTTCACTGTGTCTCCGGAATTCATCATCCCTTAGACAGCCGCGTAAAATTAACTCGTTGGATCGTGCTGCAAAAAGCACGCGGTCATCCAGCCGTACTTTTACAACAAACATTTCTACGCCACAGATAATAATTATGAATAAAATTATCTTTCTATAGCATATCGTTTACAGTAAAAGTACGGCTGGACTCCCACTCTTCGTTAGCATGGAGTTTCAGTTCTATTTCACCTCCCTTATCGGGATGCTTTTCACCTTTCCCTCACGGTACTAGTTCACTATCGATCTGAAGCAATGTTTAGCCTTGGAAGTTAGTGCTCCCGGATTCAAACGGGGTTTCTCCGGCCCCGCCCTACTTAGGAACTTGTGCACCCAGCCGTATTTTTTTTCGGATACAGGATTATTACCTTCTGTGATGTGCCTTTCCAGGCACTTCTCCTAAAAAATACGGCTGGGCCCCGATCAACCGAGTCCACAAGCCCTGCAACCCCCAGCACCTAACAAGCTTTACAATAAACTTTCTCTGATTCTTTCTTTCAAAAGTTGTATTGCCTTTCCATATTGTTTTAGCTTTCTTTCACGATTACGCGCATCCTTCTCAGACGCATAGGCTTCGTAATACACAAGTTTTACTGGCAAACGAAAACTCGTCGCAAATGACTTTCCACTTTGATGCTCGCGCATCCGTCGTTTCAAATCACTTGTATATCCGATATAAATTTGATTATCAGATAACGATTTCAATATGTACAAATAAAACATAAAGCTTGTTAGGTGCTGGGTTTAGGCTTCTCCGCGTTCGCTCGCCACTACTTGCGGAATCTCATTGATTTCTTTTCCTCCTGGTACTAAGATGTTTCAGTTCCCAGGGTCTGCTATTCCATTCTATGTATTCAAATGGAATTAATCGTTCGTATCGCGCAAAGAATAATAATTCTTCTGTTCTACGAAAATTAAAAATCAAAAATCAAAGATTAAAATTATGGAATCCTGCTTCGCAGGATACAACAATTTTTCATTTTGAGATTTGCATTTTACATTTAGTGAGTATCACGCTCTGCGTGATACGAACGACTGGGTTGCCCCATTCGGAAATCCCCGGATCAAAGCTTGGTTGACAGCTCCCCGAGGCTTATCGCAGCCTCCTACGTCCTTCATCGCTTGCTTCAGTCAAGGCATCCACACCATGCGTTAAGTAACCTTCTTTTTTCTTCGGTTAACAGTGAAGAATGTTCCACTGTTTTTTTGATTGCTTGCCCCGCAAAACTGCACAGCAGTCGCGGGACTAATCACGTGATCCGACGTTCTGTCGGATTTTACGTGATGACCTTTACCCCGTGATTCCGTCCTAACGGAATTTTACGGGGTTACATACATTATTTAGACTATTTCAAAACAATCTGATCGCTTTCCGCTCCAGGCGACCGGTGACCGTCTTGAAAAAGACACGAATTGTTAAGGGGCTTACCCCGCACCAGTTTTAGGAACATACGCGCCAGAGACTCAACCGAAAGGCGAAGCCGCTTCGCTCTCATTTCTTCCTTTCCTGAAATCCTGATTGAAACTGGTGCGGGGCTTATGCGGAAACAAAAATCTCTCCGTATGGAGAGGCTTTTATCTCTTCACAAACGTTTCCCACTATTCAGTTATGAGCGGTAAAGCACCATGGAACGTAAACCCCGTTACAAAAAAACACATAACACTTGAACTACCTGCTGTCTTCTTTCAAAAATCAGCTTCATAGTTTTCTCTGTGGTCGTCTGTTTTTTTATAACGGGGTAAATAATTTTTCTTGTGAATCAATGGGTAAAAAATTGTTGGATCTCATCCCGCCACGGCGGGATTAACTCGCAATACCCATCATACGCAATCCTGAAAAAACTGTCAAGTGGTTAAAGTAGATATAAAAACAGCGATGGCAAAAAAGAAAAGAGTCCCATACGAATGGGACTCTTTCTCACCTTGTTTAAAGGGTTTTTTACCCCGTTAGATATCACCCTCGTTTGTTCTTTACCACAAGTAAAAGCCGTAAGGCACCTTCGGCTCGCCACGCTCTCGCTTGTCGAAGCGGGCTTCCATCTGAAAATATACAAAATTCTTATTCGGATATCTAACGGGG
>MFSB01000032.1:0-195 GCA_001784735.1 Candidatus Moranbacteria bacterium RIFCSPLOWO2_12_FULL_48_12
CGTCGCTTTCTTCCAGCGCCCGCTGTACCGCTTCCGAGAGACGTTCCTCGGATGTCGCTGGGAATTTTATAAATTCCTCGAGCGGCAACTCGTCGACGATGAGATCGATATCATGGGCTTTATTTTTGGAAAGGAGGATCCGCTCGCGCAGGCTTTTGCGCTCGCCATCTAAGAGAATCTCCGCAAAACCACGGC
>MFSB01000032.1:249-6388 GCA_001784735.1 Candidatus Moranbacteria bacterium RIFCSPLOWO2_12_FULL_48_12
GCGCCCGCACTCACAATTTGAAAAACATCACGGTCGAGATGCCTCGCAATAAAATGGTGGTGTTTACGGGGCTGTCCGGTTCGGGGAAATCGTCGCTGGCCTTCGATACGATTTTTGCCGAGGGACAGCGGCGCTACGTCGAATCCCTTTCCGCCTATGCGCGGCAGTTTTTGAATACTATGCAGAAGCCGGATGTGGATGAGATTATCGGCCTCTCGCCGGCTATTTCCATCGATCAGAAGTCCGCCAGCCGCAATCCGCGTTCGACCGTGGCGACGGTGACGGAAATCTATGACTATCTGCGCGTGCTGTATGCGCGCCTCGGCCGGCCGCACTGTCTCGTGTGCCAGAGGGAGATAGAGAAGCTCTCGACGGAAGAAATGCTCGAGGTAGTCTCTGCCAAAGTGCATGCGGTGCTGGCCTCTCCCAAATCCGCAAAATCCCGCAGAGAAGGATCGCGGGGCAAGCGGCATCTCATCATCACGGCGCCTTTGGTGCGCGGACGCAAAGGAGAGTATTATCAGTTGCTCTATAACGCTCTCGGCCGTGGTTTCGCGGAAATCCTGCTTGACGGCGAGCGCAAGAGTCTGCGTGAGCGGATCCTGCTTTCCAAGAACAAAGCCCATGATATCGATCTCATCGTGGATGAATTGCCACTCGAGGAATTTGAGAAGTTTCCGGAGACATCCGAGGAACGTCTTTCGGAAGCAGTACAGCGGGCGCTGGAAGAAAGCGACGGATTGGTGAATATTCATATCGGCCCGCCTAGACTCTCGCCTCGATTCGGCGAAGCGGGCGGCGAGGCTGGCCCGCCCACAGCTTCTGGCGAAGCAGTGTCTCGGGCAAACTCAGAAAATTTCGTCTTGTCGTCCAAGTTCGCTTGTCCGTACGACGGATTTTCTTATCCGGAAGTGGAGCCGCGCCTGTTCTCGTTCAATTCACCGTATGGTGCCTGCGAAGCTTGCCACGGCTTGGGAACGAAACATTTTTTCGGCGATGATCCCTGTGAGGTTTGCCAGGGATCGCGTTTGCGCAAAGAAGCGTTGCATATCCTTATCGGCGGCAAGAACATCGTAGAGGTGACGGCGCTCATGATCGGGGATGCTAAGAAGTTTTTCGATGGCTTGAAATTGACTGTGCGTGAGAAGCAGATCGCCGCAGTAGTGTTGCGCGAAATTGGCGCACGGCTGCAGTTTCTGCTCAATGTCGGCTTGAATTATCTTTCTCTGGATCGGAGGGCCAATACGCTTTCCGGCGGCGAGGCTCAGCGCATCCGGTTGGCATCGCAATTGGGTTCGCAGTTGGTAGGAGCGCTCTATGTGCTCGATGAACCGACGATCGGGCTCCACCAGCGTGACAATGACCGCCTGATCGAAACGCTGAAAGCGTTGCGGGATTTGGGCAATACCATCATCATTGTCGAGCACGATGAAGACACGATCTTCGCTTCCGACTACATCGTGGACATCGGTCCGGGGGCGGGCGTGCACGGCGGCGAGATCGTGGCGTCCGGTTATCTTGATGATCTGCTTTTGGCAGATGCTGGAGATAACCAGTCACTGACGCTTCGCTATCTCCGCGGTGAAGAAAAGATTGCCATTCCCGAGAAAAGGCGGAGCAAAGAAAAAGGTCAGATCAAAATTCGCGGCGGCGAGCTTTTCAATATCAAGAATATGAATGTGGAGATTCCGCTGGGGCGCCTCTCTGTCGTGACGGGAGTTTCCGGTTCCGGGAAATCCACATTTCTCTATGAAATCGTCCACAAGAATCTCCGCGCCCGTTTCGATCGGCGCTATAAAAAAAGCGGAGTGTTCCACTGCCAATCATTTACCGGAAGCGAATATCTTTCTCGGGCAGTTCTTATCGATCAGAGCCCGATCGGACGCACCCCGCGTTCCAACCCGGCGACCTATACCGGCGCTTGGACGCACGTCCGGGATCTCTTTGCGGCGGCGGAAGAAGCGCGCGTCCGCGGATGGCGAGCCGGACGCTTTTCTTTCAATCGTCCCGGCGGGCGCTGCGAGACCTGCGAGGGCAACGGCTTCATCGCGGTGGAGATGCACTTCTTACCGACGGTCTACGTGCCGTGTGATATCTGCGACGGCAAGCGCTTCACCAAAGAAACGCTCGAGGTGAAATACAAGCACAAGAATATCTATCAGATACTGGAAATGACGATCGAAGAGGCCTTCTCGTTTTTCGCGGACATCCCGGCGATTGCCGACCGTTTGAAGACCTTGAATGAGGTCGGTTTGGGATACTTGAAGCTCGGCCAATCGGCCACGACCCTTTCCGGGGGCGAGGCTCAGCGGGTGAAAATCTCTTCGGAACTCTATCGTCCGCATGTGGCCCGTACGATCTATCTCCTCGATGAGCCGACGATCGGACTCCATTATGAGGATGTGCGGAAGCTCTTGGAGATTCTCGAAACGCTGGTCGTCAAAGGCAATACGGTCTTGGTCATCGAGCACAATATGGATTTCATCAAATCGGCCGATTATGTCATCGATATCGGGCCGGAAGGCGGAGCCGGGGGCGGGAAAATCGTGGCCGTCGGTACGCCCGAGGAAGTGGCGCAGATGCCGCATTCCTACACCGGGCAGTATCTGAAGCGCGTTCTGAAGAAATAAAAAAAGTGCCAGGGAAACAGGCGCGGCTGCACTCTCTGGCGAACACCACTCAGCACAGTGGCGGTTACTAGTTGTCTTTGAATTGGCGGTCTCTTGGTCCACGGGCTCCCGGTTCTCGCCACGCTTTGGGGGCAATAACTCGCATGGAGCTTTTTGGTTTTCCTTCCTGCGTTGCTGGCGAGGAAGGGACAGAAACCTCCTTTTTCGGTTCTGGCTGTAACTCTGAAAGGCTTCGACCACCAGTATCGATGAGCCCACGAACTCTGTCGGCAACAGCCTTTGGCATGAGTCCGCTGTCTAAGCCACGCTGTAGATTCTTCTCGTACTCAGTTGCCCCCACATCTTGTGGAGACAGTTTCTCGTGTTTCATAAAGTCTCCTGTGGAGGGGGTTAGTATCTCTATTCTTGATGAAACAAACAAAAAAGTCAATTTTTTGATGCAGTTGCCAGTCTGGTATATTGCATGCTTGAATAAAAGAAAGAAAAGGATATGGCTACATTGTGGGAGAAAATTCGGACGCTGGAAGGATTTCAGAAGAAAAACACATTACCGGAAGTACCGGGAGTGTATTTTTTCCTGGATGCGAAGAAAAAACTGCTCTATATCGGCAAAGCAACATCGCTCCGGGATCGGGTGAAGAGCTATTACCAAACGAAGCGAGTGGAACGAAAGTTTACTTTCATTTCCGAGCGCAGTGCCGGTAAAATCGGGTTCAATACCCGTTATTTTTCCCAAGATATCGGCGCTATGCGTGGGCCCAAGATTGAGTTGATGCTAGACAAAGTGCGCTTTGTAGCATACCGGAAAATAGACTCAGTATTGGAAGCGCTCATCCTTGAGGCCAATTTCATTAAAAATCTCCAGCCAATCTACAACACTGATGCGAAAGATGATAAAAGCTATGACCATGTGGTTGTTACTGAGGAGTTATTTCCACGCGTGCTTATTGCGCGCGGCCGGAATATTTTGAAGAAAAATCAAGATTTTGGAAGTTCGACTTCCAAAATTGGGAATCAGGGATATAAATATGTATTTGGACCGTTTCCTGCAGGTGGTGCTTTACGTGAGGCGATGAAGATTGTCAGGAAATTATTTCCGTTTCGAGATCGTTGTGTGCCGTTTGAAATGTTGTCTCAAGCACAAAAAGAAAAATCCAAGCCGTGTTTTTCAGCACAGATCAGATTGTGTCCTGGTGTGTGTACAGGGGAGATAACGGCCAGGGAGTACGCACGAACGATCAATCATATCCGATTGTTTTTTGCTGGACACAAGGGAGCTTTGGTGAAGAATCTGAAACGCGAGATGGAAACGGCGGTCAAAAAATTGGATTTCGAGTGGGCGAACGAAATCAAGAAAACCCTTTTCGGATTGCAGCATATCCAAGATATGGCACTTATCAAGAATGACCAAAAACCAATAACCAATGGCCAACAACAAGAGATGCGAGTAGAGGCGTATGATGTGGCGCATCTCGGCGGGAGCGCTAGCGTGGGGGTGATGGTGGTACTAAAAGACGGGAAACCAGCCAAGGAATTTTACCGGAAATTTACATTGCGCGGAGAACACAAAGGGGATGACCTGACGGCTTTAGAAGAAATTTTGAAGCGGCGTTTGAAACATCTGGAATGGTCATTGCCGGAAATTATCGTAGTGGATGGATCAGAGTCTCAAGTGGCTGTTACAAAGCAAGCCGTTCACTTGGAAGTTGGACTTCCAAGTGACATTGCGGTTGTGGGCGTAGTGAAAAATGCCAAGCATCAGCCACAGCGTCTGATTGGACCGGAGGCGCTGACGAAACACTTCAAGAAAGAAATTCTCCTGGCCAACAACGAAGCCCATCGTTTCGCCATCACCTTCCACCGCGCCCGGCGGGGAAAGGGGTTCCTGTCTTGACACTTGCCAGCACGCGAAAAAGAGAGTATCCTGGAAAACGACCATATCTTTTTTCGGACATATCTTAAGAACTGCAGACGCTCTCTATGCCAGAAAAAAAATCGGTGATTGAAATTCGCGGCGCACGAGTCAATAATTTGAAGAACGTGGATGTTGATATTCCACGCAATGCGCTCGTGGTGGTGACGGGACTTTCTGGCTCGGGAAAATCTTCTTTGGCCTTCGATACTCTTTTTGCGGAAGCCAATCGGCGCTATGTCGAGTCGCTTTCTTCGTACGCGCGCAATTTCCTCGACGGCTTTGACAAACCGGATGTGGATGCCATTCACAACTTGAGTCCGGCCATTTCCATCGATCAGAAGAGCGTGTCGCGCAGTCCGCGCTCCACCGTCGGCACGATGACGGAAGTGTATGATTATCTGCGCATCCTCTTTGCCAAGCTGGGGATCCCGCATTGTCCCACGTGCGGCCAGCGGCTCGCGAGAAAGAGCGGGCGGGAAATTCTGGAGGAGATTCTCAATCTGCCTGATCGGACGCCGATCATGTTCATCGCTTATAGCCAGGCGCTCAACGAAAAAACCGAAGCGCAAGCGCTCGCGCTCATCAACGTGTGGGGATATGTGCGGGTGCTCTTTCATGGAGCGGTGGTGCCGATCGCGGATGCCTTGGCTCAGGCATCAGCCACGGAAATTTCCGATATAGCGGTAGTGGTGGATCGTCTGACGATTGATCTGGAACGGCCTGATAAAGAACGCATCCTCGATTCTCTGCAGACGGCTTTCCGCGTGGGACAAGGGACGCTCACGCTCCGTATCAACGGCACCGGTGAAGAGCGCGTGTACAATGAGGAGTACCGCTGTGAGGAATGCCATATCAGTCTGCCGGAGTGTACGCCGAGCCACTTTTCATTCAATAGTCCCGAAGGAGCATGTGAGAAGTGCGCGGGTCTCGGCGTGACGCTCGAATTCGATCCGGAGCTTGTCATTCCCAACAAAAATCTTTCTCTGGCCGAGGGAGCCATCCGTCCGTGGAGCAAAATGAACGGGGATCGGCAGACCGGGCAGGGGCCGATGCACTGGCTGCGCGATCTTGGCCGGCAGATGAAGTTTTCCTTCGATGTGCCGGTGAAGAAACTTTCTGCCAAGCATTTTTCTTTCATACTGTATGGGGATAGGAGCGATGGGGAGGACGCTTTTCCGGGAGTGGTCGCGCTGCTCGAGAAAAAATACCGTGAGACGAAGTCGGATCATCTGCGATCGGATATCGAGGCGTATATGCTGACGAAACTCTGCCCCGTCTGTCTGGGGAAGCGATTGAAAAAGAGCTCGTTGGCGGTGAAGATAGAAGGGCTGTCCATCAATGATCTGGTGAAAGAGAGCGTGGAAAAATTCCTGGCGCTTCTGAAGCCGCTCCGGGAGAAGCTTTTGCGAACCGGAGAAAAAGAATTGATAAGTCCCTTGTTCGGCGAAATGGAGACGCGCCTCATGGCGGTGGAGAAAGTGGGCCTCGGTTATCTGGAGCTGTCCCGCGGCGCCGATACGCTTTCCGGCGGAGAAGCCCAGCGCGTCCGTCTGTCGGTGCAGATGAAATCGGGACTCTCGGGCATCATCTATGT
>MFSB01000032.1:6492-7978 GCA_001784735.1 Candidatus Moranbacteria bacterium RIFCSPLOWO2_12_FULL_48_12
ATGACGTAGCGATCATGCGCAAGGCGGACTACATCATCGATCTGGGCCCGGGCGCCGGCAGCGAGGGGGGCGAAATCATCTTTTCCGGTACGCCGGAGAAACTGATGCATTCGAAACTGCTTACCGGCCAGTACCTTTCCGGCAAGCGCAAGATATCCGACAAAAAGAAAGCGCGGCCTTTGAGCAAGGAAGCCATCACGATTTTCGGTGCGACACAGCATAATCTGAAAAATGTGGATGTCAAGATCCCTCTCGGGATGCTGGTGGCCGTCTCCGGAGTTTCCGGATCGGGCAAGTCGAGCCTGGTGCACGATATCCTGTCGCGGGCGTTGTCCAAGTATTTCTATCATGCCAAAGCTGAGCCGGGCGCTCACAAGAAGATCGAAGGCCTCTCCCTCATCGACAAGGTGATTGCCGTGACCCAGGATCCGATCGGGCGTACGCCGCGTTCCAACGCGGCGACATATACCGGCGTGTTCAGCCTGATTCGCGACCTGTTCGCGGCGACAGGAGAAGCAGAGCGGGAAAAATATTCCGCCAGCCATTTCAGTTTCAATATGCGGGGCGGCCGCTGTGAAGCCTGCCAGGGCGGCGGATTGAAGAAAATCGAGATGTATCTCTTGCCGGATGTCTATGTGCCGTGCGAAGTCTGTCAGGGGACGCGCTACAATGTGAAGACGCTCTCTATCGAATACCGCGTGACGAATATCGCGCAAGTTTTGCGGATGACCGTCACAGAAGCGCGGCGCTTTTTCCTAGATCAGCCGATGATCGAAGAGAAGCTGCGCGTCTTGGAAGAAGTCGGCTTAGGCTACCTGGTCTTGGGACAGAGCGCTACCAATCTCTCCGGCGGCGAAGCCCAGCGGATCAAGCTGGCGACGGAGTTGGCGCGCAAATCGACCGGCAAGACGCTCTATATTTTAGACGAGCCGACCATCGGACTCCACTTCGAAGATGTTCGGCGTCTCTTGGAAGTGCTGGAAGTGCTCGTGGACAAAGGGAACAGCGTCTTGGTGGTGGAACACAACCTCGATGTCATCGCCTCATCTGATTGGGTGCTGGAACTGGGTCCCGATGGCGGAGCCAAAGGCGGGGAGCTCATTTTCTCCGGTCCGCCGGAAAAGCTGAAAAGTTGCAAACGAAGCTTTACGGCGAAATATTTGTAGTTTTTTGATATTTTTTCACATTGTTTGAGATCTTTTCTCGCAAGCAACCTTTCCTGAGGTCGTTCGTTCACCCAGCGGTGAACTTCTCTTATGAGATTTTTTTGATCCGTCGGAACGACGGCACCGTGCTCAAAAAAATCTCAACCCCTCCGGAAAGATTCTTGCGAGAAAAGATCAACCTGGATTTCATTAGGAATTAGATATTAGAAATTAGATATTTTCTGGCTATGTCTTACAGACTTGGGAAAAATATTGCGGCGACGGTGACGTATTATGACGTGCTCGATATGCCGCTTTCGGCGTTCGAGATATGGAAGCAT
>MFSB01000032.1:7987-8750 GCA_001784735.1 Candidatus Moranbacteria bacterium RIFCSPLOWO2_12_FULL_48_12
GGCGTTCGAGATATGGAAGCATCTGATTTCTCAGAAAGCCGATGATGCCGTTCTTAGCCAGCCATGCAGTCTGGGAGACATCTTCAGATTTCTCGCATCGGGACAGCTCCAGTCTAAAATCGATGAGAAGAACGGCATGTATTTTTTGCGCGGGCGCGGAGAGCTCGTCGCCAAGCGTATCCAGGCTGAGAAAATTTCTGTTTCCAAATTGAAGCGGATGCGCCGCTTGGCGCGTGTCCTGGCTTTTGTCCCGTATCTTCGGATGCTCGGGGCGACGGGGAGCCTGGCGATGAAAAATGGTGTCCGCGAGAGCGATTGGGATATGTTCGTTGTCTTGCGTTCCGGAAAGATATGGACCGGCCGGACGCTCCTTACGGGATTTCTCCATCTGATAGGTAAAAGACGGCACGGCAGGAAAATCCAGGATCGCGCCTGTCTCAATTATTTCGTGACGGAAAATAATTTGGAAATCGGTTCCAAAGACCTGTTTTCCGCTCATGAATACCGTTTTTTTATTCCGCTCATCAATTTTCCGCTTTTTCAGATATTCGAATTGAAAAATCGCTGGATGCTCGAGTATCGTCCGAATTTTGCGCCGACGCTTTTGCCTAGCCTGTGGACTTGCCGTGAGAGCTCCTGGACGCGGTACATTGGGAAGAAACTCGAGGCCTGTTTCGATTTTTTTGACCTTGAGCGCTGGCTGGCATCTTGGCAGAAAGAAAAGATCCGCCGCAATCCCAAGACGCAGCTGGAGGGAAGCCTG
>MFSB01000033.1:0-394 GCA_001784735.1 Candidatus Moranbacteria bacterium RIFCSPLOWO2_12_FULL_48_12
TTAAAAAGCTTTCTTACTGTACTGGAAAATACTTATCCCGTCAATCCCACCGAAGAGGGATCTTGGAGCCACCCGTCGGATTCGAACCGACGACCCACGCATTACAAATGCGTCGCTCTACCAACTGAGCTAGGGTGGCATGTTTTACAATTTCTCTTTATATTCGCTAATCCAAGAATTTATTTTAGCCAATAATTTCTTATCGGAATAATTAACACATAATGTACCATATAATGACTTCTTTTTGTATGTTCCTTTCTTTTTTAGGTGAATGAATGATTTATAGAAATTCTGTTTCTGTACTTTTGTAACACGAGACCAAAAATCTATCAGTTTATTTTCATCATGATCGGGATACATATGAATAAGCAACTTCAAACGATCTTCCCATATG
>MFSB01000033.1:438-34867 GCA_001784735.1 Candidatus Moranbacteria bacterium RIFCSPLOWO2_12_FULL_48_12
ACTTCCCTGAGAAAACTAAGAAATAGTTTTATCATCGAGGGGTCGCTGTTCACAAATTTCACGGTACTCCATCCTTTACATCCTTCAGCCCAGTAAAGCATTACTCCGGCTAATCGGAGAGCTTCTTCTTTCTTGGAAAGATTTTCTTTAATTGTTACTGGTTTTTTATGAAACTTCGTTATATATAACTGAGTAATAGCATCACTTCTCGAACGACGGCTTACTTTATTTTTATTAAGATAGTAAACAACAGCTGATGTAGAAACATTAAACCTAGCTCCTACTTGAGCCATAGACAAATTATCCTGAAGGTAGGCTGCTACTAATTTGTTTTGAATCTCAATAGATATAGCCATACTTGACAGTATAGCACACCTACTGTTACTGAAGCAACTGGACTAATGTATAAGCTTCCTTTTCTATTGCCCCAGAAGTTTTTCCAAGCGGCGGATCTTGATACGCACTATCCGATGCACCGGACTCAATTTGAGCACCTGGCGATAACACTCTTTGGCATCCTTGATATTGCCAATTTCGAGATAGTAATCCCCCAGTCCTTCGTAGGCTGTGAAATCTTTGGGATTGACGGCAACACGGGCAATCAGATTTTCTTCACGGGAAATGTCCGCCGGTGTTCTTTCGTGGACAACTTCCGGATGGGCTACCGTCTCGCTTACCATCGGGCGAATGAAAGGAAGAGGTGGTGAAACAACCGGCTCATAAGAGGTGTGAGTCGATTGGTCCCTCTCAAAAGTTTCCACCGATTCCGGTTGGTGAAAAACGGGATTTTCCGAAATAACTTCCGCTGGAACAGGCTGCTTGGGATCCGGAAACTTACTTTCTGGTTTCCCGATACCTACCACATTTTCAATCTGCTTCGAAAAACGATTTATGAAGCTTTCGCGCGAAAGAGACTTCTCCTGCTTCGATACTTTTGGCTGCTCTAAAGCTTCTTTTTCGATCACCCTATCCTGAAAACGGCGACGGCGGGCCTTGAGCGCCTGTGTCAGATCATGGAGCCCATTGTGCATCTGAAGCGATACTACCTTGAAACGATAGGCTGTTTTTTCAAGGATGCGGAGAAAAAAATTTTTGGTGCGCAAAAAAGATATCTGCTCCCGCGCCTCTTCTACCAACTGGGAGGCCTTTTCAGCGATAATGGGGTCAGCCCCCTTGCGCGACAAGTACCACAAGACGAACGACAGGCTGACAACAACAATGATCGGTGGAATAATGAGATACCACATGAGACAAAAGGGTTCATCAATTATACTTTATGGAAACTTGCACACCAGGACATTGCCCCGGCCGCCACAGGAGAGAGCTCTTGATTACATCTCGTAGCGGACAAAGCCACCTACTTGGATATTTTCTCCGATCTTATGGATTTTTTCTGTTAATAGCTCCCCGATAGTCTTACTGGGATCTTTCACGAACGCCTGCGTCAGAAGCGCAGTTTCACAGCGAAATTTTTCTTCCTTACCAGGCAAAATCTTGTCTATCATTTCTCCGGATTTTCCTTCTTCCGTAAGCTGGGCGCGCCAAATATCCCTCTCTTTTTCCACCAGCTCCGCCGACACTTCTTCAGGCTTCACAGAGAGCGGAGCCAGAGCGGCAATGTGCATCGCAATATCGCGACCGAGCTCACGAAACTCAACGTTGCGCGCCACGAAATCCGTTTCGCAGAAAAGCTTCACCAAAACGCCGATGTGGTCATTGGAATGGACATAAGCGACCACGATACCCTCATGCGCCTCGTAAGTGCTTCTCTTCTTTGCCTTATCTTGTCCGCGTTTTCGAAGGATTTCCATAGCTTTGACCTCGTCGCCCCCTGCTTCATCGAGCGCCTTCTTCACATCGACGATACCAGCGCCGCTCTTTTCCCTGAGTGCCTTGACTTGTTCCATTGAACTCATAATTTCAGCTTTTAGCTTATTGGCTTGCCACCGTCGTTCGCTCATCACCGTCGTTACTCGAACGACGTGATGAACGACATGGCTTGCAGCTTCTCAGCAAGGAAATTTTAAAACTCCCCCAACAAAAATTACTCAGCCACTTTTTCTTTCGCTGTCTCCTTCGCAGTTTCTTTGACTGTTTCTTTGGCTGCGGCTTTATCGGCTACTACTTTCTCTTTCGTTTCAAGAATGGCTTTTCCGAGAAAACCGAACAGGAGCCGCAAAGACGACAGCGCGTCATCGTTCCCCGGCACCGGATAGTCGACGAAGCTCGGATCGGTATTCGTGTCCGTAATGCCGACGATCGGAATATGCATCTTTCTCGCCTCTCTGGTGACCAACTCAGCCTCTTTGACATCCGCGATGACGATAGCGCCGGGCAACTGTTCCATATGCCTGATACCGCCCACTTTTCTCTCCAGCTTCTCTACTTCTTCGCTTTTCTTGGCTTGTTCGAATTTGGTGTATTTCTTGAATTCGCCCAGCCCGATTTTCTCATGCGTTTCATTCAGATACTTGGCTCGGGAACGGATGCAGGAAAAATTTGTGAGCGTCCCACCCAACCAGCGATCGATGACGTACGATTCGCCCAAACGAAGCGCCAGCGACCTCACCGTATCCTGCGTCTGCTTCTTCATACCGACAAAAAGAATCGGTTTGCCGCTCTTCACCACTTCAGAGAGAAACTTTGCGGCAATCGCCAGCTTCTCCGACGTTTTCTCTAGATCCACGATATTGATGTTTTTACGAGTCGTATAGATATACTCATCCATCTTCGGGTGACGCCTGGACTTCAGATGCCCGAAATGCACACCTGCCTTGAGCAGCCCTTCGAGACTAGCATCCAGTTTTGCAAAATCAAATAAGGCAAAATAGTTTTCGCCTGTTTCCGCGGCCAGAACCAATTGCTTGGCTCCGGAAGCGGCTATAGCCACAGTCGTTTCCGACATAATATTACTTCCTTATTGGATTACTTGCCCGCCTTCGGCGGGCTTGCCCACTTGTTTTGGGGCCACCTACCTTTCCTTATACAAGCCCTGAAAGCACTGCAAGCGCAGGCCAGGAACGGACCCATCGGAAAAGTATGTCTGATTACCAAACAAAGTGAGTGAAGCGGCCCGCCGTGGCGAGATCGTTTCCGAACGCAGTGCTGGTAAAAACGGGTTTGATACCCGTTATCTTTCGCGTCTTGCGACGCTCCAAAATACAGTCCTTAGTATACCAAGAATGACAGACTTGTCAATTTCTCAAACACATGCTAGACTTGGCTGTACGAATAACACAAATTCTGACAAATGAACATGTATCTGTTTGAAGGTTGTTCGTGACTATTCGTTTTTTTATTTGTGTTCATTAGTGTCCCCATATGAAACAAGGCATCCACCCCACCTATTTCAAAGTGGCTACCATCACCTGCGCCTGCGGCGCGGTGCTTCATACTGGCTCAGCCGTCGAAACCATGAAGACGGAAATCTGCTCTCAGTGCCATCCATTCTACACCGGCAAGAAGAAATTCATTGATGCCACCGGCCGCGTGGATCGTTTCAAGAAACTCTCAGAGAAATCCGCAGTTAAGCAAGCCGCCCGCCTAGACTCGGCGAGGCTGGCACGCCTCAAAGCCGTCAAAGCCAAGGCCGCGACCGAAACGCCTGAAGTTGAGAAAGAAAAAAAAGCTGCTAAAAAAGCGTCTTAGCTTTGCTCAAAGCGTTTTCTTTGATCCTTTTAGAGGTTACTTTCCTACAAAGAATACGCAATCCCGTCTCTTCAGCCGGGATTTTGTTTTAAGATGGTATACTATATTTGAAGTTTTTTCAGTTTTTAGATTCTAACCTATAATTTTTCCTTTTGAATTTTGACTTTTGAATTTACCCAATATGCAAGATCTTCTCCAAGAAATCGAACGCGAACACCAAGAAATCACGGCTCTTCTCAGCCTGCCGGAAACCGCGCGCGATTCCAAAAAACTGGCCGCTCTCGGCAGACGAAAAAACGAGCTTGATTCCATCATGGGACATATTGAGCGCTTGAAGGCCGTCGAAAAAAGCATGCGCGACAACGCCGAACTGACTCAGAACGAGGAAGACGGCGAACTGAAGAATATGGCGATGGAAGAGAATCTCGCCTTGGCTGCGGAAAGAACTCAACTTGAGGAAAAACTCAAACAGCTTCTCTTGCCCAAAGATCCGTCAGATAGCAAGGATGTCATCATGGAAATCCGCGGTGGCGCGGGCGGCGATGAGTCCAGCCTGTTTGCCACGGAACTCTTCCGCATGTACTCACACTTTGCCGAAAAACAAGGCTGGCACATCGTCATGCTCCACTCCAACCATACCGAAGTCGGCGGATTCAAAGAGGCGGTTTTTGAGATAAACCGCGGCAAAAGCCAGGCTCCCGTCTATCAGAAAATGAAGTACGAATCCGGCGTCCATCGCGTCCAGCGCGTTCCGGAAACGGAAAAATCCGGCCGCATCCACACTTCCACCGCTACCGTAGCCGTCTTGCCGCAAGTCGAGGATGTGGAAGTAACTATCAATCCGACCGATCTGCGCATCGATACTTTCTGTTCTTCCGGGCCCGGCGGGCAGTCTGTCAACACCACTTACAGCGCGGTGCGCATCACCCATATGCCGAGCGGCTTGGTCGTCAGCTGCCAGGACGAGAAGTCGCAAATCAAGAACAAGGAAAAGGCCATGAAAGTACTCCGTTCGCGCCTCTTCCAGCTCGGAGAAGAAAAACGCGCCAAGGAGCAAGGCGATGCCCGCCGTAGCCAGATCGGCACTGGCGATCGCAGCGAGAAAATCCGCACCTACAACTTTCCCCAGGATCGCATCACCGATCATCGGATCAAGATGTCATGGAGCAATATCCCGCAAATCCTTGGTGGCTCTTGCGAACCAATTATCGCCGCTCTGGAAGAAGAGGATATCCGCCGCAAACTGGAAAGACAGGAGCGGTAAGAAAGCTTATAGCTTTTAGCTTCATCAGCTTTTTAGCTTTTAGGAAATTGAAATATGACTGTTACAGAACTACAAAAAATGTTCCTTCCGGCAATCGCTCCGGAAGATTTTTTTATCCTTCTGGCTCACGCGACGAAAAAAAAGAAGGTTTTCTTTCTGGCTCACCCGGAATACGCCCTTGATCCAAAAGATGAAACTCTCGCCAGAGATTACTTCCGGCGCCGTCTCAAGCATGAACCAATAGCGTATATCGTCGGCCACAAAGAATTCTATGGTTACGATTTTCTCGTTACCCAAGATACGCTCATCCCGCGCCCGGAAACGGAACTCTTAGTCGAAAGCGCGCTAAAGCACGCCTCGACTAAGAGCCAACAATTAACAGTTAACAACAAACAAAAACTTGCTATCATTGATGTTGGCACGGGCAGCGGGAACATTATTATCTCTATCGCCAAAGAAATAGAAAAAAGGTATCAGGTATCAGGTATCAGGTATTATGCTGCAGATTTTTCCGAAGCAGCGCTTGTAATCGCAAGGCAAAATGCAAAACGACACGATGGAGACGGTCTCATCAAATTCCACAAAGGCGATCTTCTTCAGCCGCTCGACAAAAAAATCTTTTCAACAAGCGAGATCGTTATCACTGCCAATCTTCCCTATCTCTCACACAGCCTCTATGACAACACCTCGGAGGATGTTCACGCATATGAACCGAGAGAAGCTCTTTTAAGCGAACGTGCGGGACTGGATCATTATTATCGGTTGCTGGAAGATATCAAAAGTTTTCATATGCAGAAACACCCTATCACTCTCTTTCTAGAAATAAGTCCCGAACAGAGACTCCCCTTACAGAGCTTTGTTCTAGAGTTTTTTCCAAGAGCAAAGATGCAGATACATGAAGATCTCGCCCAAAAAGAGCGCGTCGTAGAGATTCATATACAGTAAACATTGCGAAAAACAGACAAAAAACCCCTCCGCCAGTTAGCGGATTGGGGTTTTTTGTTTTTTGAACTAAAAGAACCGAAGAAAGCGAAACTACTTTCGTTTCTTACCACCTTTCTTCTTCTTTGTAGCCTTCTTTCTCTTGGCTGCTTTTTTCTTAGCCATAATACTCACCTCCTTCTACACCTACTTCTCATTTTCATGCTCCATAAGTTTATGGGGAGAAAAAGGAAGCGGATTATTTTTTTTGTTTCACACAACAAATGTTTGTTTTCTTTGTGCGTGATACAGAAAAATTTTCCTGTACATTTTTATTATACTCTTTTTTATGCAAAATACAATAAGAAAATAATATCTGTCAACCCCGTTAGAAGTCTAGCTGGCTAATTTCAATATGCAAACGTCTAAAAAGAAAAATAATCATTATAAAGTATATTATTTTGGCAGACTTCTAACGGGGTCAACCCCCTAAGAAAAAATTTAAAATGTAAATCTCAAAAGTAAAAATTGCTATGTAAAATATAAAAAATTTTGGAATTCAAAACAGATTTGATTCATTTCATTTTTGAATTTTAATCTGTCCACCTCGGCAAAGCCATTGGCGAGACGGGTCATTTTGCATTTTCCTGTCTGCCGGCAGGCAGGGATTTTTAAATTTTGATTTTATTACCGAACGAAGCGAGCGAAGCGAAAGGAAACTTTCGTTTCCGAGCGCAGTGCCGGTAAAATCAGGTTCAATACCCCGCGGCTTGCCGCGGAGGGATTGGGCTCAGGGCTTGCCCTGGGGTCTAATACCCGTTATTTTATTAAGAGTCTGTCTGATAAAACACTCTCTCAATACCGCTTTTCAACCTTAATTCCTCCCGCCTGCCGGACGGGCAGGGATTCATAATTCCTACCTGCCCGCCAGAGCCTTAGCGACGGATGGATTCTTCTCTAAAATTTTCCCTTTACCACGCCAAAAATCGCCCGTTTTGTCCAGTTGACAGCCATTTTTCAAAGACGTAGTATGAAAAGGTAGGGGGTCGATATGGTTTATCAACGATGGAAAAGATAGCCTGGTAAGCCGAGACGTGCTTCAACGCAAGCGGTACATTCAAAATTAACTAAAGCTAGAAAGAGAGGTGAACACTATGGAACAGCAAGACCCCATTTTCGAAGAATCTTCTGCTGATCAAGCCAAGGCCTGGATCCAGGAAAATCTCCGTATCATTGTCAGCGTGTTCATTGTCGCCGCGATCGCACTGGGCATCTACTCATACTCGCAGCGTTCGCAAACTATCACTGATGATGGCGCAAACACCCTCCTCGAGACGAAAGGCAGCGACACTGGCACAGATCAGACCGGAGACAAACAGCCGCCAAGCGCCATAAAGGTAGAAGTGAAGTCTGGCGTTGTCGTCACTCCAGAACTCAGCCGAGAGACGGAAACATCTTTTATCGAGCAAGCTGAACGCGGAAACGGCTCGACACACTTGGCGCGCCGCGCACTCGCTCACTACCTCGAAAAGAATCCTGATTCGTCTTTATCCGCCGAACATAAAGTTTACATCGAAGACTACCTTCGCAAGAATGTCAGTTTCCGAGGCGCCGTGACAACTAAGACATCGATTGAATTTTCCAAGAATCTCATCAAGCAAGGCATCGAGAAATCTAAGACTCTCAATGACAGGCAACTGCAGAATTTAAAGAAGTACTCTGCCCGCGTCAGCGCTTATCGCTAGACGCCAACCGAAATACAGAAGCACCGTTCTTTCTTTGATTAAAATATATAAGACCCCGCAACGGCGGGGTTTTGTCGTTCAGTACCTCTTAGTAAGAAAACCGCACTTTCTCCCCCACATCCACGTTCTTGGCCGCGCCCGCAGAGAGTTCGATGATCTGATCAGCGACGACCGCCGAATCGAGAATGCCGGAAAAATCAGGACTGACCTCACGTGCGACAAAAACCGCCCTGTTTTGAAAGAGCCAAACAATGTCAATAGGGAAACGCATATCCTTCATCCAAAACGCATACCGTCCCGGTTTCTCGAATACGAATAGCATCGCGCATGTTCGGCAGAGACTTTCCCTGCCCCCCAAACCCTTCTCCCGCGCTTCCTCTGTCAGTACGGTTTCTAGCGTGAAACGCTCTCCGCCCAGCTCCATCTGTGTCGGCAAAGCATCATATTGAAGGGAGGGCCAGAACCGCCAGAGAACAATACCAAAAATCAGTGCTGCCGCACAACCTGTCGCAAGCCTGGCCGAGAGCGTCATACGTTTCACTTTTACTGGCTGATACTGACTTTTACGCTGGCTGATACTGACTCCTTTCTTATTCCGCTAAGTCTACTATTATAGTCCGTATTAGCCCATTTAGCGCTGTGTTGGCTGTGTCCAGTCTGCGCAAGTCCGTGTATTGGAAGAATCATGTGCCTTCCTTTTTCCGCGTCTTAAAATCTACGAAGAGCAGAATAGAAAACAATATTCCTAGCACTAACAAAAACGCCAGAAATTTCCCCAGTGCCTGCGTATTCAAGGCGATCAGGGCGATGAGAGCCGTCACACCGAAGAAAAACCAGGCGATCCGGCGCTCAGACCAGCCGAGTTCCATCAGCTTGTAGTGCAGATGGCGCTTATCAGGCTGAAAAATAGAAACTCGCTCGCGAAGACGCTGCCAAATAACAAAAAAGGCATCCGCGATAGGAAGCGACAGAACCAATAGGGCTGTGGCGATCTTTGTCCCGGCGATGACTGCCAGCGTCGCAACAAGAAATCCCAGGAACATCGAGCCCACCGTCCCGGCCAGAATGCGCGCCGGATACACATTGAAAAAAAGAAAACCAGCGATTGCACCTATCCCGATTATGGAGAGAATCGCGATCGGCGGTTGGAAAACTTCCGGTTTCAGGCTGAGGAAAAAAATGGTGACGAGCGTGATGAGCGCTACTCCCCCGCAGAGCCCATCGACGCCATCCAGCCAATTCATCGCATTCATCACCAAAAAAAACCATACAAAAAGGATGCCGAACCCCGGAATGACAAAATCGCTGTACGGAAAAATCCATACGCCTCCGAAAGGATTGGTAAGCGAGGTAATCCGCATCCCGAAGATAAAAATAAGCGCCGTGAGCGCCACCTGGAAAAAAACTTGGATTTTCCATCCCAGTTCGCTCAAATCATCCCACAGGCCGAAAATGAAAATCAGCACTCCCCCGAACAGCAAGCCATAAAATTCCCGTGTCAGGACGAGGTGCGGATCAAAAAATACGGCAAAAATGAAGGCGCTGAGCATCGCGACGCCTCCCAGGCGAGAAAGGGTCTTTTTATAGCCATGCCGCCTCTCGGAGCGCCATACCGCCCGCCGGAAAAGAGGAGTGAGGAGAAACATGAGAATGAGCCCGGCCGTCAGGGCAAACGCTGTAAGAAATGGCGCGAGATAGAGCTCAGTCCACATACTCCCCTCGATCAAAACTAATAGTTGATAAATGCGATACCCGCACTCGCGACCAGTATGCCGACACTGATAAGCCACGATCCGAAGAGCATGAGATAGCTCGCGATGCGTTCAGTTTTTCTATACAAGCGGCTGGCAAAAAAAAGATGCCCGCCAAAGAACAGTACGCCGGTCAGCGGAAGAATAAATGCCTGCCACCAGATGCCTTGGATTTCCACGCCGAAATACACATTGTAATGAAGGATAAAAAGATTTTCAGACGGTCGGATGAAATACCCGAGTACCGAGAAACTGGCAGAGAGAAAAAGAACATTGGCAGAGAGGAGGACCCGCACGATCGTGTTCTTGAAGAAAGGAGCACCCTTTTCCGACTCCGCGATATCGACATCCCAGCCTCTCTCGTCTCTTTTTTCATTCTGGAACATACGTTGTCGTCACAGGCGGATGTTCTTCTCCTTTTCCGAGAGCCGGCAGGGACTCGGCGGCGCCCTGTTCCAATCCCATGCGCGCATGCTCCAGCTGGTCGGTAACTCTGTACAGGCGTTTCTCAGCATCATCGTATTTCTTCTGCGCGTTGCCGATGTGGTTGCCGAGGACATCGAATTCCCGCTCGAATTTTTCATGCTCGCGGGCCAATGTCTCCAATTGCCCCATAATCTCCTTGGCCCGCTTCTCGATCTGCAGGCCCTGCAGTCCGAAGAGGATCGTCCGCATATAGGCATAAAAAGAATTGGGAGAAACCGGCATAATGCGCTTCCGGGTCAGATAGTCGAGTAGCCCCTGTTCGTCATCATCCTTGATGATAATTTCATAATAGACGTTTTCCGCCGGAATATACATCAGCGCGAAATCGAGCGTCCCCTCGTTCGGAACGATGTACTTGCCCGCGATCGCATCCACATGCTTCTTCACATCGGTATAAAACTGCCTGCGCGCCAGGCGCTTCTCTTCATCGGTTTTCGCCGCAATAATCCTCTTGAAATTTTCCAGCGGAAATTTGGAATCGACGCTCACCATCCCCCCCTTCAGCTTGATGATAGCATCGACCGCTTCGCCGCTCTTGAAAACATACTGCAAAACGAAATTTTCCTTAGGCAGCATCTGGGAGAGGATATCCTGAAGCATAAGCTCCCCAAAACCGCCACGGATCTTCGGGGCCTTCAAGATTTCCTGAAGCGACGCCACTTCTTTCCCGACTTCCAGGATCTTGTCGCTGGATTGGCGCATCTGCTCAAGGCTTTTCTGCACATCGGCATACGAGCGAGCCGCACCATCGAGGCGTTCATCGAGGCGCTTCCCATTGTCTGCCAAGCGATTGTCCAGCGTATGCTGAAAATTCGTCAACTGCTGATTAAAGGCGCTCCCGACCGAGTGCAATTGCTCATCAAAACGACGACTCATATTCTCGATCTCCGCCTGGGTACTGCCCGCAGATGACCGCTCTTTGCGCAAAGAAAAAGCCAGCCACAACAGAAGACCAGCTATCACAACTCCTAGAAAAATAAGTCCCCCCGTGAGCATACTTTCGTTTTTTAGAAAAAACAATTTCTAATTCCTAATTTCTAATTCCTAATTCCTAATCCCACCCAGGCGAGACTCGATGTTTCATTTCAAAATTTGGCCTAAGGATTTTTATTAGGTATTACTAAACTACTTCTTCAGGCCGGCAATAAAGCGTTTCAGCTCGGGAACCTTGTTGGTCACCTCTTCGTACGGACCTTCGAGGAATTCGATGAAGAAGCGATCCAGCATATTCAGCCGATAGTGCAACTCCTCGCTATTCATCAGCACAAAGCGGATTTCCTTGCCGACCTCCGCTTCCAGATGAGCCATGGCATGCCGGAGCTTCGTCCGATTGACGTTATTCACTACGAGAATCATATCCACCTTGCTCTTGGGATAATTGAGAAAGAGGCCGCTGATGAGAGTCAGTTTCACTTCGCCTATTATTTTCAATTTACGGAACACCTGCGATTGGGCATGCACATTCAATTTCGAAACGAGGCTCTTCAATTCCGTATAAAAAGGGAATTCTTCGTTGCCGACGAAATGTTTGCGCCCTTTGCGAGAGCGCTCAAGAACCATTTTCATCTTGACCAGGCGGGAAAGTTCGCGAAAGGTCTCTCCCTTGGGAATAAGCGTCTTTTCAGAAACTTCGGCCACTTTGAACCCTGCCCCCGGATTGAGGAGAAAAAAACGGATAAGACGGGCACGAGCTTTCGATCCGAACAGCGCATCAAAGAGGACAAGCGACATAGGGTTTTCATTCGTTACGACGACACACCACAGCGAACGGTCTTCTTTCCGCAGTATACGAAAAATGACAGAAAAAGTCAAAAGGACTTCTGACTATGCCATAATTTGCAAAAAGCTCCAAAAAGCTCTCTCTCAAGAGCTTTTCTGTGGTATACTGGAGAAGTACGCCCGGTGACACAACTTTGAAAAACGATATAAAAAACGTAAAGATTAACTCACATAATACAGAAATATACAAAAGCAACAGCTTAGATAGAGAAAATACCTTTTCTGTTCAAAGTTGTTCCACCGGGTATGTTGGAGAAAAAACGCCAGGACAAAATCAGGACGGCTGCTCCGCTCGAGAGAACCATAGTGGAAATTCTCGTCGCCAATGGACGTTCTGTCGAGCCCTTCGTCAAAGTTTTCACTTACAGCGGCGAAAACGTCACCAAAAGCCCGCTCGGCACCTTGGTAGGTGTGTTTGAAATTGCCGACCGGAGCGAAGACTCGGCATACATCGTCAATTTCCTCGCTTCCGTCGCCAAAAAAGAATACTTCAGCAACCCGCGCCGCGGCGCTATCGAAAGTTTTGAAGCCGCTCTCCACAAGATCAATCTCGCGCTGGCCGAAATCGTGAAGCACGGCAATATCGCCTGGCTGGGGAAATGCCATGGCGCGCTCGGCATCCTGGAAAAAAACAATCTTCACTTTTCCGTTACCGGCCAAGCCCAGATTCTTCTCTTGCGAAACAACAGCCTTTCAGAAATAAGCGCCGGGCTGGCTTCCGAAGAATCCCACGTCCACCCCATCAAGACATTCGTCGAAGTTTCCAGCGGGCGCCTGCTGCCCCGAGACAAGGTCATCTTCACCTCGCCGGAACTCCTCGGTCTCCTGCCTCTCGAAGATCTCGAGAAAAACGCTCTGCGGATGGATGGGGAGCATTTCGGGCAATTCTTGCGCACCGTGCTCATCAATGAGCTTGATATGGCCGGCACCGTCGTTCTCGATTTTCAAGAAGGCAGACCCTTCCCAGCGCCGCAAAAACAGGAAGAAAGAGCGAAAGAAACCACTGGCAATGTCTTCAGTCAAGAAGCGTTCGTCCCAAAAACCAAAACTCCGGGAACCGCCTCTTTCCAACAGGAAGGCGAGCAGGAAACCGGCGCCCCGGAAGAATATGTCGATTCCAAAACCGGCCATATCTATGTCCAGGGGAGCACATTCGGAAAAACAGAAGCCAACCAGAGTCTCGAACATATCAAGCTCTCGCTTCAGAACGTACTCCACACACTGGGCTTATTCTTTGTTTCTCAGGGAAGGCTCCTGCGCAAGGGGAAAAAATACAGCTTCATCTTTTTTGCCGAACTGACAAAAAAAAGCGGCGCCACCGCCAGAAAAACCGCGCGCTTCCTGCGTAAACAGTTGCAAAAAAGATCTTTTCGAAAATTTTCGCCATCCCCGCAAGAAACGACGATCCAACAAACAAAGGAGAAAACTCCCATTTTCCACGAGAGACCGGGATTTCCCCCGCTTCCGACACCACAATCCGAGTCAGCCCCAGCAGAAAGAAAGACAGAAGCACCGCTCCCCACCGAAACGCTCCCGGACACGGATGTTCCGCTTTTTATGAAAGAAAAATTGAACGCTTTCTATCGAAAAAATGGCGTTCCGAGGCCATTCGTTCCGCCAGAAAAATTTCCTCCTCAAAATTTCATACATGCCACCGATACGATATTTTCTTTCATGCGGAAAATTTCCCGGCGAAGTTCTGGCTTTCTCCCTTCACTCCGGAAACGGGTGCTCCTGGTGACACAGGCTCTCCTCAGACGCATATCTTTCCTCTTAAAAAACGTGTCGCCACAAAGACGACAAATTCTTCTCATAGGAGGCATCACCGGCATCGTCCTTCTCATTGCTGGCATCTGGTTCTTGACACGCCCGTCTTCAAATAATTCCGTCCCGGTAGCGGAAGCGCCAAAACAACAACCCGCGACACCGGTATTCCCTCCCAATACCGAAAAAAATGCCCACCTCCTCGCATCACCAACGGTATTTACTACTCAAAAAAATCCCCTCGTTGCTTCCGTCGTTCTCGATAACGTTACCTACCTCATCACTGAGAAAAGTATTATCAACATAAGTGACAAGAAACAATACGCATTGCCGGGAAGCGGTTCCGCGCGCTTGGCCGCTCCGATGGATCACTTGAGCCTCATTTTCATCTACACTTCAAGCAGCGAACTTTTCGCCTGGAGCCCGATCAGCCGGACCTTCGTCAAAAATATCCTCACCCTCCCCGAAGGCGCCAGCGTTAAAGACATCGGCACTTATCTCACCTACCTCTATGTCCTCGATGGCACTACCGATCAAATCTATCGCTTCCCGCGCGCCGAGAGCGGCTTCGGATCAGGTAGCGTCTGGATGAAAAACAGCGTAGCTATTGAAGACACTGCCAAAATGGCAGTCAACGAGACCATTTTCCTAGCACCAAATAAAAATTCTGTCCAAGCCTTTTTCCGCGGCCGCTTCGTAAAGAATCTCGAGTCTCCCAACACCCCCCTTTCCGTAACCAGTCTCTTCACTCATCCGGGATTGACTGATATCTACGCTCTCGATGCCGAGAACAAACGCATTCTCGTCTGGAACCAAGACGGTGCCCTCCTCGCCCAGTATTTCTCCGAGAAACTCGCCGCTGCCCAAACCGTCACCGTCAACGAAAAAACCAATGAGGTTTTCCTCACTACTTCCAATTCTCTACTTTCTTTCAAGATAAATTCGGGGCAGTAAAAAGTCACATGCTCTGAAAAAGCACAAAACCCACTGACACAGAATCTGTAAAAGTGGGTCTTGGTGAAACATATTCTTTTGAAGACCGCAGGATTGAATCAGCGGATTGCCTCAATAATGGTAATCAGATCACTCGGCTTGTTGATAAGGTAATCGGGGTTATTCCTTACTAGCCGGTTACGTGCATAATATCCGCCCGTGATAGCGACGGTACCGATTCCGACATACCGTCCCATTTCTATTTCTTCGGGCGAGTCGCCGACTATCAGAACCTCATTTTGCCTCAGACCGCTTTTTGCAAAGCACACTTCCAGCTTCTCTCGCTTGTTCCGACCTTTGATTGAAGAACCCAAGGCGTTGTTGGCGAGAACTTCTGAAAAGTAGTCCTGAATGCGAAGCCTTTGAAGCTGTCTATTAATCCCTGTCACCGTATGATTACTGAGAATCACCGCCTTTATTTCGCGGTGCTGAAGCCACTCCAGCATACGACGAGCACCGATTCTGGTTCTCACTTTTGCAGCACGGGGTTCGTAATGACCATGCAAAACCTCACCAAGACGTTGCGAGTTGCCCAGCAATTCTTCACGATTGCAACCATGTTGCATGTAGAAGTCGATGGCGGGGATAATCATCGTCTGCCGATATGTTTTGAGATCCACCATAGTTCCTCCAAACACTTGAAGCACACGGTTGTCGGCTTCCATGCAGGCGAGAGTATCCGCGATGATCGTTCCGTTCCAATCGAAAACGACAAGTTTTATCACAAGAGTCCTCCCAATTTTTAATGAACTTAATATCCTCGCATTTATTCAATTCCTTGTCAATGTAAATTAACAAAAAGAGGCTCTAAAGAGCCTCTTTTTTATTCCAAATTCATAATTCTCTATTCCTCTACATCGGGCGCTCAGCCAGCTTGATGCGGCTCATGATTTCGCGGTTGACGATAGTAGCATCGCGGCCGTAGCGCAGACGGGAGAGTTCTTTCAGGGCATTGGCCACCTCCTGATCGCCGTGCGTCGGAGCGTAGGGCTTCATATTGAACGGCTTGGTCAGTTCGTTGTTCATCAGGAGCCTGACAAAACAATTGCGATTATCCACATTGATGAGGTCGCGCGCGGTAAACACCGGTAGAAATTGCTTTTCCAAAAATTCTGCGTCTTCCGAACCCACCCGAAACGACACCAGCGATCCGACATTGCCGAACACCGCCTTGGAAATCTCTTCTTTCAGCTGGGCGATGAACTGATGGGCAATGATGAGAATCAAGCGATATTTGCGGGCTTCCGAAAGAATTTGCGCAATAGAGTTGGTTGTAACGTTCTGGAATTCATCCATATAGAGATAGAAATCCTTGCGCTCTTCTTCGGGTGTATCCACCCGTGACAGAGCAGCCATGAGGATCTTCCCTACCACCACCATCCCCAAGAGGCGTGCATTAATTTCCCCGATCTTACCCTTGGCCAGATTCACCAAAAGGATCTTGTTGGTATCCATAATTTCGCGGAAATTGAGCGTGCTCTTCTGCTGGGCGATAATCGGCCGCATCATATCATTGGAGATGAAGGTCGTCAGCTTGGAGGTGATGTACGGCACCATATTGGCCAGCGCCGCCTCGCCGCCGGCTTTCTCGGCTTCCTTGGTCCAAAAATCATAAGCGATCGGATTCTGACACTTGGAGAGCTTGTACTTGCGGAAGTCCTCATCCGCCAGCACCTTGGAAATTTCCATCAGGGTCGACCCGCTATCCGGGTCCTCCATAATAAGCAGCATGGCGTTGCGCATATACTGCTCGAACATCGGCCCGCCGGTGGCTTTCAAATCATACAGCTGATCGAAAATACCGATCATCTCGTTGATGACGAAGGTCTTCTGCTCCGGATGGGCCGGATCATACTCGAGCATATTCAGTCCGATGGGACGCTCCGTGTCCGATGGGTCGAACAAAATCACATCCTCCGCCCGTTCTTTGGGAATAGCGGCCAAGATATCCTCGATGGCATCGCCGTGCGGATCGATGAAGCAGAAGCCTTTGCCAGAAATGGCGTCTTTCTTGGCCATCTCCTGCAAATACACCGACTTGCCCACCCCCGTCTGGCCGATGACATACATATGGCGGCGGCGGTCATTGTCAGTGATGCGGATATCCGTCTTCGCACCCCGATAATCGTTGTACCCGAGGAGTATCCCCTCCTGTGGAATGTTCACCGGCGGCGGAGCCGCCCCGGCCTTGAGCCACTTGATTTTCGGCGTTTCCGTCGTAGAGATCGGAAAATGGAAAATACTCGCCAGCTCTTCGACGGTCAGCACCATTTGTGTCTCGTCGTCGAAGTTCCGAAAGATATAATCATAGACGGCCTTTTTTTCTCTGACCCGCTTCTTGACCCGGAAATTATTCACTTCCGGATTCTCGAACTGTCCGAAGGCATTTTCCATATGCCCGAGAATCTCTTCGGCTCGCTCCTGTGTGGCTCCGGACGCGATGAGCCGGATGTTGACAGAAAACGCACCCTTGTTCGTTTTGGCGTCGATAGATTTGACCAGTTCCTGCTCTTCCGGCGTCAAATTCACCGCTTTTTTCTCCTCACCTCCCGGAGTATCTTTTTTTGGACCACCCGTCATAACCTCGAGCAGTCCCTTGCCCACAACTGAACTGGCGCTCCGCAAAAATGATTTGTGTTTGGCATCGTGCAGGCGCTTGCCTTCCTGCATCTTCTGGGCGATCCGCTTGCCCTCTCTCCGCCACCCCGTAGTCGCGCGCGCCAAAAGCACCTGAATGGCCGCCCCTTCTTCTGCAGTGTTCAGTTTGCTCAAGGCATTGGAAATTTCATTGAGCGGATCGACATCTACTGTCCGGTAAGTCCGGAGCGGCAAGGAATGGCCATGCTTGAGCTCCAAGACCGCTACGGCCGTATGGCTCCCCGGGGAGAAAATAGTATAATCAGGCACCTTCTCGATCACCGCATGGGGGAAAAAACTGTGCACTTGTTTTTCCGCACTCTCCCGAAAACGTTTCGGAACGGAGAGATAGAAAAAGATTTCTTCGCTCGACGACGGGTTGGCGATTTCGAAAACGATAGTCGGGGTATCGAAAAACCATTTTTTAAAGAAATTCCCTTTCAGTTTGAGCACCGTCAGCGAAGAGAGGAGCTGCTCCATAGCGAAGATCTCTTCTTTCCATGCCTCCGCATTCTTCTCTCGTTCTCCTTCCGGAGCTTCCTTGCGCGTCACCCGGATCATTTCCAGATCCATATTGACGGACTGATTCACCTGGTAGCGAAAACAGAGAAAACTGCGGATCACCAAAAAGGTTCCGCTCAAGAGCGCCGCAGACGCGAAAATCCACGTCAGCGGGATAAGGATAGTATTCAAATCAAAGCCCTCCATACTTTGCGCAACGCAAAAATTTCTAATTTCTAATTTCTAATTTCTAAACAAACTCCAAACCATAAATCAAATTCAAAAGTTGAGACTTATTCAGAATATAGTTATTAGAATTTATGATTTTTATTAGGTATTAGATATTAGATATTAGGAATTAGGTATTTTTTATCTACTCTTTCGTAATGAGCCCTTTCGCCAAAAGACCCTCATACAGCTTGTCTATCAATTCATCGTGCATCCGATCAAGCGCGTAGTAATCTTTGAGCGAGCGGGCGACTTTCACGGCATGCGCGACGCCTTTGGTACTCGCCAGATCGAGCAGTTTCTGGATCTTAGACTCTTCATCCACCGTATCTCCGATACTCTTGGCATCCAAGAGGGCATCATCATCCGAAGACGCTGACACGGGACTGGCTGGAGAGACTTTGGAAAGAATCTCATTGTATTTTCCTTCTACTTGTTCTTTCCTGCCTTCCACAGCCGCTTCCTTTTCCCCCGCCGGAAAAATCTCGATGTTTCCCTCCGCGCTCCCCTGTTTCTCGGAAGAAGATCCTTTCCCGCCTTCTCTCAATTCTCCCTCCAAAACTTCTTCTGGCATAATTTTGTAAATTTCTAATTACCAATTTCTGGTTTCTAAACGATTTTCTCTGTCTCGGTTTTTCTACAATAATTCATCTTCTTTTTATTCCTGATTCATAATTCCACATTCCTTATTCCGTTTTGCTAGGATTTCTTCATATCCCGTTTGAAATCCATAATGATTTTCGCTATAAAGTTATCGTAATCAGGAATCCGGGCTCTCAAGAAATCATTTATTTCCTTTTCGCTTCCCTCACGATCCGCCAACGCCTCATACTCCTTGCCCCCGGCTTCGCCGAGCTTTTCGACGGTCTGAAGATGGATCTCCTGAAGGAGCGTCTCAATCGCCATATCGATGAGCCTTTCCTGCTCTTCCACGGGCAACGTTTCAATCCCCAGCTCCTTGGCCAAATCCTCCCGCATTACATTTACATCAAGTGCCATAAATATATAGTTAACTAAATTATTGGTTTGGATCTCATATGAATCGCGGGATAGGAATGTGCTTGCCGGTCGGATGTTCCATGCCAAGCATCGCCATACGCGCTACATAATTATAGACTTTTTCTTTCGGGCTCGGCAAACCCAGCTTACTCCCATAGGCTTCTCTGGCTAACTTCACAAATCTGTCCAAATCACTACTTCTTGCATTCTCAAATGCCTTCTCTCCCAAAACTTTCATCGCTCCCATATCACCCTGGGAAATAAACCCGAAGTAACTTTCTGCCAATTCTTTATATGCTCCGAATGCTTCCGGATTTTTCGCAAAATACTCCTTATAGGCATTGATATCATACGTTTTCCCCAAACGGATATCCCGCTCATATTCTATGTCAGCATTTTTTACCGGCCCTTCATCGCGATTTGCAACTACCGTTTCGTCTTCTGATGCGTCGTCCGCTCCACTGGATTCCGCCTGAGCATCAGATGATGAATTAGAAACAGAATCAGCTTCTTTCGGCACATCCGCTCCACCAGATTCTAGCTGTGCATCAGCGGATGACAAATCAGACACAATATCATCTATATCTTCATCTGCCGGTACTTCCCTCACTGTATAGCCATCAGCATTATTGAAATCATCTCCGGGCTCATTCGCCCACGCCGGAGAGACTTTTCCTGCCAACGTGTCCGTCGCACCACCATGCAATATATTGTTGTCTATTAACGCATCCGTCAGCTTCACACCAGGATGCGCCTTGGCCCATTCCAAAATAGCGGCATTGTTTTTTGTGATGCTTTCCATCGCTTCGGCAGAAAGTCCGCTGGCGCCTTTCATGGCTTCGGCGACGTTGTCGCCCACCAGTTTGTCAAAATTGATATGTTCTCCAATTCCGAGCTTGCTAATATCACCGCTCTCAAATCCCGCCGCTTTCAATTGATCCGGTGACATCTCTGCTAGCTTATCTTTCAAAGCATCGATAGCATACGTTCTCTGGGCTTCATTCATACCGGAAAAATGTGAATCCTTGGCGGAAAGGTACTGACCCAAAAGTTTCCACGTCGAGTCGCCGCTGTGCGCCTCAATCGAAGGAACTCCCTTGGCCCAGTCGAACCCTCCTTTGAACCAACTTTGGATTTTTTCTTGTATCTTAAACCAATCTCCTCCTTTTTTGAACCACCCCTGAATCTTTTCCTGTATATAGCCCGATCCCATAAAAATCCCGGCTGCCAAAGCAGTGGTTTTTCTCGCCATCATTCCCACCTTGCGGCGCTTGAACTGTTCGTGAATACCTCCCATCCGTCCCTCCAAAAATGCTCTTTTGGCTTCAGCAATTTGTTCCGGTGTTCTTTCGCTCTTTTCCAACCCAGCAAATTCAGCATATGCCGCGTCACCGCCCTTTTCAACTTTTCCTTCATGGCGGCGATCTGAAAGACTTTCCAGAGCCGTATCAAGAGCGGCAAAAGTCGTGGCTCCAGTCAATACACGACGCAACCCGATGAGAATCGGTCCGGCAGCCGCGGCGCCCGTACCAAAAGAAGCCACAGCCCCCAGGCCGAGTGCGATGCCGATTCCATAGCGATAACCCTTAGGTAATTTATTGTACCAATGAGCTAGCCTCGGAAGACCCTCCACAAGCCAGCCTATTTTGGACTGAGCCAGACTTTCCATCTTGACCTGTTGGCGGGCTTGAAAAATTTTTATTCTTCCCTCGCATTCAGAAGACATCAGCACCCGCCCCATCTCAAGCCTATACTTCTCCTCGCTCAATTCACCGGAATCTTTTCTCTGATGGATATCCGCCAGGCGCGCGTCGCGCAGAACCCGAAAAGCGTTATCATATTCTTCCTTAGCTCCCTTATCTTCATATTTTGTTCTATCAAAACGCAATATTTTAGAAATGTTCCTCAAAATACTGGTTTGTTCAAAATCAGCCTTCGCATACCGCTGCCGCGCCTCTTCCAAAGCATCCTCCAAATTTTTGAACTTGCTCACTACTGCATTTTCTGAAGCCTTCTGTGATGGAACAGCTGGCGCGGCCTCCGAACCACGCGGAGCCCCCAGTTCTTGCGATGCCGTACTTGAAGCAACTCCTTTTGGAGCAGCTTCTTCCTTTTGAGAGCTTGCCGGCGCATCCGCATCTCTTCTCTGCCCGCCACCTTCCAGCGTCCAGTTGGCCGTATCTTGATATCTCTCCCACGCTTCCTCCGTAGCCCAGATCTTGTGTTTCCCCAGACTCTGTCCTTTCAGAAAATTACCATTCAAGCTTCGATAATATGCTCTTGCTCCAGTTGTTTTATTGATAAGACATATCACCTCGCCATTCGGGACGCTTTCCACAAAATCCTTCTTCCGTTCCTCTTCGGATTTCTCCGCACCGCTCGCTATTGCCGGCTCTGCTTGCGACCCAGGTATTGATTCTGCCTTGACCGCTGGTTCAGCAGCTACTGGTGCAGACTGAGCATCTGCCTTTATCGGTTTTTTTACAGGAGCTTCTTCCTCCACGATTTTTCCTTTCCAGCCATCTGACAATCTCTTCCACACTTTTTCTGTATCTATTGTAACCGTGTCACCCTCCGCTCTCTTCCAAGCCTTCCCCACAAGAAAATCATTATACTTGCTCCCACTATCCGGATCTCGGTGATAATATGCCTTACTCCCATTTTTGCTTGTAAGCTCTATAGTCGCTCCTCTCGGGATGCTATCCATAAAAGCCTTGGCCGTCCTCTCTTTTCCCGCTCTCACTTTCTCAGCCGCAGGTGTCTTAGAGTCTACATTGTTACCAGGCGCAGCTAAATCTGCCTGTGAGGCTAAAACATTCGGCTCAGCGGCTGCTGCTGCGGGAGCGGCCGTCTTCGATACTGTTGGTTTTTGCCTTTGATTTCTACGACGTATTCCTCTTATTCCTTTTATATCAACATCCGCTGCAGCTGAAGCTGGCTCCGCTGCTGGAGGAACATCGGGACTGGCCGGTTGTAAAGTCGCTGAAGGTACGGGCTTTCCTGCCAAAACCTGTTGGTCGATGCCAATGCCCTTGTGCCCCTCATCGCCAGCGGCTTTCCCGCCTTCGGCAATGGCTTTCAAAAAATCTTGTTCGCGCATATCTTTATTTCAAAAACTTTTCAATACCATCCGCTATGACCTTGTCGACAAATGTTTTTTTCTCCCCCTCCGACCAAGCAAGTTTTTTCCCTACTGCTACGAAAGAATCCTCCAACCCCTTCGCTAAAGCATCAGTAATTTGCTGCCTGTACTTATCCTTTTGTCCCACCAATCCCGGAGCTTTTTCCTTCATCGCGCGAATGCCTGTGCCTATAGCGCCGAAAAGCGTGTAATAATAGCCACTTCCCTCCGCTTCCGTATAAAGTTCTCCGTATACTCGTTCTTTTGTAGTTCTTTCCTTCCCCGCTGGATAGAATTCATTTCTTCTTTTCACATAAACATCCCTGATTCCATCTTGAAATACGTTGGCTATCCTTGTCAGTTTTTCTCTCTCTTCATCTGAAACTGGCGGATATTTTTTCAACAAATCATCCACAAATGCTCCGCTGATGAACCCGGGAACATCTTGTCCGTTTCCACCCGCCTCTGTGGTAACAGCATCAAAAGCTTCTTTCGTTTTGGCCTTATCAATCCTCTTGAGCCATTTTTCTTTCTCTTTCACCAATGCGTTCACTATGCGAAGTTCTCGCCTGTTCTCCTCGCCCGCACCAACAGCTACTGGTTTTTCTGCTATCACCTGTGCCTGGGGTATTAATTCTTCGGGGATAATAATAGCCTTACTGGCCGTATCAATAGCCCGGGACACTTCGCCATATTCCTCGTCATCCATGTCCAGCTTGGCATTCCGGATCAGATCGTCGAGATGGCGCACGAAGTAGCCACACTGCTTCTCTGATATTGCCCCTTTCGATTGGAGCTCCAGCGCATGCTTTTTCCTCGCTTCGACTATAATTTGTAGCATGTTTAGTTCTTGTCCCGCTCTCTTTTCTGGCTCTCTTTTTTGGGAAGCAGAAACCAGTTCCTGTTCAGGGGACCATCTATGCTGTTCTTGCAAGTACTTGAGTATGACGCCAACATTTTTTGGCTGTACTTTTCTCACCAACCCATCATAATTAACTCGCAACAGCTGTTCTGCATCGGATATCTCTACGACAGTAAATTCTTTGCCGTCCTTCCCTTTTCCAAAGGGTTTTCCTTTTTCCTTTTGTTTCAGCGCTGCCACGAGCACGGCAAACTGTGATTCATTGACAGCCATCTCAAGCGCCGGGTAGTACACATCCCACATCCCCTTCAGCCTCTTGTCCATGGCTGCACACGTTCTCACATCTTCTATATCCGTAAAGTCGAATTTCCTCAGATATTCTTCAAAAAAATCCTCCTGAGTGATTCTTTTGGCGGCCAAACCATCGCACGCATTCCTGAGTTGGTCAATAAAATATTCTTCAGCAATGCGTTTCACAAACAAAACGTTCACAACTTGCTCCTTCCAAAGTTCCAGAAGGCCCATCTTCATACCGCGAACCAACTGTACAATATCCGGAGACGCATCCTTTCTGTATAACCGAAAATCTTCAGGATATTTGATTCTCCTAGTCCCACCAGCCCCTTTAAATTCAGTCATTGCCTTCAAAACAGCCAAATCATTGCATGTCAGTATTCGGATCTTTGTTTCATTCATCCATCTCTCTCGCCGAGACCCTGTTTCCGTCTCAGATAGCTCTTCGCCTTCCGGCTTTGCTTCTGGTTGTATCAACGGACGAGAACGCTCCCAATGAAAATTTGTTTTCAAGAAATTTTCAAACCATACGGCTTGCATCGATGTTACCGTTTTTTGATACCCCGCTCTCTTTCCGCTCTCTCTGTAGTTGTAAGTAATGGAATCTGGCGTAACACTTAAAATTTCAAGTTCTCCCCCAGCTGCGCCGACTACCCGCTGCCTTTTCCCTTCCTTCAAATTCTGAAAGAACAACGCAAACAATTCCTTCTCGGTGAGTTCCTTTCCTTCTGGTTTCCCTCCGCTCCCTTTCGCCTGCTGCGCCACTTCAATGGCCGCGAAGTGTTTATCCCAAAGTTCATAAAGCTTATTCTGTAAAGCTTTGCACCGCTTTGGTTCTACCATATCATCTAATCCGTCAAACATGCTCTGGAATTTCTCGACATATGCCCTGAAAAAGCCTGATTTATTCAATTTCTTGCCATACGTCTTATACGATTCCTGAAGAAAGCTGGCAAACTCTGATTCGATATTTGGTATCCCGAAAATAACCTTCACCACTTGCTCCTGCCACAGATTCATAAGACCTTTCAACTCAGCACTAAATGTACTCTTGATCTCCGTCGAGGCATCTTTTCCGAAGAGACTCCCGAATTCACGAGGGAAGTTGAAACTTCTCCTTTTCCCAGCGTCTTTGCCCACAAAAATTGTCAGCTTTTTCAAAGCATCCAGGTTATCAAGTTTTGGTATTAACGCCTTTGTCTCCTCTATCCAAACTTTACTCTTTTCCTGCAGGTCTTCAATACTTAGTCGTTCCTCCTCTCCTCTTCTCGGTCGAGGCCGTCCGGCCGATTGTTTAGATTCCGCTGCTCTCAATTGTAGTTTTCTCGCCAGGTAGAGCTCCTCAAGGTTTATCTCTGCTGAAGCGAACAAATCAAACGCTTCATTGCGTGCATCATCGCCTTTCTTTCCTAGCTGATTATTGAAGTAATCGGCAAAAATGTTCAAATCAAAAAATCTGTACTTTTCGCCTTTCCCGGGACGCCTTAGGCTCTGTAATTCTTTAGTTTTCTTAGCGTCTGAAATTTTTGTCTTTAAATTTTCAAGTGTCTGATTAAAGACCGCCAAGAACGCTTGTTTTCGAGCATCCGAAGCTTCTCCGATTCCATTATGTACATCTGTTCGAGCCGCCGCATCGCCACTCGCTGGCGCTTCGCCGACCACCTTTGGTTTTCTTGTACCACGCGATAGTTTGGCACCACTTGCTCCTGTTGCAGGTTTTCTTCCAACCCTCGGTTTTCCGCGCGCAGGTCTATTTTCCACAGCGACAACCGGAGTAGGTTTGTCAACCGACGCTTCAACAGCTCCGGGTGCAACCTCGGGGTCAACGGCATCTAGCCTCTTCCCATCTGTAGCTACAGCAGCCTGAACGGCCTTGTCTGCTCTCGCGGCAATTTTGAGCATTACCTCGTCCAATTTACTCATATGAAAAGGTTAATAAACTTTTTCTCTCTACGTAATCCTCATTATACACTCTTATCTTTTCTTTCCATATACCTTGCCATCCGCTGAATCATCATATCAGTAAGCATCGCCGTTCCTTTTTTCCGAATGATAGCAACCATATCTTCAGTTGATCCCCATGCCTTACTGATTCTCACAATATCCTTACCAATCGTCGCCAAAAGAGGATCAATTTTCTTTTCTATCCGCTCTTTATCTTCAGGTTCTTCACTTTCCTGAATTTCCTCCAATGTTTTTATTCCTGTTTCGCTCAGATAGCTATCGACGTCACTTAAACCCCCCTCAATATATCTTTGCAACTCACCAACAATCCGCTGCTGTTCGCTCAGCGGTACGACCGATTCGAATGTTTCCTCTTCTTTTTTTCCCTCCGGTTTGCGATCTCTAGCTCGACCACCAAGCGCTTCTTGCTGCCGATTCCACACATCTCCTAAATCATTATTTATTTCTTTCAAAAAAGCTACGGCAAGTAACTGACTCCGGCCATGGATTTTTTCTGCCAATTCTTTCAGCTGCACATCTGTCTCTTTCAGAAATTCGCGCACAAAATACACTCCCTTGCCTCTGCTCGCGCTATCATACCGCTTTTCTTTCTTCCCAATCCTACCCAAAGTTTGAGGCGATTCCGCTTTTTCTATCCGAAGAAGTATGCGTTGCTTGAGTTCCTGTACCTTTTTCTTGAAAGCATCCAAAACCTCTGGAGAGGAATCTGCCTCTGTCGTTCCTTCAAATCTTGGCTTGTCAGCACGGGTTCTTTTTTTCAATACCCGCGCCTGCGCTTCCCACGATCCCAATAACTTTGTATTGATGTCCTTCAAATGCGCTGCTGCCAATGCTGCCTCAGTTGGTTTCTCCATTAATTGATCTGTCACTTCTCGCAAATCAGTATCTGTTTCTTTCACAAACTCCCGTACGGTGTATTCCCTGCCACTCTTGGCATCTTTTCTCGTTTCTGGAATACCAATGTTTTCAAGCTTCTGGAAGGTATCAGCTTCTTTTATACGATCGGCTAGCTCTGCCGTCCTCTTTTCTACTCTCATTTTAAATTCCGAAAGTGTAACATCACTTTCCTCTGAATTACCCACTCTCAGATCAAGATACATCCGCGTGAGCCTCCCCTTGCATCTTCGTAAGAGTTCTATCTTTCTCAGATCTCCCCTGCCACCCCTTGCTCTTTCTTCAGTAAACGCATCAAAATACCCCTTGGCTTGTGTGACCTGGCTATCGACTTCTGCCAACTGACGATCTCTTTCGGCATCATCCTTGATTTTTCCCATCACTCCCCGCAATCCGCTCTGCAAAGTTTCAATCTCTCCCCACAAAATCGACGGCGAAGCTTCCTGGAGTATTTTTTGTACACTCTCCTCTTTATCCAACCCTCCTCGGTGAACCTTCTTTGCCAATTTCCCTTTTCTTTTGTTGTGACCATTCTCGTACTCATTCTCTTCCGTGAACATCCGCTCCTCAAGCTCGCTCAACTCGGCAAGAACTTTTTCTGTTTCTTCCGGCGATGACTGGTCATTGATTGATTTGAGTAATACCGTAATTCTTTTCCCAAACCCTTCGATTGCCGCTTCATCCCCGACAAAGGCGACCCCTCTCCCCGCCAATGCACGATCGGCCTTGTCCTTCAAACGCCTCTTTATTTCATTCAGCCTTTCTATCGTAGTCTGCTGAAAGTAGATTTTCCGATACATGCGCTCTAGCTTCTCCAATTTCTTGCTGTCGAGTTTTTTTGTTTCTTGGTAATCTTTTGATGCTTCCAATTCTTCTTGTTTTAAGCGCAAGAAATCATCTGGTATCACCTCGTGCAACGATAAGGTACCGCCTGGCACCTTAATGAGCGTATCTGTTGGTGCTTCTACTGATGTTTCTCCTGGTACTTTCGTCAAGGCACGGATCTCAGCCAGTAAGTGCATTTTTCGGCGGCCACTCTCCAAAAAACGCCCATCCAAGACATTCCATTCCTTCCCGATTGCCTCAATTTTCACTTTCACTGATTGCAAGGCTGCTAATGAGGCTAGCCCCTGACTCCTCAAATCTAAATCTTTAACTTCGCCTCGCAAGCTCTGGCCGTAATTTTCTTCAATCGCTTCCTTCCATGCGTCCATCATCTTACCGCTTGCTTCGTACTCTTGGCCAAAAGCATCATCTATTTTCGACATCTCCTTCTCGTAGGCCTTATACAGCAGCGGGCGTTCTTCTTGTAGCGAGTCGATCTTCACCATTCCCTTCACGCCGATGGCAACATCGAAATTCTTGAGCGGCTTCCTCTGTTCTTTCTTGTCATATTTGATCACTCCATCAGCATTGTATTCCGTAAAAGGTACTTCCGCTTCGCCATCCTTCAAAGACACCCCTTCGACTTTGATTTTCTCGCCTGTATGAAGATTCTTAAAAATATCGCCCGTGAGCCGATACACTGTTTTTTTCGGTGGCTGCACTGGATCTGGAAGAGTCTTGGCAGAGACATTCTTCTCTCTTTGTTGAGGGACGCCACTATCACCACTCATGAGTGGCACTGGTTGCGTAGCAACTGCACCTGCCTGCACTTCCGCTACTATTTCAGATGTACTCGCATCATCCGGTTTGGCTGATTTCGAAGCAGCTCTTTTCCGTGGTTTCCTTTCCTTTTTATCCGGCTTAATTGTATCCGAAGCGGTTTTACTTTGCGGTGTTTCTGACTCACCCACTTCACTCCCCGGTAAAGCTTTTCTCTCTCCATTTATCGGGCGTGCCGGTTCTTTTGATGGAGTGTCCAGTGCCACTGGTTTGTCCCCAAGACCATCAATATAAGTTATTTCGGGCACCCCTGAACCGCCGGAAGCTTTTACTGCTTCGGCTTTACTTTGAAAAATTCTTCCCAAAAACTTTTCTGCCCCGAACATTCAGTTTTTCTTTTTTGCTTATTACCAAACGAAGTGAGCGCAGTGAAAGTTCACTTTCACTGCCGACCGCGTGCTGCCAAAGCTCCAGCGGTGGCGCAGCGTAGTGCCAGCCCGCTTCGCCCGCCTAGCCGTCGAGGCTGGCCGGAGCTACAGCGAGGCGAAGTAACATCGGATCCAACCCAGAGCTTGCCACGGGCGTTCGCGAACGACGTGGCTTGCTCTGGGGTAGTAAATATCCGTTATTTCTGCTATAATTCTACCATAAAAAACAAAAAATCAAAAACGTTTATGAGCGAACGTTTCGCTTTCCGTCCCCACCATATTGCTACATGGATCGCTCTTGCGGTCATCCTCATTCTCGCCTTTACGGTGAGAATCTATCACATCGAAACCATCCCCGCCGGGCTCTACCCCGACGAAGCTGCCAACGGCGTCGATGCCATTCACGCTCTCGAAACCAAAAACTTTCAGCTTTTCTATCCGGCCAATTTCGGCCGCGAAGGGCTCTTCATCAATCTACAGGCGTTCTCAATCGCCATTTTCGGCAACACCATCCTCGGACTCAAACTCTGGTCTATTCTTTTCGGGACTTTGTCCGTTCTCGGCATCTATCTCCTCGGGAGAGAGCTTTTTCACCGGCGCATCATCGGCATCCTCGCCGCGTTCATGCTGGCCACCTCCTATTGGGCGATCAACTTCTCTCGCATCGGCTTCCGCGCCATCATGACCACCTTCGTCCTCACTTTCTCTTTCTACTTCTTCTTCCGCGGACTGCGCACGCGGAAACTCCGTGACTTCCTCCTCTCCGGACTCCTCTTCGGGCTCGGGCTGCATACCTATATCGCTTTTCGCGTCGCTCCCCTCATCCTCATCATCCTCCTCCCGGCGTTCCTCCTCTCCTACGAGAATTTTCTCCGCCGTTTCTGGAAACAGGGAGCGCTTTTTTTGCTGGCAGCCTTCATCGCCGCCGCGCCGATGCTCTATCATTTCTTCATTTCCCATCCCGAAGATTTCGTTTCGCGCGCCTCTCACATTTCCGTCTTCTCAGCGGAAGCCAACCATGGAGACCTCCTCGGCACGCTCCTCAAAACACTTTCTCTGTCGCTCATAAAATACAATTTCTTCGGCGATCAGAATTGGCGCCACAATTACCCGCCCTATCCGGTTCTTGATCCTTTCGTCGGCACCTTCTTCCTGGCCGGTTTCCTCTTCGTCATCTGGCGGACGATCATCCTCCTCGGCCGGCGCATCCGCGAGGGCGATCGGGACACGCGTCTGGTTACCTATTTCTTCCTCCTCGGATCATTCTTCGTCATGCTCATGCCGGAGTTTCTCACCAACGAAGGCTTGCCGCACGCGCTCCGCTCCATCGGCACCCAGACGCCGGTCTTTCTCATGGCCGCGCTGGCTGCCTCTTGGATAGCCCGCAAGGCGCTCTCCGCGCAGACCGGTGCCCGCATCGCTCTCTTCTCGCTCCTCGTTGTCGCCCTGGGAGCAAGCGCTCTTTTCAACCTCACGAAGTATTTTGTTTTCTTCGCCCACAATGAGTCTGCCGCCGCCTCTTTCAACGAAAGCTATACCAATATGGTGCGCTATCTCATCTCCCTGCCGGAAGAAACCCACAAATATGTGCTCGCTGATGAAAAGGGCAACAGCGACCGCTTCCGCCTGCCCGTTTTCGCCCATCCGGTCTATTTTCTCACCTACCGCCAAGTGGCCAACCTCGAAATCGTAGAGCCCGAAACGGTCCTCAGGCGGCCGGGAATATTTCTCATGCTCAATTACAAAGATGTGCTTGCCCAGCGGATCCAAAAATTTTATCCGGATGCCTCTATCAAACACATCGATATGAATGAGCCGGAGCGCGCCGGGGGAGACTTCAATGTCATCGTTCTGCCTTCAGCAGAAAATAAAAAATAAAGTATCCCCGGCCAGCTCTGCTTACTAAATTACATTTCAAAAAAACACACAATTAGCAGATGCGAAAAAAGATGCCATATCATCAAGTTTGAGCTAGCAGGGCAGGCAAAATGAAAAACCACCCGTCTCGCCGGAGGCTTCGCCGAGGCGGGCAAAGAAAAGTTCAAAATGGGTAAAATCTAAAGATCATTTTCACGTTGGGCGCCTTCTGCGGAAAAATTTCCAGAGAGGCTTGAAAGTTTTTCGAGCACGGTGCCGTCCCGTCAAGACGGGGCGGATCGAAAAAGTTTCAGAAGTGAGTTCGCCGCTGGGCGAACGAGTGTCTCTCGGGAAATTTTTCCGCACGAAGGTGCTACAACCAAAACAATAATTATGGATTTCCTGAAAAAACATGCTTTTCTCATTGTCGCCGGCATTTTGACTTTCCATTTCATCCTCTCCCTCATGGTGTCCAGCCAGGAATCCATGATTTTTGATGAGAAAGCTCACATCCCCGCCGCTTACAGTTACGTCCGCTACGGCGATATGCGCCTCAATCCCGAGCATCCACCTTTCCTCAAAGACCTGGCAGGCCTCCCGCTCCTTTTTCTACAACCGGCTTTTCCCCTCGCGTCCAAAGAATGGCAGTCCGGCGCCAATGAACAGTGGGCTATCGGCGATATGTTCGTCAATTGCACGCGGCCGGACATCGTCTGCAATGACGCTGACACCATCCTTTTCTGGTCGCGCATCCCCATCACTCTTATCGCCGTAGTCCTCGGCATCGTCCTTTTCCTCTGGACGCGGGAACTGGCTGGGACGCTCGCGGGACTTTTCGCGGTTACCCTGTATGCCTTCGATCCCAATATTATCGCCCACAATCACTATGTGACGACTGACATCGGTATCGCCGCGTTTCTCTTTTTCGCATTCTATTTTTTCGTCCGTTTCCTGAAAAATCCCAGTTTCAAGAATGTCCTTATCGCGGGAATTTTTCTGGGGCTGGCGGAGCTCGCCAAATTTTCTGCTGTCCTGCTCTTCCCCATCTTCGGCCTCTTCGCCGTCCTCTATGGGCTCAGCAAACGGAAGCCGACTGACGATGCCCGCTCGGTGTTTGCCTTCAAGCTGCGCTCTGTATTCGAGTATGTCCTCAAATACGCCGGGAGTGTCATCATCTGCTTTGGGCTCATCTGGATCCTCTACTTCATGAATACGCTCAATATGCCAGGCGAAAAACTTTCTGAAAACGCCCTCGCCGCTTTCCCGCATACCACGGCTGTCGGAAAATTCGCCATCGACTTCGTGACAGCCACCAGCCAGTCGCCCCTCCTCAAGCCGTTCTCTGAATACTTCCTCGGCGTCTTTATGGTGTTCGGCCGCGTGACTGGCGGCAACACCTACTATTTCCTCGGTCAGGTTTCCAACCAAGCTTCCCCCTGGTATTTCCCGATTGTCTTTCTCCTCAAAGAAACCTTGCCGTTCCTCATTATCCTCCTCCTCACCTCTCTCTACGCCCTCTCCCGGATAGGCAAAACTCTCATCCGAGAAAAGGGAGCGGCCTTTCCTTTCCTGGTCCGCCTAGACTCTCGCCTCGATTCGGCGAAGTGGGCGGCGAAGCTGGCCCGTTCCTTTCAAAACAATACGACGACGTACCTGGCCCTGTTTTTCATCCTCTTTTACAGCTACGTGAGTATTACCGGAAACCTCAACATCGGCTTGCGCCACCTTTTCCCGATCCTCCCCTTTCTCTATATGCTGACCGCCAAAGTAAGCTTTGACTTCTTCCGCCGTCATGAAAATGACAAGGTAACGCGCCAAATCCTGGCCTGTATTCTCGGTGGTTTGACTTTATCTATAGTAGCTATCCCCATCTTGGCATACCCCAGCTATCTCTCGTATTTCAATGCCGCCGCTGGCGGACACTTAAACGGATATCAGTACGTTACGGACTCCAATTACGACTGGGGCCAAGACCTTAAACATTTGCGGAACTTTGTCGATACATATAATAATTGCCTGAGCACCGGTATCGGAGCTCTTAATTGCAAAGGCATTAGCATCAATCCTAAGGCTTTGACTGAGTCAAGCTCCTCCCGCATGGCAGGTGACAAGGCTTTGTTTATTGACAAAATTCGCGTTGACTACTTCGGCGGCGCCAGTCCGACCTACTATCTCGGCAACAAATACGTTTCTTGGCACTCCTACAACGACCCGGAGCCTGGCTGGTATGCCCTCTCGGCTGGATTCATCCAAGAAAGCTCTTATTCTCCCAACTTGAAGCCAGGAGACAAGACTTACGCCTGGAGGTTTGACTATCCGCTCGTCACCCGCGCCGGTGATTCCATTTTCGTCTATTACATCCCAGAAATAAAATAATCGGATACAAAAACACTCTTTTTTGGAAGTGTTTTTTGAAATATGTAGTAGTATACTTTTACAATTTCTAATTTCTAATTACCAATTTCTAATAAAGTTACAATATTCAATTCCAAAACTAAAAGTTGCATTAGATATTAGAAAATAGGTATTAGATATTTTTGTAGACTATTTCTTTTTCTTGGAGGAAACATCGGTTTTCTTTTCTTCTGTCAGCACCGAAGGAGAAAGAGTGACTGGGCTTTCTATATTTTCTCCTTCGCGAAACGCATAGTACGCCCGGGTTTCCGCGCGCAGGTCGATATACGCCAACTTTGCACGCCGCTCTTTCGGCAACTCTTTCTCAATAAGAAGCTTGAGCACATTGAGCGATGCCTCGATCGGGATCCCGGTGCCAAAATATGCCTCCCATCCTTCATCCGTTTTGACGCGCAGTTCGTCGGCAAAACGAGAGACTGTCGTATACCGCGGCTCAATCCCCAGCCCCAACTGCGCCGGAAACAGCTCCTTCATCTGGATGGCGAAAGCCCCATAACTCGCATCAAAAACTTTTTCTCCCAGAGCCACCTGTTTGTTGCTCATATCGGTGATAGAAAGCACGTACGGCATATTTTCCGGCAGAAGCGCCTGCGTACTATCGTGCGCCGCCCCTTCTTCATCGATGAGATAATATTGGTCTTGAGAATACCAGAGAATGATTTTCTTCCGCTCCGTCACCTCGATATTCAGATTATTCGGAAAAACGCGCGTCACGGAGACGGAAGCCAGGAGCGGGTATTCCAAGCGCAGCCGTTTTTCCAGATCCTGCGGCCGCACCAGAAAAAAATTCTGCCGGAAAAAGATCCGAAGATATTTTCTTGACAGCTCCCTCTCGATGAATCCGCCGAGCGTCCTTTGAGAAATCTCGCTCATCCCTGCGATCCGCGGCGAAGCGATAAGAAAAAATGTGGAAAAAAAGGCTGTATAAGAAAGCGTCCCAAAGAAAAGTGCCCAAAGGAAAAGAGTACCCGCTCCGATGTGCCGTCTTTCTTTTTTTCCCACCGTGCGATATCTTTTCCGCTCTGGCAAGCCCTTGCGCAAAAAATGCATCGATGATTTTTCTTGGTGTTTTTGTTTTGTCCGTTTTGATACAAACCACATAAAATAACTGACAACCAACTACTTACGACTAACGACACTATACCGAAAGGAAGAGTTTTTCTATAAGAAGCCGCGCGTTGCTCTGCGTCGTCTTGAGAAGCATAAGCGTTTCTTCCACCGCTTCCAAGAGTCCGAAGAAGCGCGTCGTATAGCGCGGATCGGCGCCCTTGAGAGCCTGCGCATAGAGTCCCGGCAGCCACCATTCGAACAACCGCACCGTTTCAGGAATATTTTTTGCCAATTCTTCCGCCAAACGGAGGCGCTCCCCGAGCGTCAAGGTCGTGAGGCGGAAGAGACGCTCCAGCTTCTCTTGCTCAACGCGAAAGCTCTGCGGGTCATGCGCTGCCCGGACAATCATCCCCGGTCTGCCCAAAGAAAAGAAAAATGGCGCGAGGATATGCTCTCCGTTTCTCACGAACAAAGTGTCCAGTCCCTCTTCTATTTCTTCGGACGATACATAATCGAAGCGGATGCGCTCGGCACGCGAGAGAATCGTCGGGAGAATGTTTCCCACATCATGCGTCACCAATACCATCACGGCGGTAGACTTGGGCTCTTCAAGGGTCTTCAAAATGACATTCTGGGCGGTTTGCGTGAGCTTGTGCGCCTCTTCGATAATGACGACCCGAAAATGCCCCCTGGCCGGAAAGCGCCCTAAGAATTGCAGCGCCTCGCGCATCGCTTCCGCTCCGATACTCTTCTCTTTGGTGATGCCGCGCTTGGCAACTTCTTCCGGCCGGACAATGAGCACATCGAAAGGGTGCGGCTTGTTCTCGCTCGGCTCGAAATCCGGCTCACCGACCAGAATACTGGCAAATTCCAGGGCGCAGAGACTCTTCCCCACGCCTTGCGGGCCTGAGAAAAGGTAGCCTTGGGAAATCTTGTTCTCCCGAGCGAGCTTTTTCAACCGCTCTCTGACTGCATGATGACCGATGATTTTCATAATGTAAAATGTAAAAATCAAAATTCAAAATGACAGATTAAAATTCAAAAATATGAATGCGCTCTAAATCTTTACATTTTGCATTGTCATTTTGATTTTTGATATTTCATTTTTCCATTAAAACCTTCTAAAGGCACTCTTCAATAAATCCAGCACCTTCACCACAGGGTATTAAACCCTGTGGGAAGGATTTTATGTTTCCATTCATCCCCGTGGCAAGACCACGGG
>MFSB01000034.1:0-370 GCA_001784735.1 Candidatus Moranbacteria bacterium RIFCSPLOWO2_12_FULL_48_12
CGCTCCGGATGAGGCGAAATATCCATAGGCGGCGGGAGAGATATAGCCGAGCGCGACGGTTTTCGGCAGGAAAGAAAGCAGGACGCTCACGATCATCCCGGTCACGAGAAAGCTGGTAACGAAAAGGCGCCAAAAAAAATCCGTTCCGGCGCTGGTGATGTGCAGATCGAAAAGACGGTCATCGATCGCCGTCAGGATAACGAGCAGGATGAGGAATGTCCCGCTCTTGGCATACAAGGAAGATTCCAAAAATCCTTGCGGCAATACCCCGATAAAAGCGATGGCGATGTAGACATTGATGAGGATATTGATGAGCTTCCACCGGCCGAACACGAAGCCGAAGACGAGGCTCAGCCCGACGAAAAGAAGC
>MFSB01000034.1:405-16402 GCA_001784735.1 Candidatus Moranbacteria bacterium RIFCSPLOWO2_12_FULL_48_12
CGGCAAGTGCCAAGCGGTGAAAAAATCGAGAAATCGTGACATACGTGCCCAGTCTACACTCTCAAGAACGCTTCTGTCAAAAAGTGTCTGGATTTTCCACAGGTCGTTTTTAAGGTATACTGGGGAAAGACCCCCTTATCCCATTATCCTCCTTTATGCGGCGTATCCGCCCTCTCTTATTCTGGACATTCGCAGGCATATTCCTTATCACCGCCTCCTCGGTACTTTTTTATACCTTCGGATACCGCTTCAATTTCGAACGCGGTATTTTCATCTATACAGGCTCCATATCTATCAAATCAAGCCCGGAAACGGTCGATATCCGCGTCGATGATGAGATTATCCCCAACGCCAAGCTTGGAATCCTCAACAATTCCATCCACCTGAGCGGCCTGGCACCCGGAGAACACTTCATCAAAGTTTCCGCACCAGGCTATCTGTCCTGGTCAAAAAAAACCACCGTGCAAAGCGGGCTCTCCACGGAATTCTGGAATGTTCTCCTAATCAAAGAGGCTCCCGCTATAGAAAATATCACCGGAACTGAGAATGCTATAAAAATATTCCAAGCTCCCAAACAAGGGCTCTTCGCTGTCGTAAAAGAAAAAGATAATCAATTGATGGTCGATACGCTCGATACAAATGCTAAAACGAATGAACAGCTTCTCTCATTGACCAACGTCATTCTCCCAAAGGACAGAGAAGAGAATATTGAGTGGTCACCGGATAACCGGAAAGTCCTCGTTCCTCTCGAGCAGGCGGGCTCAACCTCGACTCGTCTCCCGTCTCGACTCAATCAATCCGAGGCGGGCGGCGAGGCGGGCCAGCATTTCTATTTCATCGTAGACATCGGAACCAAACAAGCCTCCCTTCTCCATCAGCTCACGAAGAATCAAGATAAAGATGCTCTGCGAAACCCTCGCTGGGATCCCGCCAATCGGGATTTTCTCTTCTATTTGGATGGCACAACCCTCCGCCGCATCAATACTGGGACACCCGAAGCTCCACCAGTTCTCATCAGAGAAAATGTCCGCGACTATAACTTTTCCGGAAAAAATATCTATTACTTGGGTAATGATAACGGGATCATCTATCGCCTGTCTGCAGAGAGAATCGATAGCGAACCGACCCAAATCACCACTGCGCCCATTGATATCATTCCAGACAGCTTTTATTCGCTCGTCGCCTATGACGATTCTCGCCTCACTATCCGGGAACAAAAAACCAGCCGGCTTTTCGTGTACAACAAAATCCCTTCTGCTGAGATCGTCTTCAGACCAATCGCGGGCAGCGGAACCAAGGGCGTGCAATTTTCCAACGACGGAAAAAAGCTGCTCTTCTTCACGGACAATGAGATTTCCGTCTACTTCCTGCGCGATTGGGACGCCCAGCCGACGCGAGACCGCGACACGACGATCCAGATCGCCCGCTTTTCCAATACGCTGAGAAATGTGCAGTGGACTGCGGATTATGAACACGTCCTGTTTTCTCTCAATGGCAGCGCCAAAATCATCGAGCTCGATAACCGTGACCGCCGCAACATCCTCGATTTCGCTACCTCCAAGACACCCTATCTCCAGATCCTCTCGCGCTTTGAAGAAAATTATATTTATTTCGTATCATCCCAGAATGAGGGGGCTGACGCCGTCAGCCGTATCCGTTTTTCCGAACCTTCCACATTTTTCGGCTTTTAATAGTAGTTGGTATTCAGTAGTTAGTAGTTGAAAATAAATCTTACCATATAATATTATATGGTAATGTGGTAATAAAAATAAAATCGTGCACCGGAATTGTTATTCTTGCACGGTTAGAAAAAATGATGAAATGCCCTCGGCTTCAAGCTCTTCAGAATCGCAGAAGTTTCCCGCGATGCACCTGAAAGTTTCTCCTAATCCGCCCCATCGGATGATGAATAACCCGCAGTTGTACACCTAAAAACGACAAAAGTCAAGCTCTGATACAAAATCTTACCTTATGAAAAGCAAAAACCGCCCTGCGAAGGGCGGCTCATAAATCTTGAATCATGAATCTTAAATCTGCGCTTTAACGCTTGGCCCACTGCGGAGCGCGACGAGCCTTCTTGAGACCTGGTTTTTTGCGCTCGACGGCGCGCGAGTCGCGTGTCAGAAGTCCCAGCGCTTTGAGTGTGGCTCGCAAGAGCGGGTCGTGTTTGATGAGACAGCGCGCAATCCCGAGCTTGATAGCATCTGCTTGACCATGGAGTCCTCCGCCTCGCACCAGTACTGATACTCGAAAGGCCGCTTCCAAACCAGACGTCTTGAGCGGAAGGAGAGCCTGGGCTTCCAGGGCTGGCGTACCGAAGTATTCGCGGATCGGTTTTTTGTTGACTACCGCAATCTCAGCCTTTGCGCTCGGATACAGGCGCACCTGGGCGATAGCCGTCTTGCGCCGCCCCACAGCGTAGACGTAGCGTTCTAATTTTTCTTCTTTGACTACTGTTTCTTTGTGCTCTTTCGCAGGTTCTTTGACAACTTTAGATACTGCTTTCTTCGGAGAAGCAGGTTTCTTAAGGGTGGTCTTTTTCGGTTTGATAACTTTCTTCGTAGTAACCATAATAATTTAAAATGCAAACATCAAATATCAAAATGACAGATTAAAATTGAAAATTTTCGGGTTCACTTCGCATTTTGCATTGTCCACCTCGGCGAAGGCCTTGGCCAGCCTCGACGTCTAGGCGGGCGAGACGGGTCATTTTTCATTTTGATTTTTTATCTTTACACTTATTGATGGGTTATGTGAATAATTTTCTGTTCATGCTCTGCTCCTTTGTTGATGAGAAGACGCCGAAGCATCCTTGCACGCAATTTATTCTTGGGAAGCATATTGTAAACAGCCTGCCAGATCACTTTGCGGGAATCTTTTTTCACCTGATCGTCGAAATTGATGGAAGTGATCCCGCCCGGATAACCGCTGAAGCGATGATAAATTTTTTTCTTCCCCTTGTTGCCAGTGACTTCTACCTTGTCGGAGTTGATGATCACGACGAAATCGCCGCCATCGATATGCGGAGCATAGGCCACCTTATCTTTGCCGATGAGGATCGTGGCGAGCTGTGTCGCTAGACGACCCAACACTTTCCCTTGCGCATCGAACAGGTGGTATTTCCGGTCAATCATTGTTTTCTTATTCTGTGCCATACGTTTATACGAATTCAATGATCGCCATATGAGCAGAGTCGCTCTTGCGCTGGTCAAGTTTCACCACGCGGGTATACCCGCTCTGGCGGCTCTCGAAACGGGTGCTGAAGTCACCGAGGAGCTTTTTAGAAGCCACCTCTGGGATCATCCCCTGCAATTCACGGATGATCGCTACCCGACGCTTCGCATCATTTCTCCCGACCTTGGCCTTGTTGACAATCTGATCGATGAAATTTTTTATCTCCTTGGCCTTGGCTTCCGTGGTGGTAATGCGTTCATGCAAAATCAGGCTCCCCAAAAGAGTCTTGATAAGGGCACGGCGCTGGTTTCTTCCGCGACTTAAGACGCGGCCTGAATGTCTATGTTTCATACTTGCTTCGCTAATTTCACTAATAACTCCACTGATGCTCACGAATTCATTTGTGCTTATTCGTGGCACTATTCGTGCTTATTCGCTTTTAGCTTTCTTCTTTGAAACTTTCTTCGGCTTTTTTTCCTTCACCTCCGTAACCTCTTCTTCCGCTTGTGCCTCTTCCTTCACTTCGGATGCATCTCCCTCCACCAGAGCCAAAGAAGAAAACTGGGAAACAAGGATAGCAACGCTTTTCTCGAAGGCCTCCACGGGAGTTATACTGCCATCGGTCACGACTTCCAGAGTGATCTTGTCATAATCGGTCCGCTTGCCGACGCGCATGTTCTCGATCTCGTAATTCACGCGCCTCACCGGCGTATAGATGGCGTCGATGGCGATAACGCTGATATCGCGGTCTTCCTTTTCGCGGCTTTCCACCGGCACATAGCCGACCCCTTTGTCGATTTCTATCTCCATCTCGAATTCCGTTTTTTTGTCAGTGATGGTAGCGATGACCTGATCCGGATTGATGATCTCCACGCTCGACGGCGTCTTGATAGCGGCAGCAGTCACGACCCCCTCGCCCTTGCTCTTCAGGGTAATTTTGACGGCTTCTTCTCCATGTAACTTGAAACGGACCTGCTTCAAATTAAGGATAATCTGCACGACGTCTTCCATCACGCCAGAAATCGTAGAAAATTCATGAGCAACACCCTTGATCTTCACCGATTTGGCGGCGGCGCCATCGAGAGACGACAAAAGCACACGGCGCAGCGCATTGCCCAAAGTCGTTCCATATCCCGGGTAACACCCGAGAATCTCGAACTTGCCATAATTTTTCCCAAGAGCCGTGTACCGCGGCGTTTGCGGGGAAGTGATTGTCTGCATACGAGACGTGTGGTTTCGGATGAACTGTCGGATCTGGTTTAGAAAGACCGATCACCGGAAACGTTAAATTATTAGGTATTGATTACTTATACAACTACAAATTACAAATCATATTACAAATATACAAATCAAGAAATTTTGTTATTTTTTTTCTCTGTCTTCCCCATTCGTATATTCGTATGAAAATTCGTAATTCGTAGTTTATTTCGAATAATATTCGACAACCATCTGCGCGTCAACCCGCACTCCGACATCATCGCGAGCCGGCAATACAAGCACCTTCCCGGTCTGCTTTTCAGCATCGAGAGCGAGCCAATGCGGCACATCTTTCTTATTTTTCAAAATTTCTTCCTGATTCTTGAAAAATTGCTTGTTCTTTTTGTTCTGCTTCAGGACAATCATATCATGCACCCGAACTTCGAATGAAGGAATGTTCACGCGCTTGCCGTTCACTTCGAACATCTTGTGGCTCACGAGCTGCTTGGCCTGAGCCCGTGAAACGGCAAACCCGAGACGATAAATGACATTGTCCAAACGGCGTTCCAAACGGGAAATGAGCTGGTCACCGGTAATGCCAGGGCTCTTGCGCACTTCATCGAAATGATGACGGAACTGACGTTCCATCACGCCATAAAGACGCTTGATTTTTTGTTTCATTGCAAGCTGACGTCCGAATTCGTTGCCGCCCCGGGACGGATTGTGCCCATGGATACCGGGAGCGTACGGACGGCGCACCATAGCGCATTTCGGCGACAAACAACGATCTCCTTTGAGAAAGAGTTTTTCACCGGCCCGGCGGCAAAGTTTGCATTTGGAATCGATAACTGACATAGGTCACAATATGTCTTATAGGACTTATATTCTTCTCGGGCGGCGCGGGCGGCAACCGTTGTGCGGAATCGGGGTGATGTCTTTGATGCTGGTCAGATTAAAACCGTTGTTGGACAGGGCGCGAATCGAAGCTTCACGACCCGAGCCGACACCTTTCACAAATACTTCCAATTCTTGGAGACCATACTTCTTCACTTTTTCGGAAACATCGGCGACCACCTGCGTAGCGGCATAGGGAGTGGATTTCTTGGCGCCTTTGAAACTCAAATGGCCGGAACTCGACCATCCGAGAACTGCCCCGTTCAAATCGGTCAGAGTAACAATCGTATTGTTATACGTACACTGAATATTCGCCCGCCCTTTCAAAACTTGGCGCTTGGGCTTCTTGGCTTTCTTTACCAGAGCGGCATCATTGGCTCCTGCCTTGGCCATGCCTTCTTCTGCCGCCGCTTTCTTTTCAGTTGTTGTTACTTCTTCTGGCATACGAATATTCACTAATTACCCACATATACTAACGGATCATTTGTGCCAATTCGTGGCATCATTCGTGTCATTGGCGACTTAGGTCTTATCGGATGATTTCTTGCGACCGCTGCCCATAGTTTTGCGAACATTCCCCCGCACGGTGCGCGTGTTGGTCTTGGTGCGTTGACCACGGGACGGGAGACCTTTCTGATGGCGCATGCCCCGATAGCAGCCAATTTCCTTCAAACGCTTGATATTTTGCTTGACCACGTGATGAAGCTCCCCCTCGACGCGGTATTTTTTCTCGATCACTTCGCGCAGACGATTGGCATCCTCAGCCGTCAAATTCTTGGCGCGCGTATCCACATCCACCGAAAGTTCCTTCAAGATCTTCTGGCTCGTCGACAGGCCGATGCCGTAAATATACGTCAGAGCGACCTCGATTCTTTTGTTATCTGGAATGTTGATTCCCGCTATTCTGACCATACTATCTTTACTTACGACTTACGACCGACGACTTACGACATTCACATCTCTCCCGTTTTCCACTTCCAGTCTGTTGTTAGTCGTTTGTCGTTGGTTGTTTGTTAACTAGCCTTGCCGCTGCTTGTGCTTCGGGGTCGAACAAATGACAAACACCGTACCGCGGCGTTTGACTATTTTACAGTGCACACAGATTTTCTTGACGGAGGCTCTGACTTTCATTTTGGTTGCTCACTAATGAACACTAATAATTCCACAAATACTCACAAATTCCTTACAAATATTCACGAATCATTCGTGCCAGTTCGTGGCATCATTCGCGTATATTCGTAAACAATTATTTATTGCGGAGGACAATCCGGCCTTTGGAAAGATCATATGGGCTCATTTCAAGAGTCACGCGATCCCCCGGCAAAAGACGGATATAATGCACGCGCATCCGACCGGAAATATGAGCCAGCACTTCGTGTCCATTATCGAGACGAACACTAAACGTCGTGCTTGGCAACGTTTCCAGAACCTCGCCTTCTACCCGGATCAATTCTTTGTTGTTGGCCATAGTTCACTTGCTCACCAATTACACAAAATAAGAATCAAATTTCCACGAATTAAACCCAATTCGTGCCATTCGTCCTATATTCGTGTTTATTCGCGAACATTAGCAATGCAAAAAGAGAGGCAGGAGTTAATGGGAGCAATCAATCCTAGATCGTGTAGTTCAGCGGTCGCCCAACCCTCTTTGATACTTTCTCTTCAATTTTTCAAAACGTAGTCTTATTGTAGTGGAGCTTAAGATTATTGTCAACCCCGTTAGAGGTCTGCCAAAATGAACCCTAAAGACTCACTACTTGAATATCTTTAGTCGCTTGTCTTCACTATACGTTCCAGCCAGAGTTCTAACGGGGTCAACCCCGTTAAAGGCTAGCTTCACTCTCGCTCTGATGAAACAAATACTCGCCCCATAATCCATAAGGAATTAGCGACCAAAACGACGCTCCCGCGCGGCATAATCAGCTAGCGCTTCCCGAAAGGCTGCCACACCAAAATCCGGGTAATATTTGTCCGAAAAATAGAGCTGGGCATTGGCGATGTCCCACATCATGAAGCCGGAAGAAAGATGCGGCTCTCCGCCTGTCCGAATGAGCAGCTCCACCGGCGCCAGTTCGCATGTCATCAGATTCTTTTTGATGAGCGCATCGGTCACTAGTTCTCCATGCTTGAGTGTCACAGCTACTTTCTGGAAAGCAATTCGCATATCATCATCACCGCTATATGCCAAAAAGAAGTTCAGATAATGCTTCTTATAATTCTCAGTGGCTTTCAAACAAGCATACATCACCTTTTTGAGCGAATCCGGGAATTGTTCCTCCCAATGCCCGATGAAACGGATATGCACCTCATCCTTGTGGATATCCTCGCTCTCCAGAAGCTTTTTGAAATAGGTTTCGTAGATACGCAGCAGAGCCTGACTCTCGGCGACCGGCCGCTTGGTGAGATTTTCCAAAGAGGATCCCCAGAAGGAAATCTCCCGAATACCGAGACGCTCTGCTTCGCGAACCAAATTTTCCGTATTCTTGGCTCCCGCTTCATGCCCTTCCCAGACCTTCAGTCCGTGTTGAACCGCCCAACGGCGATTGCCATCCGGTATGATGACCACATGTTTGGGCAACGATTTTGTTTCATAAGAAGTCATATTCTTCATACCCTACTACAAATTACAAATCTTTTTACAAATATACAAATCCTTCTTTCTTCGTTTTTCATATTTGTTTATTTGTAGTTGTATTTGTAATTTGTAGTAAGCCTAATATTCACGTTTCATCATATACTCCGCCACAGAAAAAAGAAAGTCATAGGCACGCGGCTGCAATTTGTCCTCGAGCACTTTGAGCGCTTGCTTTCCCTCTTCAATATACTCCAGAGCCAGTGCTTTGGTGCCGTCATATGCCCCGGTGGCTCTTATCAGTTCGCGGAATTCTTCAATATCTTTTTCTGTCAGGCTTTCCCCCAAAGACAAGATTTCCGTGAGGCGCTTTTTCTGTTCACCTGTCCCATCGCGCAGGGCCCGCGAAACGAGCAGTGTGATCTTCCCTTCCTCTATATCGGAACCGACCGGTTTTCCCAGGCGTTCGGTAGTGCCGAAAATGCCCAAGATATCGTCCTGGATCTGGAAAGCGATGCCGAGCGGTATGGCATAGGCCGAGAGCCCATCCAATATCTCCTGCGAAGCCCCGGCCAAAATAGCTCCCAAGTGGAGCGATCCCTCGACCGTATAGCGGGCGGTCTTGTTCCTGTACATTGAGAGAATCTCTGCTTCACTCGCCTCACCCTTGAATTCCATATAGATGTCGCGCGCCTGGCCGATGACCGTATAAGAAACGATGCGCTGCAGTTTCGTGAGCGCCTGAAATTTCTGCTCCAGTGGAAATTGAGATGAGAAAATAATATCATTCCCGAAAGCGCCCAGCATATCCCCCATGATGATGGCGATAGCATTTCCGAAGTGTTCCCTATCCTTTCCCGGAAACAATTTTTCTCCGATATCGGCATAGTGTCGATGGAACGTCGCCACGCCATGGCGCATATCATCTTGATCGATGATGTCATCATGGACGAGAAGAAACGCGTGGATAAATTCGATACTCATGGATGCCGAGAGCAACTTGTCCTCTTCCGTTCCTCCGGTGCCCAAGTAGCCATAGTACATAAAAGCCGCCCGCAAACGCTTTCCTCCGGCCAGCATAAGCGTCTTCCCATAGCGGAGCGCGTCCGTGACGAAAGCATCTTCTTTGCTCGCCTCTTCTATGGCCTTATCAAAATACGCCCCGATTTGCGGATCGAGACGCGCCTTGAAAGCCTTCAATTCAGCTTCAATTTCCATAGTAGAATTAACAAAAACTTACCCTCTTTGTCATTCCCGCCCTCCAGTCGGCGGGTAAACATCCAGCGGGAATACAGTATCCACAAGAACAACACGAGAAGAAACCACTTTATTTGGCTTATAACCAGCTATCATTTAAAATACTCAACGTAATGAGGAGTATATCAAGAAAAAAACCCAAAAACAAGGTTTCTTGCGCATTTTTGAATAATAAAAACGAGGCCCGTGGTGTGCGCTACGTGATAGCAACTCACACTCGGTACCCCTTGTTGTAGCTTTCAGCTACGCGAACTGAAACGCTTTGATTTCTTCCTCGACCTGCTTCACCGCTTGTTTCGGCCACATCCCGATTTCGCCGTAGGCGTAAGCCATGTCGAGAAGCAGGAATTCAACGGCGACGTGCTTGAAACCAGCCTTCACCATCCGCGGCACCCCGCCCTGCTGCCGATCGACGAAAATGTACTGCAACATATCGTAGGCAGGGTAGCCATCTTCGAGAAAACGTGTAGCTGACTCCACCTTGGTACCGGCGTCCGTAACGACGTTGTCTGCTGCTCCAAAGAAAAACTGTTGCAGATTGGGCAAACCGCTGGTTTCACCGTTGACCCAATTACCATGAGTACCGTGGTCCGTTTTCTTCACTTCCCGCATGATACGCGAGGAAATAAGCGGGAAGTTTTCATCTTCAGCGCGAAGGCTGACGCTCGCGACAGAAGTCGCAATTGCAATCGCCGTTCCAGCTGTCGGCAAGCCGATGAGATTCAGCTGGCGCTGCTCGCCTATGCTTTGCATGTACGAAACGCAAGAACGCGCTGCACAGCGCCCTACCAAGTAATTCAGAACGGCATCATCAGTGAGGTCACCGCGCAAGAATACGTATACGTATGTCAGCACCTTGTTTTTCATGGTAACGGGTTTACCTAGATACTTGATCGAACCCGCTTCGCCAGCGCGTATGAGACACTGCAATTTCTCTTTCAAAAACACTGCACCCGAGGGCACTTGCAACTTATCTGGTAACTGCATATCGTTCTCCTGGTTTATTGTTTCTGCACCGATGCAACGCGCCGATTGATATCAAGCAGCACATCATTCGGGGATTCGGCTTGAGTAACCGGCCGGCCGATGACGAGATAATGCGCTCCGCTTTCGATGGCGAACTCAGGTGTTCCGACACGCTCCTGATCATTTTTCTTGCCATCAGGGAGTCGGATACCTGGTGTGACGAGCACAAAGTCCTTACCCATATCGTTTCGGAGCAACAGCGCCTCCTGGCTGGAGCACACCACGCCATCAAGGCCTGATGTTCTGACAAGCCCTGCCAATCGCAGCACGCAAGCAGCCGGATCGCCGTTGAGTCCAACTTGATCCATCCCCGCTTGCCCCATACTCGTAAGAAGCGTCACGCCGACACCGAGTGGACGCTTATCCACTGGCATTTTCGCGAGTTCATTGGCCGCCGCTTCCAGCATTTCCTTGCCGCCAAGAGCGTGAACGTTCATCATCCACACGCCGAGACCGCACGCGGCGCGAACAGCGCCCGCGACGGTGTTCGGGATGTCGTGGAACTTCAGATCGAGAAAAACGTCGATGCCCGCCTTTATGAGATCCTCCACTACTCCCGGACCGGCTGCCGTGAAAAGTTCCTTGCCGACTTTTGCAGCGCGGTACTGTTTCGGATCCATGCGCCGCGCAAGCTGTATTGCCGCGGCATAATTTGAAACGTCAAACGCAACAATAATTCGTGACTCCGTAGAACTTGGTTTCTGATTAGAGGTTTCCATGATTTTCTCAGCCTTTCAAAGTATTCAGTTGTTCAGGAACTACACTTTTCAGACCGTATTGCTTGGAATCGGCCTGACTCCGAAAGATACCAAAAAACAAGCTTGCTTGTCAAAAGCCCTCGTTTCGAATAAGTAAAGCAGCACTTTTGTCGCGATTGCGTAGAAAGTCCTGTTCCTCTATTTTTGTGGCCTGTTTGTCAAAGAAAGCCCATGCTTGAAATGAACAAACGAATGTACTTTTGTCGACTGTCGTCACTCGGTGCTAAACTCATTAACTGAAAAAGAAATTTCTCTGCCAAAACCTCCCCCTCTATAATATTTACCATCTATCGACGGCCGTCGATAGATGGTAAATTCATTTATTGGGTAAAATCTATCTGTTGCAAAAAGAAAAACTCCGGCAAAACGGAGTTTCAAGCTTGATAAAAAGGTTATGTAACCAGTTACGTAATTAATTACGTAATTGTTGGGAACTTTTCTCCTTTCACGGCATCTATTTTGGCGGCCAGAATGAAGTCATTGATGGAGAGGCCGCCGATGGCGTGGGTCGAGAGCGTCACGACAACCTTGTTCCAGCTATGCAGGTTGATATCCGGATGATGCCCTTCCGCTTCAGCTATCGTTCCAACAGCGTTTACAAAAGCCAGCGCTTCAGCAAAATCTTTGCATTGATACTCTTTGACAAGCTCTTTCTCTTGTACAACCTGCCAACCTGTCAATGCTTGGAAATATTCGGCAGTCCGCTCCCCTGTCAGAGGCGCCGTCCCACCCTCGCACGGCACACATTTCTTGTTCAATAAATCCATAATTTTATAAAAATTTCACTAGATTATTTATCAAACGCCTCCTATCATGTATCACTTATCCCTTATCATCTTCTCTCAAAAAGTATACCATGAGCACCCAGATTATTAATAAACTTCCACCTCAAACAATCTGCCATCTGTCGACGGCCGTCGATAAATGGTAATACATTGAAAATGGATAAAAAAATCGGGCGAAGAGGTGTACGTTTACCACCCCCTCGCCCTTTTGTATAACATAGATCCACCACAATGTACCTCGCCGGCCGTTGCCGATCTTCAAGCCGCTCCAGCGGCCAGTCAGCTGGTAGTCCTGTGAAACACCTGTTCGGCAATCATGAAATGCGTGCCGACGTCGTCGCGCACCACGAGGCGGTTGCCCATTGGATTTTCGCTTGGAATGGTTCGCACAACGCCAGCTTCGAACAACCGGTAAAGTTTGGCACGAAGTTCATTCGCTACTTCACTCCGGGCTTTTCCCGATACTGTGACTGCCCCGATGAGGTATGCCACCCGGGTTCCGTCCGAAACGAATGTCTTTGTGGCTTCGTTGTATCCCATGCCAGCCGGGATCATCGTGACATTATTTTTTTTGAGGGCGCTCAGGTTGAGTACCATCGGCTCACCTGGTTTATGACGCCACGGATACCCCGGGTATTCACTGCCGGGGCCAGGGCCGGTGACCAGGGCTAACGTCATGGCAATTTGGTCGTTCCGGATTTCCGGCACGACTTCGTCGAGATTCCCCTTGAATATAGCCTCGACGAGGTGACCGAAATTCTTGATCAGCCACGCCATTGTCTGGAACTCCGGCTCAGGCGCTCGGATATTCATTTCGCACAGACGAATATCCCACGGGCAGCCGTCCGCATTGAAGTAAACCATGCAGCCCGGGTACAAGATACACGGACGGAGGATTTTTTTTCGCCGCATCCCCTCGATAAAAGGCTCGAAGATTTGTTTCCGCGCGAGCTTGAGCAAGGCTGGTGATTGAACCGGGTGTGGGGAGACACTAGCCATTCCGCCGGTAATGGTGTTTTTAGTCGTGATCGGTCCGGAATAGCGTCCCTGATAGTCCATGCCGGTTGGCAGGATTTGGAAATGTCCGAATTGATCCACAAGTGCCGTGAAACTCACCTCGATAGCATTCATGTAGGACGCAAACAGGATCGGCCACGGCTTTCCGCTCGGAAAGAGTTTTTCATAAGTCTTGCCGTAGTCATCCAGCAATCCCTGATATACGTGCCTGATATCCCAGGGCGAACCGATGAAACGCGAGCCTTTGCCGGCAGCCGAGTATGGGAACTTCACATACAATCCGCCGTGATGTTCCAAATACTTGAGTGATGTTCCAAGAAACAGGCGATAATCCCTCAAGTCACCGACGATCCATTCAGGCGCCACCGGTACTTCTGCTTCATCGCAGAACTGATAGCATGCGGCCTTGTCACCTTCGAGGAACGACGCTTCTTTGGTCAGGCCGCAGACCCGATCGCCGAGTCCGGCCGTAATCATTGCATCGACGAAGCCTTCGAACTGCAAGGCTTCCGGCATCGGTATCAAGTAGGCAATCTGCCCGTCATGCAAGGCGGAAACTGCCGCCTCGATGTAGCTTGCCGTTGTGGAGGCCCCCGGCACGTCGATGAAGTCGACTGGCCAGTTCATGAGCTTCGTATACGGTTTCATCGCGGGCATACCCCTGATGACTGTGCCACGGAATTCATCTCCCTTTCCGCTACGACTAGTAACCAATGCTGAGAGAAGGGTGCGACCGTCTGATCCTGCAAATCCGATTCGTTTCATGGTGTCTTCCTCTATTATTCAGTTTTTCGAGAACTGCCTTACAAACCATATGTTTCCCATTGGCTTGACTAAGCAAGATAGCAAAAAATTGGAGCATTTGTCAAAAAGCAACTTGTTCTTCAGTCTTTTCCTCTTTCTCTATCTCATTATCCGCTTATACCTATTTACCGCGGTCGCTGGTTTGATGTATACATTACAAAAGCGGCGAAAGGACAAAAATGTGAGCATAAGCAAGCGTTTTTTACAGTGCTACCGATAAGAACTCTGGACTTTTTCTGAAAAACCGCTAGAATGAGAAAAGCCTCAGCAACCTGTTGAGGTTTGTATTTTTGGGGCAAGCCGTTGTAGCTCAGTCGGTAGAGCACGTCCTTGGTAAGGACGAGGTCACCGGTTCAATCCCGGTCAACGGCTCATCGCATTTGAACAAAAGGAGTGGGTTTGATAGGATGTGTGAGGAGTACCTTATAAACATGGGTAGGTGGCGGAGTGGTCAATCGCAGCAGACTGTAAGATGTTGCAGCTCTGAGGGGGAACTTTCAGATGAACTTTCTGGGATAACGGTGGAGGCTAAGTTCTTGTAAAAAAGAATATGCGAATACCGTGGGAACCTCAACATCATGTTGAGGAGCGCCGTAGAGACTAGATACCAGAGCACCTAGAACAGGTGAAGATATAGTCCATGCCGGGGAGAAATCTTCGGGTTATATGAAATCTGTCGCCTTCGGGCTTCGGGGGTTCGAATCCCTCCCTACCCACATAAACTAAAATAACTCCCAATAAGGGGGTTGTTTTTGTTTGGGTAGGAGGAAGCCAACTGCTTGGCTTCCGTGAGGGATGAGAAAGCCGGAGCGATGTTTCGCGAGTACGCGAAACCGCGAGGCGGGGTCACGGAAATTTACGAGCGTCGGCGAATAAATTATCTGTGACCGAGTCCTTCTCTACTTATGTAATCTCAAGGGGAGTCCTTTTTGCTCCGACAAAAAGCCTGGGCACTACACACAGAATGTTCGCTTGCTCGGATTCTACTCACGCCCTTCTCCTCTCCTTGGATATTACAAAAGCAAAAAGCTCCGGAATAAATCCGGAGTTTCTTAGTTTCACAGTAGCCCCAAAGGGAGTCGGTCACAAGTCCATACGAAACGTATGGCTCGCGACCCCGCCTCGCGGCCTTGCGGCAGCGCTCCGGTTTTCGACACCCCACGCACGCCAAGCAGTTGGCGTGCTTTGTGTCTCCAACTTCGTTGTAGCCCCAAGGGGAATCGAACCCCTCTTTCCAGGATGAGAACCTGACGTCCTAGCCGATAGACGATGGGGCCATAGCCATTTCAAAAATAACAGGTATTTACCCCAGGGCAAGCCCTGGACCCTGAAACGAGCTTAAGCTCGTTTCATATCCGCGGCAAGCCGCGGGGTATTCCACCCGATTTTACCGGCACTGCGCTCGGAAACGAAAGTTTACTTTCGTTTCGCTCACTTCGTTTGGTAATAAAAAATCAAAATGAAAAAATATCCATTTTCAACCTGGCAGGGGAAGAAGGAATCGAACCCTCACTGGCGGATTTGGAGGCCGCTGTTCTACCATTAAACTATTCCCCCGTTTTATTTACATCTTCGCTAATTTTCTTATAATGGTCATCAACTCTTTATAAACTTTATTATCGGAATATCTGATGCTTATACAGCCTGGGTAATCTTCCTTTTTGCTCTTTCCGGTATTCTTCTTAAGGTATGATTTATTGAATTGACTGATAGGAATTTTTGTTATAGTCGACCAAAATATAAGTTGTTTGCCTATATTATGGTATTCATGTAGATGAATAAGTGCTCTAAACCTCTTTTCATCTAAAGAAAAGGAGTCTCTGAAAACGTGAAGAAAATATCTTATCATTTCTGGATCCGCATTCATGAAAGAAACGGACTTATTGCCGTCATACTTCGTTCCTTCACCCCAGTATAATAAAGCACATGCAATTTTAGAATCTATTTTTTGTTGCCTTAAAAAATATTTTTCTACCCTTTCTGTTATTTTGACATCTTCTGCTTCTCTTCTTTTTCTATTTGCTTCGATGGCCTTTTTTCTTCCACTAACACTCAAATCATTTATTCTCTTTTTGGCTTTCTCAGACAACTTAACATTCTTTAGCCACAAGCTTGCTGTGCTTTGTGCAATATTTAACTGCTCACTTATTTCACTTAGTGAATACCCTTGTTTCCGAAGAGTGATTGCCCTCCCTTTTACTCCTGGTCTTAACATAAATAATGAATTCTGGTTATCAGTTATATAACCATACTCATTATACCACAATATTATCAAAACCGAGAGGCTTATTTATTTGCTCTCGGTATGGGTCGCGTTCTTCTTGCAGAAGCGGCAATACTTGCTCAAGGCCAGTTTTTCCTTCACCTTCTTCTTGTTGCGTTTGGTGTAATGCGTGATGCGGCTACACAGAGAACACTTCAGTTTTACCATCGTATCTTTGATCTGTCCCATATCGTTCTCGATAATTCATCTATTTAAAAAGCTTTCTTACTGTACTGGAAAATACTTATCC
>MFSB01000034.1:16489-16682 GCA_001784735.1 Candidatus Moranbacteria bacterium RIFCSPLOWO2_12_FULL_48_12
GCGTGGTGGCTCTGACCTAAATCGTACGCTCGACGAACGTCCCGCCACCACCGCCTCGCGGACTCGGCGGAAACCCCGAAAGAAAAAACACTCCTTGCATTTCTGATTTGGCGGGGGTGAAATACTTTTTGAAAAAGGAAAGGGTGTTTTTCTTTCGGGGTTCTGCCCTCCAAGTATTCGGGCAGTGTGGCGG
>MFSB01000035.1:0-3685 GCA_001784735.1 Candidatus Moranbacteria bacterium RIFCSPLOWO2_12_FULL_48_12
ATCGAAATCGAGGCGAGCGCGGCCACCAAAAGAATCCACCGGCCTGTTCGGCCTACGGCTTCTCTGAAACGAACTATTCGTTTGCATATTATTGCTTCCTTGTTCGAACTATCTGTGTTCCGTCAGCTTTCGAAAAAGCGACGAACAAAAACATGTCCACAAGATTGATTAAGTTTTTCTGTCGTGGTGTTTTTTTGTCCACCGACAGAAATGAATTATTACGAAAGATGAATTTTCTCTCTAATCAGAGAAAAATTATTTTACGTTGTGCCGAAGAAGAGATTTGAACTCTTATACCCTTGCGAGTACCCAAGTATGAGGCTGTGTGCCTCGCACCATCGGCAATACTAAGATTTATATTATTTTGATCCCAATACTTTATACGATAATAGGGATTTTTCTCTTTCCTTGAATGTATTCTCTATAGTGAGCTAGATACTCCGCGTGATGTTTGTTTATAGACTCTGGAAATTTGCTCACAGGAAAGAATTGAAGGGATAGTGATTCCTTATCTGTTTTTAATTGGCCCGAGAAATCAGTTACAAGAAATACCATCTGTACCGACTGGATCATATCGCCATTGGGATAGACACCTTTGTATCGTTCACCAGAGTAGATACCAAACAAAGTAGGGCTTGTAAAAGTTAATCCAGTTTCCTCTAACACTTCACGCTTTAGGCTCTCTAAAACAGTTTCATTTAAATCCATCAACCCACCGGGACAGCCCCAATTTTTCTGTCCTGCTCGTTCCTGCAATAAAATCTCTCCTTGTTTATTGACAATAATAGCTACCGTACTTGGGATGAGAATTCTGTCAGTTCCTATCTTTTTTCGCAGCTCTTTTATGTAATCCGACATATTTCTTTGACTTTAGTCTTGTGCCTTAGGGGAGACTCGAACTCCCATGGTATTGCTACCGCTAGCACCTGAAGCTAGTGTGTCTGCCAATTCCACCACCAAGGCGTGATGTTGTTATTATCCTTTATCTGAGAAACCTAAAAAGCGCTATGGTACGCGAAAAAATTCGACGCACGTGATGACTATTGAGAAGGGTTGCGAAACTCAAACTGCGTGTTCAAGTTTTCAGATTCTCCATTTTAGCACACCTTCTGTCTGATGTCAATAAGAACGTCCTTAAATGCTTTATCTAAAGCTCTTTCTCCTCATTTTCTTTCAGCTTTTCCACCATTTTTTTTACATCATCTGAGCGCCCACGTTTACAAACGAGGATGCTCCCCTTGGTTTCCACGATAATCAAATCTTCCACTCCGATAGTTGCGATGAGACGATTCTCCGAACTATACGTATAGACGTTTTTTGAGTCAATACCAACCTGTCTTGCAGCAGGATTGTGTCCAACAATATCGGCTAACACATCAAAAGAGCCTATATCGCTCCACCCAAAGTCACCGGCAAACATGATTACCTTTTTTGATTTTTCTGAGATAGCATAGTCGATAGCAATAGATGGCACAGTAGCATACTTTTCCAACACCTCTTGGAAGTCATCAGTGAAAAAAGCAGCGACTAGCGGCGCATGCGTTGAGAGTTCTTGAAAGAATGTCCGCGCATTAAATAGATACATACCGGAATTCCACAGGTACTCTCCAGAAGCCATATACTTCTCGGCAGTTGCGGCATCTGGTTTTTCTTTGAATTCAAGTACCGAAAAAGAGCCATCTGGTTTCGCCGCTCCTTTATGGATATGCCCCAAACCCGTATGCACTCTGGTGGGCACGATACCGATTGTTCCGATAAAATCCCCCAAAGCGCCCAGTGCATGTTTCAGCGTTTTCAGGTAGGCTTCGCTGTCCCCAATGTAGTGATCCGATGGGAGAAAAAGTATCGGATCTGCTTCGCTGATCTTCACGACATCAACCAAATATTTTATGGAAAGTGCAATGGCTCCCGTCGTATTTCGTGCGGTTGGCTCGATGATAATCTGTTTTTCGGTGAAATCCTTTTCGACCTCGCGAATCTGTTTCTCAACATTCTTGGCGTTACCAACGTTGGTAACAAAAAAGATTTGCTCCGGTAAAAAGAAATCGCGATTGCGTAGATACGTCTCCTGGAGGAGCGACTTATCCCCATAGAGCTTCAAAAATTGCTTCGGAAAATTTCTCCGGCTCATCGGCCACAGCCGCGTCCCCGATCCGCCGCAGAGAATGACTGCGTATGCCATACCTTGTGCTACTCCATTCAATACTTAATTATTGTACACTATTTTCCGCGGTCGCGGAAAATAGTGTACAAATGTAAAATCATCTGCAAAATCACCAAAGAAATAATTTTTCAAAACTGTCTTACCGGATATATTCCTCACTGTAACATTTGTTTCAGCTCCTCCACCATATCGACCGGTGTCGGATCGACTCCATACGCCAGTGCCAGATAATAGGAGGTAAAATCTCCAAGCAGAATGCTCATAAATATCTTGGTAAACACGTTCTCTCCTTCCATATCAAGGATTTCCACTTCTACCCCCTTATTCCGCATCAATTGAGCCGTTACTTCAAACCGTTTCAATATTTGGGGATGCGTATCCAGGTCACGCAACATAATAATGAAAAACTTGCCTTGCGGGTTGGTAAATCCTACTGTTTCGTTATGATTGAGTTCCGGAAAAAAATTCCAAAAGGCTGGCGTCTTGGCATTTTCGTTGATTTTGATCTTCCACACCATAGCGACAGACTTATACTTGGTCGTGGCATATATGACCGGCGTTTTCCCAACCAGTTTTTGTGCCAGAACCTTTGCTTGCTCCTCCAATCGAGGCAGTGCTTTTTTTATACCGTCGACGCTCTTGAGAAGTTCTGCAGTCGTGTCTCGGACTAATTTTTGATTCACTAAGATCTGGAAAAGCGCCCCGAAGAAGTAGCCCGTTCCCACACGCGGCTGAAAATTTTCGTACGGAACAGGAAGTTTCACATGGGGTACGCCATGAGCTATGGCTATCTCTTCCACCTTGCCGCCAGCTGAAAGAGCAATACAGGGCAAATTATTTTTCAGAGCCTCCTCAAACGACGCTACTGGTTCTTCAGTATTGCCAGAGTAAGAACAGATGAGGTTGAGGCAGTCATGGTAGGCTTCGGGTGGAAGGTTGTATGATCGATTCTGATAAATAGCCAGAGGCTGTTCATGCGGTTTATCATGACGGAAAAGATCATTCAGATAAATACGAAACAGATTCCCCGGCAAAGCAGAGCCGCCCATACCAGACATTTCGATGGCACGAAATTTTCCTGGGACACTGATATTTTTTGCAATTTCGAAACCAACGCGAAACTGATCTGGGCTGTCAAGGAGCATCTGGTGGAGATTGGATTTATCGAGTGGATTTAGCATAATTGTATATTTAAAATTTGAGCAAGCTGTTAATTCTTAATGTCAAAATCCCAATTTCAAATGCCAAATCAAATCCTAAACCCCAATGACTAAAACGTGATTTCTGACATTTGGATTTGAATCATTGATTTGATATTTGTCATTTGAGCTTTGGTATTACTTTTTCACTCTCTCCGTACTTATATACCAATCCTTCACATTGCTCAGACGGAACGCGCCAGCATCCACGCTTCGGATATCGATGCCTTTGACAGTACTGTTCACGACATACAGATACGTCGGAGAATAGAGGAAGATGGCCGGATTCTCTGCCAGTAAAATTTCCTGGAACGCCCGATAT
>MFSB01000035.1:3712-4946 GCA_001784735.1 Candidatus Moranbacteria bacterium RIFCSPLOWO2_12_FULL_48_12
CTGCCAGTAAAATTTCCTGGAACGCCCGATATTTTTCGCGGAGCTTCTCAGGATTCAGCTCCTCGCGGAGCGTTGCCAGTATATCATCAGCGCCCTTGTTATCGAAGAGAGCCAGATTGAGTCCCGGGTCGCGCTTCTGGCTGGAATGCCAGAAAGAATATGGGTCGGAATTAAGCAGTGCGGCCTCGCCGAAGAGGAGCGCCTCATATTCGCGTGGTCGGATGGCATTCTGCTGAAGATCCGCGGCACCCAGCACCTTCACGCTGACACGCGCGCCCGCCTCTCTCCACTCTGTCTTGAGCAGATCCGCTGTCCGGGTGAGCTCCGGCCAATCCGGCACCGTCAGCTCGATATCGAGAGAAGCGCCATTTTTTGAACGCATTCCATCATCACCCTGCTTCCAGCCGTTGTCCTCAAGGAGCGCTTTCGCTTTTTCAATATCGAAATACGGCCAAGCAAAATCGGTGGCATACCCGGTCATAAAAGGCAAAAGGGCAGTGTAAGCGCTCTGACCCCTCCCAGAGAGCACTTCTCGAATGATCGCATCCCGGTTCGTGGCATAGCTCAAAGCCTCTCGCACTTCATCGTGAGCCAACGCGACATTCTTAGTCGTATTGAAAAAAACAGCGAAAATACGCGGGATATTGATTTCATAAATACTCGTACTCTTGTTCTCTTTCAGCCGAGAAAGATTTTCCGGCATCACGGAATTGATACCCAGTGTCTCTTTTCTGTTGTAAGCATCGATAAGCGCCGCTTCATCAGGATAGAAATGAAAAATGATCTTCGAGATGTACGGCGCTCCGTCGAAATAATCATTCCAGGCGCGCAATTCATAGGAGAGCATATTGCCGCTGGAATCTTTCTCGGAATCGAAGAAGCTGTATGGTCCCGAGCCGATGGGCGCTAAGTTGTAATCAGCCAGGAGAAAATTTTCCGGCGCGATATTTTCCCAGATATGTTTTGGCAGGATCCCGAGCGTCAGGTTTTCCAAAAATCCGAAATATGTTTTCTTCAGGGTAAAGGTCACTATATAGCGATCCGCTGCCGCCGCATCCACCGACAACCAATTGGCCCTGAGCGGACTTTTATAGCTTGGATCCTGGATGACCTGGATAGTGTAGAGGATATCGTCCGCAGTCAATTCCTCCCCGTCGTGCCATCTGATTCCGGGGCGGAGCGTCACCGTGTAGAGCTTCCCATCTTCGGAAACACTATAATCGGCAGCCAAACG
>MFSB01000036.1 GCA_001784735.1 Candidatus Moranbacteria bacterium RIFCSPLOWO2_12_FULL_48_12
CCGACCTCGCCGTGGGAGCCTTTGGTTACAGCTCTTTCACTGGCCGCGCCTACATCTTCTACAATGACGGCTCCATTCCGACCACGGCTGCGACCGCTGATATCATCATCACTGGTGCCAGCACCTTCGATGATTTCGGACGGGCCATAACGGCAGGCGATTTTAATAGTGACGGTACCATCGATATAGCCGTCTCTGCTCCTCAGGATTCAACTGGTAAGGTTAATATTTTCTACAATGACGGCTCCATTCCAACTGCCGCCGGCAGTGCCGACGTGATCATTGCGGGCATTTTTGGTTCCGATCTTGGCCTGAACCTGACAGCCGGAGATCTGAATATGGATGGTCGCACCGATCTTGTCATTGCGGATGAATCGTATTCTTCTTCTACTGGCCGGGTCTATATTCTCTATAATGACGGCGCCTACCCTGCAGATGTCTCTACCGCCGATGTCACCCTGACCGGCGGGGCGGCATTTGACTATTTCGGTTCCTCCATCGCTTCAGGCGACTTCAACGCCGACGGCAAAACCGACCTGGCCGTGGGAGCCTATGGCTACGCCTCCTTTAACCTCACAGGCCGTGCCTATATCTTCTACAATGACGGCGCTTATCCAGCGGGTGCTGCTACCGCCGATGTCACTTTGACTGGCGAAACGACGAGTAATTACTTCGGCTACGCCCTCGCTTCAGGAGATTTCAATAATGATGGGAAAGCCGATCTTGCCGTAGGAGCTTATGGCTATAGCACTTCCACTGGCCGGGTGTATATCTATCAAGGCCAGGGGAATTATGCCTGGACGGTGCAGGCGCTCCCTCCCAGCGCTTCGGTGCGTTCCAATCTGCAGGGCGCTGGCCAAGAAATGCAGATTACGGGTCAAGTCGCCAATGGCTTGTTCGGCATTTCTCTCGTTTCTGGTGACTTCAACGCCGACGGCAAAACCGATTTGGCCATAGGTGCCACTAACTATAGCCCCTCCACCGGCCGCGCTTACATCTTCTACAATGATGGTTCCTATACCACCACAGCTTCCAGTGCCGATGTTATTATCACCGGCGAAACGACAAGTAGCATTTTTGGTGTATCACTCACCGCCGGTGATTTCAACACCGATGGCAAGACCGACCTCGCTGTAGGAGCCAACCAGTACAGCTCCCAGACCGGTCGTGTTTACCTTTTCTACAATGATGGCTCTTACCCTGCCAGTGCCGCTGCTGCCGATGTCATTCTGACTGGTGAAGTCACAGGTAGCTATTTTGGTTCCTCTCTTGTCTCCGGCGATTTCAATGCCGATGGCAAAACCGACCTGGCCGTGGGAGCCTATGGTTACACCTCCCAGACCGGCCGTGTTTACCTTTTCTACAATGATGGTGCCTACCCTGCGGGGGCTAGTACCGCTGATGTCACTCTGACGGGCGGAGCAATGTTTGACTTCTTCGGCTATTCTCTTGCTTCAGGTGATTTCAATGCCGATGGAAAAACTGACCTGACCGTGGGAGCCTATGCTTACACCTCCTTTAACTTCACTGGCCGCGCCTATATCTTCTACAACGACGGTTCCTACCCGGCGGGCGCCTCGACTGCTGATGTTATCCTGACTGGCGAAGCGACGAATAGCGTTTTTGGTGTATCCCTCACTGCCGGTGATTTCAACGCCGACGGTAAGACCGATCTGGCTGTGGGAGCTACTGGCTACTCTACCACCGGCCGCGCCTATATCTTCTACAACGACGGCTCTTACCCTGCCGGTGCTGCGACTGCCGATGTTACTCTGACGGGCGAAACGGGTAGCGGTTTCGGTGGCCTCGCCTCTGGTGATTTCAATGCCGATGGCAAAACCGACCTTGCCGTGGGTGCCTCTAGTTACTCTACCAACACCGGCCGTGTCTATATATTCTACAATGACGGCTCGTATCCAGCCGGTGCCTCGACTGCTGATCTTACTTTGACAGGAGAAACAACCAGTAATTATTTTGGCTCTCTTCTTGCCTCCGGCGATTTCAATAACGATGGGAAAGCTGATCTGGCCGTAGGAGCCTATGGCAATGCCGGCAGTCGGGGCAAAGTGTATATGTATACGTTCAATGATCCGGTCATCACCGGCGAAACAACAAACAACTACTTCGGCTATGCCCTCACCTCCGGCGATTTCAACGCCGATGGTAAAACCGATCTCGCCGTGGGAGCCTATGGCTATAGTACTTCCGCCGGCCGCACCTATATATTCTACAACGACGGCTCCTATCCCGCTGGTGCTGCTTCTGCCGATGTTACTCTGACTGGCGAAACGACGAGTAACTACTTCGGCTTCTCTCTCGTTTCCGGTGATTTCAACGCCGATGGCAAAACCGACCTGGCTGTGGGAGCCTTTGAATATTCTTCCTCCACTGGCCGCGCCTACATCTTTTACAACGGTTCCATCATCACCGAAAATGCTTCTGGCGCCGATGTCATCATTACGGGCGGAACGACGAATAATTATTTTGGCCGCTCCCTGGCTGCCGGTGACTTCAACGCCGATGGCCGAATGGATCTTGCAGTAGGTGCTTATCGCTATTCCTCCTTCACCGGCCGCGCCTATATCTTCTACAACGACGGCAGTATCCCGACGACCGCCGCTACGGCTGATGTCATCATCACCGGTCTAGCCAGTAGTCTCTTCGGTGACTCCCTCGCCTCCGGTGACTTCAACGCCGATGGCACTACTGACCTCGTTGTGACAAGTTCTCTCGGCAATGCCTATCTCTTCTACAATGACGGTTCTATCCCCACAACCGCTGCCACGGCCGATGTCATCATCACTAGTGCTGGCTCCGTCCTGGCCGCCGGTGACTTCAACGCCGATGGCACTACCGATCTGGCTATAGGTAATTACAGTGTTGCCGCCTACCTCTTCTACAACGACGGTTCCATCCCTACCACAGCCGCTACGGCCGATGTGATTATCACGGGGGAAGCCAGTAGTTTCTTTGGCTCCTCCCTCGCTTCCGGCGACTACAACGCCGATGGCCGTACTGATCTAGCCGTGGGCGCTTACGGTTATTCTACCAATACCGGCCGCGTCCATATCTTCTATAATGACGGCTCCATTCCTACCACAGCCGCCACGGCCGATGTGATTATTACTGGCCAAACGACGAGTAATAGTTTTGGCATCTCCATCACCTCCGGCGATTTCAACTCCGATGGCAAGACTGATTTGGCCGTGGGAGCCTATGGCTATTCTTCTTATGCTGGTCGCGCCTACATCTTCATCACCGAAGTCAAGCTCGCTGGAAGCTTTGATACACAGCGCCTCAAAGGCACTACCAAATACAAAGGCACCGTCAAATTCAAATAGCCCTTTAACCACGCAAAAAAACAGCGGTCGAACCGCTGTGAACTTGTTGAAGAATATGACGAGAAAGGTTCCGTTAGCCACCGAAGAGATATATCACGTATACAATCGTGGCGTGGATAAGCGCGCCATATTTATGAACCGTTCTGATGTGGAGCGTTTTTTACAAAGTATGCTTGCCTTCAATTCACGACAACCGATCGGGAGCCTCCGCCAACTCAAAGAAAACCGCGGAAAAAACAGCGGTTCGACCGCTGTGAATAATGATCCGCTCGTTGAAATCATCTGTTATTGTCTGAATCCGAATCATTTTCATTTAATTCTTCGGCAAGTGGCTGATGGCGGTATCAGCGAATATATGAAAAGGCTTTCTGGAGGATATACCTGGTATTTTAATAAGAAGCATAAAAGAAGCGGAAGTTTATTTCAAGGGAAATTCAAATCAAGTTTTGTCGGGAATAATGAATATTTATTGCATGTGAGCGTCTACGTCAATCTTAATTTTCGTGTGCATCGCTACAGCGGTCGGACCGCTGAGCTGGTGCGTTCAAGCTGGAATGAGTATAGAGGAGGCGCCAGAGAAGAATTTTGCCAAAAAGAGATCATCCTTGGTCAATTCCGAAACGTGCAAGAATATGAACATTTTGCCGAGCAATCTCTCAAGGGGATGGTCGAAAGGAAACAGTTGGCAAAAGATTTGTTTGAGGAAAGCTAGAGAACTTACAGCGGCCGGATCACTGTAAGCTAATATTACCTTTAAAAAAGCATAAATTAGATTTTATGGTTCTACAGTGGTCCGGTTACTGCAACAAATCCAAGTTTCATTAAAAAACCGAGGAATGGCTCCTCGGTTTTCGAATTCTTAATACCTCTCTTTTACGGCGCCACTTCTTTCCAGTTGTAGTCACCGCAGGCACTTGTATTGCAGTCTTGAGTGTCTATATAAGGCAGGCAAGAAGTATTGGTGCAGGAACGCGTCTGCGTGCCGCCGCCGCAAGCAACCGAGCAGTTAGACCACGAGCCGCAAGACTGAGAACAAGAAACATTCACTTGCACCGAGTCAGAGTTTCCGTTTCCGAGGCTGTTGAGGCAAGTGAGCGTGTGATTCGAGGTGACATTCGCTATGACGGATTCTTCTCCGGTGGGAACAGATTTCGATCCGGAAAAGCCGTCGCTGGAAGAGGCGGTGCAGGAGGCGGCATTGGCGGTTGTCCAAGAGATGTTCTTTGTAGCGCCTTGGGTGAGATTGAGAGGCCCATTCGAGCCGTTTATTTTTAGATCGACGGTGGGGATAGGTACGGTCACATTCACTGCCGCTTGCTTTACTCCGGAGGAAACGCTCGTGCTGTTCCAACACTCCATAAAATAGGTGGTGGTGGTTGCGGGTGAAACCACTTGATTTCCGCCCGTAGGAGTTTTCCAGCCATCGATACCGCCCCCCCAGGCCCAGCAGGAGGCGGCATTGGTCGGTGTCCAGGTCAGAGTGGATGAGTTGCCGGAAACGATGGTGACAGGATTGGCAGAGAAGGCGAGGGTGGGGGCGGGGCAAGCGCTATTCGGTGGCGTTGAGGCGCTGCAGGTACCGGCGCAATTGTATGTTCCGGAATTGGTCTGACCGCAGGCGTTGGCAGCGGATGAACAGCCTACGCCAAGCCACGGAGGATTAGCAGGAGTCGAGCCTGTTGCCCCGCTGCAAGAGCCGTTACACTGGATAGAACCGGCGCCTCCCGGGCTTGTTTGACCGCAGGCATTGGGTGATGAAGTTGCTCCGGTACAGGCATTACCATAACCGGGAGGATTGGCCGGCGGAGTGGAGGAACAGGAGCCGTTGCATTGGATAGAGCCGTTCGACTGTGTCTGACCGCAGGCATTGGCGGATGAGGTGCAGGCTTGGCCTTGATTTGGAACGCAGCAGTTGACTACTTCATATGCAGTGCAATAACAACCATTTTTATCACAGCTGCTTTGTATACAATGCCCAGGATTCGACTCACACGAGGCGGGAAGTATTTCACCGCCGAGGGAACCGCTTGGCGAAAGTGATGAAAATCCTACCTCAGGCGAGGAGCTTGATTCGGGGGTACGGAATTGTTGGTAAAAGAAGAGAGAAGTGGCGGAAGCTATAACGAGAAAAAACAATCCAGCAACAAAGGCATACCTTTTGGCGTTTTTTCTGTTTACGAGCGAAGAAAAAAAATGGGCAAAAGAAAATTTGCGTTTCCAATAAATAGACAAGAGTCGGATCTTTTTCTTTACGGACACAAAAAACATCCAGAACGGATCTTTTCCTCTAGCTGTTTTTATATTTCTTTTCATTCAAATGTTTTCTTATCCCCTCAACTACTTCTTGGCGTCAGCGGGATGAAATTAAGGAGCGGTTTGAGCGTTGCTAGCCTCCAGCTGTTTTCTCGCTTCCTCGGGAGTAATGGTTCCTGCATCAAGCTGAGCCTTTAAATCTTTGATTATCTTAGGAGCATCTTCACTAATGGGAAACTGGGGTGAAGATGGAGAGGCAGGAGACCCCTGAGGAGTCTCTGTCTGAGATTGGCTTGTCGGAGTGGGAACCACGATAGTTTCAATTTTCTTGCCGAGCAAGCCTCTCTGTGTCAAGATGACAAGAACCAATACCGCCAGCAGGGCGACAAATAATATCAGCAAAGCGACTTTCAACGGTCGCGAGAATTGTTCAAACATATTTTTGTTTACCCCGTTACCTTCTTTCGAGGTAACCGGGGTGTGTTATCAAATTACCCATCCATTATATAATGAAAACTGTCAAAATAAAAGAGCTTTTCGGAAAGAATGTCAACCCCGCACTAATTCTCGCAAAAGATTTTTGGTAATTACAAGTGTGAGCCGATAGGCGGCTACGCCTGACATTTTACTGTAGGCAGAGATTCCCCCTGGAATTGGTGCGGGGTCAACCCTGTTATATATTTGGTAGAAAAAACTCCCGTCTGGCTGGCGGGAGGTGGGGTGGTTTGGCGGGGGTTATTCCGGTTTCAACCCCAATTTTTTGATGAGCGCGCCGTAGCGTATGGATTCTTCCTTTACGAGCTTGCCGAATTCCATTGGCGAATTCGGAGAGAATTCAAACTCGTATTTTTTCCAGCTTTTTTCCATATCGGGCTCTCGCAGTGCTTTTGTGACTTCGGTGTTCAGTCGCAGAACGATTGCGGCGGGGGTGTTTTTTGGCACGAAGAGTCCCATCCACGAATCTACGATGTAACCGGGATAAGTTTCCCCGACTGTTGGTACATTCGGGAATAATGGGTTCCTCTTCTTGCCTGTTACCGCTATGGCTCTCACCCTCCCTTGATCAATAAGGGGTTTCATGACTGCAAGAGAGTTAACGGTCGAGTCAATACGGCCGGCAATAAGATCAATCAAAGTCGGCCCGGCACCCTTGTAAGGGATATGCGCCATTTTTACTCCAGCCATACTTCCCAACTGCTCGAATGCCAGATGAAAGGTGCTTCCGACACCAGATGAACCGAACGTTAGGATTCCCGGCCGTTTCTTTGCCAGTGCCACCAGTTCTTTGATCGTCTTGGCCGGAACTGATGGGTGAACCACCAAAACGGACTCGTATGATGCTACCTTGAGAACGGGTAACAGGTCGTCCAGGCCGTAGGGAACCTTCATAATATACGGCGTGGCAGTAATAGAACCCGCTGTCAAAATACCCACAACGTAACCATCCGGATCGGACTTGGCTATAAACCCATTCGCGATAGTGCTAATCGCTCCTGGTTTGTTGTCTATTACTATTTGCCAGCCGCTCTGCGCGCTCAATTTCTGGGAAATCAAGCGAGCCACCAGATCGACGTTTCCTCCCGGCGGAAAACCGACGACCAATCTGATCGGTTTATCCGGATAGCCTTGTGCTTGTGCTACCGAGAACCCCAGCGTGAAACAGTAGAAAACAACAGCCAATAGACAAGTGATTTGCATCTGTGCCTCCTTTTTAGGACATTTCAAATATGGATTTCCCACGAGCTTACACGGGGAGCTTTTTAAGCGCTGTTAAAAAACTAAGTGCAAAATAGCACATCATTGCGCCGACGTAAAGGTTAAATTGTCATTTATCCCTCTCTTAGCTATACTGTCATGTATGAACGAAACGCGCCTATCATCAGCAAAAAACAGGAAATTGGAAAGATTATATGATTTTATCGAGGCCATTTATCATTCCAAAGAATCGAGTTTTTATAAAAGTGTATGGGGGAATGTGAATCCGAAAGATGGCAGGATTGACTACTATTCCCTGCCAACTATCGACGTAAAGCATATTATTCAGCACGAATTTGATAAGAGGCTCTATGTCAAAAATGGCCTGTTCGTCAAGGTAGTGTATGGCAATGATATCCCTTTTCTCATCGCGGTGACCAAAGACAGCATCGGCCAAGAAAGTTATGGAGGAATTCTGTGTCAGCGGCCTCTTGTATCTTTTGAAAATTCCCACGAATCAATAGAAAAGGGGCTGTGGTTTTACGGGAAAAACATCATGCCCCTGGCAGCCGAGGACAATCTCGATATCACCCTCATGGTTGCAGAGCGATACGGAGTTGACTCGATTGTCGGTGATACTGAGTCTATAAAAAAACTTCTCTCAAAAGCAGAGCGTTATATCGATGGTAAGAAAATTACAAGCATCATTCTGGTTGATTTCTGTTTTGATGCAGATTGCAACGGCTCCTTGAAAAAATATTTTCCAAACGCAAAAATCACTCTGGTTTTTTCGCTGTCTGAAACCGGTTCGCTCGGCCTGGCCTGCGAAGAAAAGGCTGATGGACAAACGTTCCATCCGTCAGAAAATACGCTGATTGAAACCGATGAACACGGCTATCTTGTGGCGACACAGCTTATTATGAGGCCAACGCCGATAATCAAGTACCGCACGCGGATAAAAATCAAAATGGAGAAGAAGTCCTGTTTCTGCGGAAGCGAGTTAAGTTTTTCAATACGAAATTAATATGAAAACAATCGACGGCACGCTCTATACCGAAAGAAAAGATCTCCAAACAAAAATGTTCGGTATAGAATGCTATGCGCCTGGCGAAAAAACCGTTGAGAATCTTTTCGTCCGGATGACCAGCGGAACAACCGGTGGAAGCCCCGCAACGGCTTTGTTGCGCTTTATATTGAACAAGGCGGCGCTGGCTTTTTACGAGTATGCCAAGCCGCTTCTGGTCATCAACGCAAGAAACAGCACTGGCTTACTGTGGGCTCAAATCATTCTCAATCAGTATGCCAAGCCGACACGCATTCTTTTTCTGAATAAAAAGGATATAGAACACCCGCTGATTTCATCGGTTATCGCCGATTTCCAGCCCCGCGTCATTCATTCTGTGGTCCATATCCTGAATTTTTTTATCGACAAGCTGCATGGTAAAAAAGTAAGCGCTTTCAGTAAAAAAATAACAAAAATACACATAAGCGGAGAGCCGCCGACACAAGCATTCTTAAAAAAATTGGCGAGAATATTTCCAAAAGGCAAAATCGAATTGCGTTATGCCGCGAATGAACTCGGTACGATCGCGATAGATTGCCCGTACCTGGCAAAAAGGTATCGGGGCGAAGCTTTTCAGGCGTATCATCCGGTCAATCCCGTTTCCATTGTTGCATCAAATCAGAATGGAGTGGGAGAAATCGCCGTTTTTTCCCCAACTTTGGATCATTATCTGACGGGCGATGCCGGAAAAATCATCAAGGAAAAGTGCCGCTGCGGATCCACCGAAACCCTGCTCCTCTATGGAAGAATGAATTATGACATAATAAATTGCGTGGGGGCGACTTTCCACATTGCGGAGGTAGAAAGGGTCTTTTCTTTGCTTCGCAAGTATGTAGCGGATTACTATTTGGAAATAAGAGAGATCTTCGAGGAAGGAAAGACTCTCGGTTCGATGACAGTCAAAGCCGTCCCGACGGTCAAATTGCAAGGGATGCAAGATGGTGAGGCTTTTGTGTCAGAATGCATACAGAAGCACTTGCAATTGACGAAAACGAGGCGTTTGAATGATCTTATTGACGCTGGCATTTTCCTTTCTCCCAGTATTTTATTTGTTCCATCTCTGCTGTGGCCCGGCAAGAAAATTCGGATGAGAAAGGTAAACGACTGAGAATGAGAGCCTGAGCTTGCCCATATCCCTTGACAAGTCGTTATGCTATTTGGCTGGTTCGTGGTATAATTGCCACTAGGAAAATACATATGAATAAACCAAGGAATTTCAAGTTGGTACTGGCTGTTTTTGCTGGTTTTGTTTTTGGCATTATCGGTATTTCCAAATCAGGCCAAGTAAACAAAACTCCCGTATTTGACGGAGAGAAAATAACCTCAGCGGAAAGCGATGATGCCGCTTTGTGTCAGCCTGAATCCGCAGAGGAGAGTGTCTCGCTTTTTGTCGGTTGCGCCGGATTCTTGGAATGACATACCACATCCTTTTGAACGCTTCAATAACCGAGAGAGAAGATGGGTATTTCATATAAAAAGTATATTACAGTTTCAACGCTTACCATCTTCCTTGTTTTAGGAATTTTTGCTTTTTTATACGACAGAAGCGTAAAGCAGAATATTCTCCTTCAAAACGAATTGAGGGATTTTATTGTTTTGCCTATTTCTTTTCATAATAAGCTTTACACTGTTGAAAAGGGCGCGGTGAAGTTTGAGGGGGAGGCTGTTTCCGTATTCGTCAGCGAACGGGTATTGCGGGTCGCGTACGCATCCGCTTTGAACCGGTTCGATCCCATTTTCGGCATAGAAGGGACGGATGCCGATATGTTGGAAAAAAGCGTAGCAGATCTGGATGCGTCAGTAAAGAGGACGGCATCTTTGTATGGAAAAGATGATGAAATGCTTATTCGGGAAGACCTTCACCCCATCGCTTTCTTGAAACAGCTTTCTGAAACAGAGAAAGCGCGCCAAGCATTGCTTTTCGCGGCGTCTTCTCAAAATGCGGCGGGGTACTACAAAAACCTGGATAATCTCATCCGCCTCAATATGAGTTACGCGAAACGGCTCGCGGCCGCGTACCGAGGGTATTATACAGATCGCTTGAATGTGAAATATAATTTTTTTGACGGTTACGGGACGACAAATACATACGGACTGGCGCTCGAAGGGGCTGTATCTGAAATGAATAAGAGGACGGCGGAGCTGAAAAAAAGAGAAGCTTGCTTAAGCCATTATTCTTTCACTTGCCCCTCACTCAAAGGAGCGCTGGGTAAGTTATCCGCCGCGGGCGAACGAAGCGATGTACGGTACGAGCCGCTCACAGCGAATGTGGCAGATAACATCAGTCTTATGCGCGCGTATCTTCAGAGTTTCAGCGCTCTTGATGCATCTTTTGCAAGAGAGAATAATCCGCTCATAGCCCTCGATCGGAGCGATTGTTTTACCGGCGCCAAAACCATATATTATCAATCTTGGTTGAAGTCTGACAGCCGGAATAATGGTTTTTTTACCATCCATTTCGTGAATGATCTCTATTTTACAGATGTCAGTAAACTCTCCAATGAACATAAGGTATTTCTGAGGGAAACCGGCCTTGATTACCTCTACCAGCCAGCCACGAATTTATATATATGTCAATCGATGGAAAGCGATTTCTCTCGGGCTATCGCTATGGATACTCTTTATCATCTGCTTTCCGAGGGGTCAGTAATGGCCGATGATAGACTGAAAAAACTGGCGCCTGATATGTATGATTTAGAAAATAAAATCACAACAGGCGACACTTTATACGAGTCTGAGTTTGATTCCTATATTGGGGGACTTCAATCGCTCCTCACCGAATACGGAGAAACTGGCCTTTCCGAAATCATCGGCCCGGAGAAGGTAGTATACATAGAAAAACTTCTTTCCATTGCTCGTCAGAAAATGCCGCGCTTCGACGAAATTATCCGTTTTGCTATTTCAAACAATGCTATCATTGCTGCCTTTATTAAAAACGGGATAGGGGTGCCTGTTCGTTTTTTACTCATTAGCCGGGGCTACCCGTCCCTTTTGCTTCTTTCCTATAACAAAAGCGCGTATGAAAATCCTCTCAGGCTGACCAGAGAGATGCCTTTTGATCTCACTTATTTCAGGCTGGTTTCTGCCAACCAATTCCTCAAAGAGAAATACGGCGAGCAAAGAATACTCGAAATGATGCAGCGCGGCGAAAAATTCCTTCGAGAACAAAAAAATTAGAATGCTTGTGGTGCGGGAAGAAGTGGTTTTACTTGTAACCGAAGCTAGGGTCCGATGAGCTCTAAGTTTTTCTTGATCGATTCTTGCATCGAGGCTAGTCCTTCCGGATAAATCTCCGGATTGTTGCCGGGATAGGCGCGCCCCCACTCGAGTGGGCTCATGGCCATGGCCAGTGGCAGAGCTTTTTCAAAAGCCAGCCTGGCCTCGTCTTTTCTTTCCAGATTGAGGAGAGCCACTCCCTGGGAATTCAGGAGCCAGGCATTCAGAGAATAATACTGCAATCCCTCCTCGGCCGTTCTCAGCGCTTTTTCATACTCTCCCATCTGGAAATAGATCCAGGCCAAGTCATTGTGGCTCGCCCAGCTTTCCGGCTTCCACCTGAGAAATTCTTCGAAGTCCGCAGCGGCTTTTTCCAGTTCCTTTCTGTACCCATAAGTGAGCCCGCGGATATAATAAGAACGTTTGAAGTCAGGATAGAGTTCCAGTTCGCGATCTATCTCTTTGAGCGCTCGGTTGAGGTTGCCTTGGATAAAAGAGATTCTGGAGAGCTGGTAGTGGGCGCGGGGGTAACGCTCATTGAGAGCGATAGTAGCTTGGAAATACCTTTTTGCCTGAGTGACGTCGTAGGCACCCTGGCCGAAGTAATAATCGCCGATGGCGAATTGAAGCTTGGGATCGGTGGGATTTATCGCGGTAGCAATATTTTCCAGACCGAGCCTGGGCCAGAGAGAATAGTATGTCGGGATGCGGAAACACCAGTATATGCTCGCGGCAATGGTAATGATGCCAGCAAAAAGAAAAATTGTAAATTTCATTTTTGGAAACATACATTATGGATGAAATAGGAAAACCAAGACATTTATATTTTATCAGGATTTTTCTTGAAAAGACCGATAATTAACGCTTTTTGTCGATTGCCGGGATCGCGTTCGGAAAAAGTCATGCCAATTCAAGAAATTTCCAATAATTCTCCTTGTCCACTTTTTCGACGGTAGCTTGGTAATTCTTCACAAATTCCTGCGGCGGAAAAAAACTCTTTTCCGCGTTCCACTTGAATTCATATCCGCGGATTTTTCCACCGAATTCTTCCACATAATCCACCTCCTTCTGCGTATATGTCCGCCAAAAATATGTGTTTGCTTGACGGCGCTTTCTCTCGTTCATTTTTCTCCTTTCGACAATACAGAAATTTTCCCAAAGAGCGCCTCGGTCAGTCCGCAGATCGAGTGTATTGTAATTCTGGATGACACTGTTGCGCAGGCCCAGATCATGAAAATATATCTTCACCGATTTCGATATTTCTTTCCGCTTGTTCCGAGAAAAAGCGCGCAACCTGAAAACAACGAATGACTTCTCCAGAATGTCGATGTATTTCTGCACGGTAAGCCTGTTGATGCCGAGTTGCTGCGCCAATTCCTGAAACGAAACTTCCTGCCCCAATTGCAGCGCGAGAAGCTGGAGAAGATTCCTGATGACTTCCGATTTTTTCATTCCTTCGAAGATGAGGACATCCTTATAGAGATAATCTGAAGCTATCTCATCCAGCCGTTCTCTCGCCGCTTCTTCAGGAAGAGAAAATACTTCCGGATAACTACCAAAACGGAGAATGTTTTCCATCTTCGATTCGATAGCCGAAATGCCCTGGCCTCGAGAGATTTCGCTCAAAGCGAGCGGGTACAGAGTAAACGTGAAATTTCTTCCCGTCAGCGGTTCGGAAACCTTATCAGCCAGTTCGAAACTCGATGATCCGGTGGCGATAATCTGCAGTTCCGGATATTCATCGAGCATGACTTTCAATACCATGCCGATGCGGGGAATTTTCTGCGCTTCATCCAATACGACAATTTTTACATCGCCGAAAAAAGACTTGATTTTTTCTGGCTCGATCGCTTCCAAGTTTCTTTGAACGGAAAAAACTTCGCAGTTGAAATATTTTCCCTTACCCGGATACTCAGCAAGCATCTTTTTTACGAGAGTCGTCTTTCCGACTTGTCTGGCTCCGTAGAGAATAATGACTTTCTTTTTGAAGAGCCTTTCTTTTATGAGTTTTTCGAGATCTCTCTCAATAAATGACATAAATCATGTAAATAATGATATTACAATATCCATATTATATCAAATAATGATATTTGTCAACCACGCACTTTCAGGTCATATCCCGTGGTCTTGCCACAGGGTTGTTGATTTCCTGAAAAGTGCGGGGTCAAGTCCTCAATGTTATGGGTTTTATCCGACGAGTTCGAGATTATGCTGGGTGACTTTCTTGTTTCTTCGAGGCTGGTGGAATAGATTTTCAAATAGTGGCCTGGAAATACTTTTTTGCCTGAGTGACGTCGTAGGCACCCTGGCCGAAGTAATAATCGCCGATAGCAAATTGAAGCTTGGGATCAGCGGGATTGATAAAAGTGGCGATTTTTTCTGATCGTAGTTTTTCCCACAAAAAATAACTCATTGGCTCCCGGAAACTCCAGAGCAAAACCGAAGCAATCAAAAAAAAGCTTAAAACAATCAAGATTTTGTTATTTTGAAGTGCGGCTTTTATCTGGTGGACGATTTTTTTGCCGTATTTCATGAGATTTTGGTTTTTGGATGTAGCCGGTATATAGTGTATCATAAAAAATGCTCTTTCTATCGGTTGAGCCGTGCATCCGATAAAAAACGGGAAAATACGTCCGTGGGGAAAAGGATTTTTGATATGAAGCTATTGGATTATCTGGAAAAGAAAAAGTTAGAAATAGAAGAGCGGTACTTTATCCGGGAACTTCAGGCTTTTTACCTATGGGCGACACAGAGGCTTGCGGCGACTGGTGCGATCGTGTTTCTCTATTTGCCGGAACAGATAAAATATATTGTTTTATCTAAAAAACCAAACAGTCGAAAAGGGTATAGCGCTCAGCATTGCAAAAGAAGCAATCAAACGCCGGTTTCTTTCATCGTGTGTGCCTCCGATGAATTTATCGATTGTCAGAAAGTCCTGGGCGGAAAAGAAAATGCTTCCCAAGATGATTGGCAGCCGATTTTCCGTTCCGCGCGCATAGAGATATGGGAAAACAAGAAGCGCTATGACGGGAGGCCGTTGCCGCTCCGTTTTGGGTTTTCCGATGAGGAAAAGCGGAACATGCTTTACTTTGTAAGAAAAACTATAGAGGAAACTTTGCAGGAGTCTAGTCCGCCATCATTGCCGGTGAATTTTTCCGAACGTTTTGATGAAAAGATCTCGCTTGATGTCGCGCTGTGGGTCAAGGGACACCTGCGTTCCTCGGTGATTGTGGGAAATCTGCCCCTTAATGAAGCGCTCAGGAGCGCCGCGAAAAAAGCGCCCTTTGACAGCCGTTTCAAACCGGTGAATGCAGATGATTTGAAACGGGCACGTATTGAAATTACTATTATGCATTCACTGCGCATGCCGCTTTCATTATTTGAAAAAAAAGTGAATGAAATAGATGTTACGAAAGGATACCGGCTTGTTTTTTGGAAAAATGTCGGGTGGTACCTGCCAGAAACTTTCAACTGTTCCCGTTTTGGGAATTTGCGGGAATTCTTAGAACGCCTGGCGTATGAAAAAGCAAAGATCCCCGCCAGATGTTTTGGATCAGCGAGAGCGGAACTTTTCGAAGTGGATGATTTCATCGAGTCTCTCGATACGTCTTCGGTCTTGTCTCTCGTTGGTCCTGTAGCGCAAGAAACGGCTGATCAGGGGACGGATTTTGACAAGCGGTTCATGGCCGATTTGGAAAATTGCATGCGGCTTTCTCTCGCCCATCTCGTGTCTATCCAGGAAAAAGACGGGAATATCTCGCCCCAAATTAATCCGCTTACCGGCCAAGAAAAACAAATCGACTGGGTGCGCTTGCCACTCGCGGCCGGAACACTAATACTAGGCGGTCAGGCGATTGGTATGCCGACTGCTATCGTAGCGGGAGAAAAAGCGCTGGAATATCTCCGCCATCATTTTGCAAGGCACCCATCCATTCCTTTGCCTGCAAAACTGCTCGGCCTCGCATATTATGCCAAGACTCTCTTGATCAGCGGGAAAAAAGAAGAAGCCAATGAGGCGGCAGGGGATATTTATCGGCATGTTGATAAGCTTGATTACGAGCCTATTGCGTATCTCCAGATGGCCTCCCTGTTTCTTTCTTTCGGAAAGGAGGCAGAAAAATTTTGGCACAAAGGCGAAGCGATGCTCTCTTTTACTCTGCGGGATTATGAAAACAAACTGAAAAAAAGCGAAAAATTCTCACTGGCTTTTTTCCCCGAGGCGCTCAATGGTCTGCTCAGGCTCTCTGCTGCCACCCAAAAAGATGAGTGGCGAGACAAGGCTTGCAGGATGGCCCAGTGGCTGACAAAACAGCAGCTCTCTGATGGCAGTTTTGCCAGCGTGCCTGGCGGTTCTTTCGCTTATACCCGCGGGACAGGCAAGATTTTTGAGGTTTTGTCGCTTCTGCCGGAAGAAAATAAAGAAGCCATCTGCCGCGCTTTCGGATGGCTCAGGATGATGCAATACGGCGAGGAGAATACGTACTTTGTGCCGGAAGAAAGGAAGCTGAGAGTAAGCGGCGGCTTTCGGCATGACGCGCTCAATCAAGAAGTGTGGAGCGATGCCTCGTCCCATGTGCTTATTGGCGGCGCGCGATTGCTCCACTGGCTCAAGACAGACGATGAAAATATGGTTTTTTAGCGTCAATGGGTTTATCGTGGTATCATTATCAAATCCTAAAAAAATGACTATGGAAAGCAATGCGAAAATAAAAGGAGATTCTGATTTCGCTCACCAGTATATGCCTGAGGAAAACTACTCTCTGATGAGCGAAAAGGACTATCTTAAAGATCTTCTCTGGAAACAGCCCGGGGATTATCGTCTGCCGCTGCCTCTTATTGATAAAGTCCATCTGCGGATGCTGGAAATTTTTCGGGAGCAGAAAGACAAAGATAAAGCGGATAGATATATTCCTTTGGCGGGACAGGGAAGTTTGTCCCCGTATTGGAAAGTTATTTTGGAGTATTTATATCGTGCCGGCGTTCTACAGACCCCAAATCTTTATTATGGGAGGATATTTCATGATGAACCGAAGATCTATACTCTTCGTCTAATGATTCAATTATCGGATGGAATCCTCCATAAGCCGCGGGTTTGTGGTCGAGGTGTTTCATATGATTTTAACGAAGCTGTATCCAAGGTGATTGGAGAGCTTTTGGAGCGCTATCCTTTGATATTTCATAAGAAGAGCAGTGTAAAAACAGCCTCTGTCGCTGAGCTCAGAAAAAAGAAGGCACATTTTTTGGATCCATTCAGTGTGGATAATTTTTCTCCTGAACAAAAAAAACATGACCCGCGTATGAATTTTACTGAACAAAGTCGCTTCCGCTGGGTCGAAGGATTCTCACTGACGAAGAAACGCCAAGCCCTTATCCCGGCTCAGATGGTTTACTGGAGCTACCCTTTCGATGAAGAGGAGCCGATACTGCAATCTCCCATCACCAACGGTGCGGCCGGTATGTTCACGAGAGAAGGGGCGATACTTTCAGGTCTATATGAACTTATTCAGCGCGATACTTTTTTATTGTATTGGCTTTGTCAAGTCACGCCAGAGAAAATTAACATCCTACATTCCAAAAATCCAAAATTACAAAAGATAGCGTCTGACACGAAGCGTTATCATCTGGAAATGCATATTCTCGAACTTCACAATGATTTTGGAGTGCCGGTCATCATTGTTACACTGATCGACCGTAGTGATCGAGGACCGGCTGTCACTATGGGAGGCGGTTGCGGATCGCAAAGAGAGGAGTGCATCATGCGTGCCTATAGTGAAGCGCTCAATGTGCGCGGTTGGCTGAAAGAGGCTATGATTGATACTTTTCCAGAACTACCAAAAACTTTTGAGCCATTTACGTTAAAAACGACACAAACAGAGCGAGTTTCCCATTGGGGAAACAAGCAAATGCTCAAACATATTGAATTTTTTATAAGCGGTAAAGAGCATCCGTTACCGGAAAAATCATACGACACCCAGTCGGTGCAAGCGGGACTCTCTCTTTTGGTGGAAAAATTTAAAGAGAAAGGATCGGCGTATGAAATTTTCTTCTATGAGGCCAAACATAAAGTATTGAGCGACCTGGGCTATTATTACGTAAGCGTTTCCGTACCGGCGCTTCTCCCGCTGTATATGAATGAAAAATTTGCTCCGGTGGGGGCGCAGAGATTGCGCGATTTTTTCACTCAATTCGGAAATGGCGATGGATATAATCCTATCCCACACCCATTCCCCTAAAAGACAGCAATTTCCAAATAAGCGAATAACTCTATACTAAAAATATGCTCGATACTATCGATCTCTCCAAATTATTTCATCGATCATCTAAGAATCATACCAAGGGCCATCCACCTATTGCCAAAAATTCCGCTGAATGGCCTGCCAATTGGTGCACTATTGAATACAAGGAGTATCCGCGTTTTGAAAAAATAGCCTTACCGAATGTACCGGAGTCACGTTTTATGCAAGCAGAGCTAGCGGCTGTTGTGAATGAGCGTCATTCCAGTCATTCTTTTACAGGCGAATCTCTCGCCCTCTCTCAATTGTCTACATTGCTGAAGTATTCTTGCGGCATTGTCCGTTCGGAAGATGGCGCCAAGGTTCATAGAGCCCAGCCTTCCGGCGGGGGGAGGTATCCTCTGGAGGTCTACCCCGTAGTTCTTGCAGGGAACATGGATGTGCCGGAGGGGGTATATCATTATAATGTGCGGAGACACGCCCTAGAAGTACTCTGGCAAAGGAAGTTTTCAGAGTCGGGCCTGCTTTCTTTTTTTACATATGAATGGGTCAGGAAAGCCTCTGTCGCCATTATCATCACAGCTGTTTTTGATCGCAGCCAGAGGAAATATGGTGAACGTGGCTATCGATATATATTGCTTGAAGCGGGCCATATCGGACAGAACATCCATCTAGTTTCACAGGCTCTCAGCCTTGGTAGTTGTGCCCTTGGAGGTACGCACGATAAAGAGCTCGAAGTATTATTGGATATTGACGGGACAACGGAATCCATTGTTTATGGACTTATCGTCGGACAATGTTCAACCTGAAATGAAAGAAGGGAGATGCCTTACTAATGAGCCGTTCTTGACAATTCCTTTTTTTCCTGTTCGTAACATGTTATAATTTCTCCAAGGGGGTAGTTGTAAAGCATAAACTAAAAAGTATGGTGAAAAAACCATTGAGAAATATTTTTTCAGTTTTTGGAGTGCTGTTTCTTTTTATCGTTTTGAGTATCATCGGCCGTATTTTCTCTCAAAAAGGCACATCTTCTTTTCTCGGATTGTTCGGCAATGAAGATAATCTTGATGGGGCGATACCGCCGGCATCAGCCGATGTAGGAGGTGCTTGTGATGCCTCTGAAAGTTGTGATGCCTCTGAAGCTTCTGAAGGCGACAGCTGAAAAATGTACCAGGCACATAGTTACTACGGATACTAACAGAATATGGTAAAAACATCTATTTTATATGTGATTAGATGTTTTTTTATAGAAAAATAGTATACTTAATGAGAGGCGTAGGGATTAAACTTCATCAAGAATGGCCAAAGGAATACTCTCTAGGATAAACAGGTTTCTTTTGTTGACAGAGGAGCGGATGCTTGGAAAACTTTTACGCATTCAAAATTATTCTGGCGTATACGATGAAGGCCACCATAAGCAGTATTGGAATAAGACTGCCGATTTTTGGGATGTCACGCCTATTCCTGTGCGCCCAAGCGGAAACACCGTCGAGATCTACAGGCGCTTTTTTCAGAAAAATGCGAAAGGAGGCGGAGATCAGAAAATTTTGATTCTCGGGTCTACGCCGGAATTGCGCGATTTGCTGGCTGAGGAAACTTCCGCCAAAATATATGTAGCCGATTTTTCCGATCAGATGCCGCAGGCGATGCTCCGCTTTACCAAGCGTGTCGATCCGCAGAAAGAAGAGTGGGTCAAAGCCAATTGGCTCGATTTGCCGTTTCCGGAACAATTCTTCGATGTCATAGCGGGCGATCTGGTGTTACAGCAATTTCCGCCGGAGAAAGAAGCTATTTTTCTAGAAAAGGTGCGCGGTCTGCTGAAAGCAGACGGGGTGTTTATCAGTCGTTTTCAGTTCTTGGATAAAACATATTATAATGAAGGAAACTTGGCGGGCGTGATACAAAAAACGTTTGACAGAACACTGGGTGATAGGCAAACAATCAACCTTTTGAAGTTACGCATTCTCTGGTCATGCGCTAATTCCAAGAAACGCCTGCTGAATCGCCGTATCGCAATAGAAAAACTTACCGAATACATCAAGGAAAGTAATCCGAATAATCCACACTTGAGAGAAGTGCTAAAGTTACTATTGTCCGAGAAGGATTCTCTGCGTAACTGGTCGCCGCCGGAAGAAAAAGAGCTTACTGAAATATTGTCGCAATGTTTTGCCATAAGCGATTTGAAGGTAGCCTCTGATCACGAGGACGCCAGATATTTTCCTGTCGTTTTGTTGAATAAAGCGGCATGATTTACTATAGTGAACACATTTAACATTGTCTCCGTTCTGTCATTCCGGGCTTGACCCGGAATCCAGTGTGTAAGCCAAAAGTATCAGTCTGGATTCCCGCTTTCGCGGGAATGACAAGTGGTAAAAGTTTTAGTGATAGAATGGCTTATTGTAAAGACAAAGGAGAGATTAATTTAATCTGTCATTTTTCATTTTGATCTCTCTTAGGGTATAATTCCCCGCGGCTTGCCGCGG